>CANHSL010000005.1 GCA_947463385.1 Flavobacteriales bacterium
GTGAAAATAACTGCACCTGCACTTGCGTCAAAAAGACCTCTACGACCACCTCTCGGTACATCACCTGTTTGGTAAATAAACCCTCTTCGTGGGTCAATCATATCACCAAAGGTTAGTTTTTCCCAATCCAAATATTTCTGAATGTATGCTGCACGAACTCCAAAATTAAAAGATACCTTACGATTTATTTTTAGATTGTATGAATAAATCCCACCCAGCATGGTCGTGGAGATTGTTCCTTCCGCTTGCTGATCGTACATTGCGATAATACCAACTCCACCTTTAATGTCCTTTACGTAGGAATCAAAAGCAGCAGAATACGTGGTGTAGTTCCCCGTGAGTTGTGGCCATTCATTGCGGTAGTTTAATGAAACACGAGGGCATCCTGTGGTTCCAGCTAAAGCAGGATTCAAATACAGTGGATTCGAATAAAACTGTGTAAAGGTTGGGTCTTGGGCCAAAGAGGTTTGTGCTAAAAACAACAAGCACAGTAATGTGAACAGCTTACCCACATTTATAAATAAGAATTGACTTACACGGTTTATCACGAGCGCTTGTACGGGTTTAAGTTAACTTGGTTACAAATATCGTAAATATTTTCAAATAATTAAAACACCTTTCCGTTTTTGATGTTTCCGACTATTTTTGCACTATGAAGTACCCGAGCATCTTGTTTTTTTTTGTGTGTTTTCTGTGGAGTTCATTGGAAGCGCAGACCATTGAAATATCCTTGCACTGGAAAGCTTCTGTTCCGGTAACATTAAGTGAATCAAATTATTTAGTTCCGTCGTTCGGCACTGAATTACCATCGGATGGCATTCCTAGATATCTTTTCAGGCAGGAACTAAAGTCAGTGAATTTTTCTTCCATACTCAGTTCAATGGTTGCTATTGAAGCTACTTCGGATGAAAGCACATATTTAACTGCGATTGGCTTTCATCCCTCCGATTCATTAAGCTACTCACTCAAAGTAACGCGAGCTGGCGAAAAAGCGATGTTGAGTTTTTCTTGTTTTCCGTTCTTCTTTGAAAATGGAATGCTGAAAAAGTTACTATCTGTTTCGGTAAGCTTAAACCCCAAAGCCCCTCCATCGATTAATAAAGACTTTGCTGCTACTTCTGTTTTGGATCAAGGTGAATGGTATAAAATTGCAATAACATCTGATGGGATTCATAAAATAGATAAGACCTTGTTAACTGCGCTTGGAATTAATACGAGCGGTTTGAATCCTAACCACATTCATGTATTCGGTAACGGAGAAGGAAGTTTGCCAGAATTAAATTCGACACCCTACACCGATGACTTAGCGCAAAATTCGATTGCTTTGTTTGGTGCGCAGGATGGTTCATTTGATGATGGAGACTATATACTCTTTTATGGAATGGGGCCGCATCAATGGTATGCCAATGGTTCGGCAGAATTCGAACAACGTAGAAATCCGTATTCAGACAAATCCTATTATTTCATTCACATTAATTCTTCCCTTCCAGCGAAGCTGATTAATGAGGTAGATTATTCGACAGGAGTAGAAAGTTTGACATATACCAGTTACGATTACAGAGATGTCTACGAGAATGACTTAGTTTCATTAGTCGGTGGAGGAAAACGATGGTATGGGGAATTATTTGATATTGAATTGGCAAGGACATTCACATTCTCTGTTCCTGCAATCGAAGCATCAACTCCCGCTCGTTTTCGTGTGTCACTCGCCTCCAATGCGCTAACATCTTCAGGAACAGCGCAGAAGTATTCCGTTAATGGAACCCAGGTTTTTCAAACAACCCTTCCAGTTGCGCCCTATGATTACAACCGTTCAGTCGTTAATTTTACCGCCACTAATCCAAGTGCGGCACTGAATTTATCCCTTACGGTAAATCGAAACAATGCGACAACGTTAACCTATTTGGATCGAATTTTATTGAATGCCCGACGGAATTTAACATTTAGCGGCGCCCAGTTTGGATTTCGTAACTTAACTACCCCTGACTCGTCTATTTTAGTTAAATATCAATTAAGCAATTTTAATGCATCAGGCTTTGTTTGGGACCTTTCTGTTCCTCACGCACCACGCAAAGTAAAAGGAACACTCAACGGTAGTGTTTTTAATTTTTGGTGCGAAAAATATTACCGTGAATTTGTGGCTTCCAATGGAAGTGGTTTTCTTACTCCTTCCGCTGTTGGTGGAATCAATAATCAGAATTTACACGGATTAAGTCAAGCGGATTATCTAATCGTTACTCCTGCATCCTTCATTAACCAAGCCGAGCGTTTAGCGAATTTACATCGTTCGGAAGGATTGGATGTACATGTCGTTCTTATCGACCAAGTGTACAACGAATTCAGTTCAGGCGCTCAGGACCCAACAGCCATAAGAAAAATGGCTAAAATGTTTCATGATCGCTCCCTCCAAAACGGATCAAAAATGATTAAATATTTATGTTTATTCGGTGATGGAACGTATGATCCAAAAGACCGAATTGACAACAACAACAATTTTATTGTTACGTATCAAGTGGATAACAGTGAAAATCATATTTCGGCATTAGTAACCGATGACTATTTCGGAATGTTAGATGATAATGAAGCAATTTATGATTCTGATTTAATTGATATCGGCGTGGGTCGTTTGTTGATTAGCGATGCCACCCAAGCTAAACAACAAGTTGATAAAATCGAACATTACATGAAGAATGGATCCCAACTGTTCCAATCGGCGAATGCAAACTGTTGTTTAGATGATAATTCTGCATTAACCTTTGGAGATTGGCGAACCAAGGTGGTTCAAATTGCTGATGATGAGGAGAACGGATATTTTATTAAAAACGATACGGAACCTCAATATGATATCCTTAAAGCCAATCACCGTGAGTTAAATGTAGATAAGCTTTATATGGATGCGTATACGCAACAAACCTCTGCTGGAGGACAGCGCTATCCGGATGTGTATGATGCCATTACGGATCGTATTAATCGCGGAACCTTGGTTATGAATTATGTAGGACATGGTGGTGAGGTTGGGCTCGCAGAAGAGCGTGTGGTGACGATTCCTCAAATTCAATCATGGAAAAATATTAATGCTTTAACGCTGTTTGTTTCCGCGACGTGCGAGTTTACAAAATATGATGATCCTTCGCGAATCTCTGCAGGGGAATGGATGTCGCTCAATCCGAATGGCGGAGCCATTGCCTTAATGACCACCACGCGCTCCGTATTCTTTGGTGTAAATTCCAGTGTCGGCCTAGCATTTTATAATAATGCATTTGTTCGCGACGCCAATGGGAATCCCAGAACCTTTGGAGAGATTGTAGAGCAAACCAAGAATGTTGCACTTTCCTCAGACAATAAGCGCAGTTTTACCCTAATAGGTGATCCCGCCTTACGATTAGCCCTCCCTAGACTTGGAGTTGTTACTGACAGTATCAATGGGAAAGACTATATCTCTTTGGATACCTTAAGTGCTTTGAGCAAGGTTACCGTTAAAGGACACATTGTGGACAATAATAACATCTTGGTAAATTCTTTTAATGGAACGATAGTTCCCTCGGTTTTTGATAAAATTAAAAACAACCAGACTTTGGCTCAGGATCCAGGATCGCCCGTATTAGATTTTGAATTGCAGCGAAATGTGCTTTACAAAGGAAAAGCGAGTGTGAATAATGGATATTTTGAGTTTAGCTTTATCGTCCCGAAAGATATTGCATTAAACTATGGGCGGGGTAAACTCAGTTATTATGCCTTTTCAAGTCAAACCGATGCGATTGGGGTGGATACTACATTTATTATTGGGGGGATTGACCCAAATGGCCTTGTAGATTCCATTGGACCTGAAATTTCAGCCTACCTAAATGATGAGCAATTTATAGACGGCGGTATAAGCAATGAAGAACCTGTGTTGTTCATTAAATTATTTGACGAAAGCGGAATTAACACCGTTGGAAATGGGATTGGTCACGATTTAATGGCAATTCTTGATGAAGAATCAGCCAATCCGATTATTTTGAATGATTACTATACTTCAGACCTTAATACGTATCAATCTGGTCAAGTGAAGTATCCATTCACTACCTTAGATCCCGGGCAACACACCATTAGCGTAAAAGCATGGGATGTCAATAACAATTCATCGGATGTTAAAATTTCGTTCACAGTACAAGCGGCAGAAACCCCATTAGTAAAAAGATTATATAATTATCCAAACCCATTTTCTACCTCGACGGAATTCATGCTTGAACACAATCAGTCCTGTGAAGTAATGGATGTTCAAATTCAGATTTATACGATTGGCGGAAGGCTTGTTAAAACCATTCAAAATCAAGTAAATACCCAAGGATTTACGACCAGGGGATTATTTTGGGATGGCCGAGATGAATATGGAGACCGGCTTGCGAATGGAGTTTATATTTATCGATTACAATACCAAAACAGTGATGGAAAACGTGCGGAAGAAACACAAAAATTGGTGATATTAAATTAGTTCATACAATAAAGCACCCCGAATTCCGTATATTAGCGCCTTGTATAAATTTTTATTATGCGGATTTTATTATTTTTTCCTATTCTTTTTATTGCTCCCTTGGTTGTTTTTTCTCAAGATGCAAACCAAAATAGTTTACAATTAAATACCATTACGACGGCCTTGCCTTTTATGGCAATAACGCCAGATTCCAGAGCTGGAGGAATGGGAGAAGCCGGTACAGCGCTTAGTCCAAGTGCGACTTCGGTATATTGGAATACAGCAGGCTTAAGTTTTGCAGAAAAGAACAGCGAATTAAGTTTGTCTTACACGCCATGGCTTCGTCAATTGACAAATGATATGCACTTATCCTATTTGTCAGGATATTATCGAGTAAACAAAAAACATTCGATTGGAGGTGCATTGCGCTACTTTAGTTTAGGAGAAATAACATTTACCGACGCTTCGGGTAATGTCTTGAGAGATGATAAACCCAGTGAATTCGAACTTACAGGAGCATACGCCTTCAAGCTGTCGGATAAATTTAGTATTGGGGTCAATGGAAAATTTGCGTATTCAAATTTAACTGGCGGACTCACCGTGGCCGGTGTAATGACTAAACCGGGAAAAGTTGGTGCAGCAGATCTTTCGTTCGCGTACTACAATGACCGTATTAAATTAGGTAAAACTTCCGCTACGTATCAATTTGCAGCAACCATTAATAATATTGGAAATAAAGTAGCTTATTCCGTGTTGGCTAAGCGTGATTTCATTCCAATGAATTTAAAAATCGGAAATGCTATTGTGGCTAAGTACGATTCGTACAATAGCGTCACGTATTCAATTGATATTCAACGCTTGTTGGTTCCTACTCCTGCCCTGTATGAGCAAATCAATGGTGAAACTGTTATGTTATCAGGTCGAAGCGGAGATGTGGGTGTTATTAACGGGATGTTGCAATCGTTTTATGATGCTCCTGGAGTAGTTGCGAAGGATGAAAATGGGGAGTATATCGTGAATGGAGATGGTACTTATCAAACGGTGAAAGGGTCTAAATTGAAAGAGGAGCTTTCAGAGATCAATATTGCTGGAGGAATTGAGTGGTGGTACAATGAAACGTTTGCTATTCGTTCTGGCGTCTTCTATGAAAGTAGAAATAAAGGAAATCGACAATATTTGAATCTCGGGGCAAGTTTGAAGTATAACATGTTCGGTATTGATTTCTCTTATTTGGCATCATTAAATGGACGTCAAAATCCATTGTCTAATACCCTTCGATTCACCTTACGTCTTTATCTTGGCGATAAACAAGTGAAGGCTGCTGAATAAGCTATGAAATTACGAATAGGATTTGGTGTTGATGTCCATCGATTAGATTCGGGTATTCCACTCATTGTTGGTGGCTTGGAAATCCCTTCTGACATTGGTGCAGTTGGCCATTCGGATGCGGACGTACTGCTGCATGCCATATGTGATGCGATCCTCGGAGCTGCCAATTTAAGAGACATTGGCCATCATTTTTCAGATAAGGATCCGCAATATAAAGGGATTGATTCTAAAATTCTCTTAGCGAACGTGGTTGATTTAATGAAGTCACACGAATATACCTTGGTGAATCTGGATTCAACGGTAATTCTTGAGTATCCAAAGCTCAATCCACACATCCCGCAAATGCAGTCAATTATTGCCGAATTGTTAGAGGTGGATATTGATGCCGTTTCCATCAAGGCCACGACCCATGAACGCGTAGATTCATTTGGGGAAAGTAAGGCGATAAAGGCATACGCTACCGTGCTACTTCAAAAGTAAGAAAGCAATCGTTCTCAGTTTTTTTACTATCTTTGCTCCGAATGGATAAGCAGGTTATTCTCGATGCCCAACAATTCGATTTAACCCTCACACGGTTGTGCCACGAGCTTATTGAACAACATTCAGATTTCTCCAACACCGTTTTGATTGGACTTCAGCCTAGAGGAATACACGTCGTTAAACGCTTAAGAGATAAGCTTAATGAGATCTTATCTGCCGCTCCAGTATGCGGGTCCTTGGATATCACGTTTTATCGCGACGATTTTAGAAGACGAGAAAAACCAATTATCCCTAGTGTAACAAACATCGATTTTAGCATAGAAAATAAGCAGGTTATATTGGTAGATGACGTACTATTTACTGGACGTACGATACGTTCTGGATTAGATGCCCTCTTAACTTTTGGACGACCAACAAAGGTCCAATTGTTAGTGTTGATTGATCGAAGATTTAATAGGGATTTACCGATTCAGGCAGATTATATTGGTAAATCGGTTGATACCTTGTTCCATGAAAAAGTAAAAGTGAGTTGGTTAGAAGGAGATGGAGAAGATAAAGTAGAATTATACATGAAGGATTCGAATGAATAATTTAAGCGTTTCGCACCTTACGGGAATCCGTGATTTAACAACTGAGGACATTGAGATGATCTTCAAAACGGCTGATTCATTTAAAGATGTAATTAACCGTCCAATTAAGAAAGTTCCTTCCTTAAGGGATATTACCATTGCAAATTTATTCTTTGAGAATTCAACGCGAACTCGCCTGTCATTTGAATTAGCAGCTAAAAGACTTTCTGCAGACGTGGTTAATTTTACTGCGGCAAATAGTTCAGTCAAAAAAGGAGAAACACTCATTGATACGGTCAATAATATCCTATCAATGAAAGTGGATATGGTAGTGATTCGTCATGCCTCTCCAGGAGCTGCGGGTTTCTTAACTAAACATATTCCTGCCAAAGTAATTAATGCAGGCGATGGAACGCATGAGCACCCAACGCAGGCCCTCCTTGATGCATATTCGATCCGTGAGAAATTAGGCACCGTTAAAGGGAAAAAAGTGGCAATAATTGGAGATATCTTGCATTCACGGGTTGCGCTCTCTAATATTTATTGTCTGCAAAAACTTGGTGCGGAAGTAATGGTTTGTGGGCCTTCCACGCTCATTCCAAAGTATATTGAAAGTTTGGGGGTAAAGGTGTCACATAATTTACATGAAGCCCTCATGTGGTGTGATGTTGCAAATATGCTTCGCATTCAATTAGAACGACAGGATATTCAGTATTTCCCGAGTTTACGTGATTATGCGCTTCAATTTGGCTTGAACCAAGAGTTGTTAGATAGCTTAGGGAAAGACATCGTTGTTATGCACCCAGGACCTATTAATAGAGGAGTTGAAATCACTTCTGATGTTGCAGATGGTGATCAAAGTATTATTTTAAATCAGGTTGAAAATGGGGTAGCCATACGAATGGCAGTTATTTATTTACTCGCTTCGCAAATTGAACGCTGATTTTTGATATATTTGAGCAAATGCCTATTATGAACTTTACAAGTGATGTTCGAAACAATGTTGTGGTGGTTACCTCAATGGTTGAAAAATTAGATACCCATACCGCACCAGATCTTAAGTCAGTTTTTACTTTTGAAAATAAAAAAGGACAAAATAAGATGTTACTAGACTTAACTAAAACTAAGTTTTGTGATTCTTCTGGTCTTAGTGCAATCTTGGTTGCTAATCGGCTGTGTAAAGATACAAATGGATCTTTCGCAATCGCAGGGGCCCAGCCCGTGGTACTAAAAATGATAGAAATTGCACAATTAGATCGCGTGTTTAGGATTTTTCAATCCGTTGAAGAAGCCCTAGCCGATTTTGAATAATTTTAATGCTTTAGTGCTTGGCAGCTCTGCTGCTGTTCCAACCACCGAACGATCTTGCTCAGCTCAATTAGTTTATTGCAACAACCGCTACGTCCTTATTGATTGCGGCGAAGGCACACAACAGCAACTTCGTAAGTTCAATGCGCCATTTCAACGCATCAATCACATTTTAATTTCTCATTTGCATGGCGATCATTTCTATGGTCTACCCGGTCTGCTTGGAACTATGAGTTTATTGGGAAGAACTACAGGCATTCAATTGTATGGACCTCCAGAATTATTGGAAATTCTATCTGTTATATTTAGAGCTAGCGAAACAACACTTAAGTTTAATTTCAACTTTATTCCCCTTGAAATGAAAACAAAAGAGGTGATTTTTGAGGATGAGGGAATGCGTATTTCGGGATTTCCACTGAAACATCGCATTAAGACCTTTGGATTTAGTATTGAAGAAAAATCCCAACGCTTAAAAATTAATAAAAATGCCGTTGAAGGAAGCACTCTAAGTAATGAACATCTAAAGCTCTTAGCTCAGGGTAAGGATTTTCAACGCATCGATGGGTCTTGGGTATTTTATAAAGATTATACCTTGCCTCCACCACCATCAAGGATTTATAGTTATTGTTCTGACACGAAGCCTTTTCCCGCGCTAAAATCATACACGGTTGGAACCACTAGCTTGTATCATGAAGCTACGTTCTTATCCGATAAAAAGGATAGAGCAAAGCAAACTTTTCATTCTACGGCCGCAGAAGCAGCAAGTTTAGCTCAAGAAATTGGTGCACGTAAACTGCTAATGGGTCATTTTTCCTCAAGATATCCGAATACAGATCAACATATTATAGAGGCTAAAGAGTACTTTGAGAATGTAGAAGCCGTTATCGATGGGGTCACCTATCAAATCGAATAATTACGCTTGATAAGTTCGTATATAGTTTTACTTTCGGAAATCATCTCTTTATCATCAATGTCATTTACATTTAACCCATATTTGGCTTGTTGCACACTTAAATACCAAGCATGTATTTGATTCGCATCGGATTCATTTAACAGTCGCAATTCCGCTAACAGGGTTTCTTTTGTTTCATGTGCTGGATTTTTATTTAAACCCAAAGCGATCGCATTAAATATAATTCGCTCTATGTCTGATATTGAGCCTTGATGTATTGCGCTTTCGAATTGTTCGTTGAGCATTGCTCCACTAATTTGGGGGCTAAGGGTTGCTTGTTTATTGATTTTTGTGTCGCTAATAAACGGATTGATTTGTGCTGGTTTTTTACGAAGATAGAACAATCCAATCGTGGCTAGAAATAATACAGACGCCAAAGAAAGAATACCCCAAGTAATAAAGTTTTTATTCGAAGTGGCGGGTTCTGTGGGTTTGTTTATATTATCCGGTTTAATAACCGTAGTTGTTCCTTTTTTTGTGATGGGAGTATTTGTTTGAACATCCGTGGATTTGAAACCATCTAAGGTAAGCGTTACATACGCTTCTTTCTCGGGGTTGAAGTAGCTTATTAATAGATCATTAATTTCTTTTCTTTCGTTATTGGTAGATTGAAGCGTGTAATTATAAATTATTTTACCTTCAGCTCCCTGGGCACCAAATGAATAGGCTTCTGTTAAGGCGGGTTTGCCAAATTGAATTAGTCCTTTGCTTAGGATTAATTTTGGCGCATCGACATTGTGCAAATTACCTTTTCCACTAAGTACCAGCTCAAGTTTTATTATGTCCCCTTTTTTATCGCAAGTCCCATTATATTGGCATTTTGCCTCTAACGAACCAACAAAACCTATAAAGGATTTTGGGGCATTGTTAGGCAATGGCTTAACATTAACACTCGCGCCGTTAGATACCACCGCTAAGCCATCAAAGTGTTGTCGCAACACGAGTTTAAACGGGTTAATTTGTAATGCGCCACTCCCCGTTGGGAAGAGAAGATTTTTATCGTGTGTTATAACGTACATTCCTACGCCTTTTACGCTTTCTTTACGTGCTGTTAGATTTTGTGCATTATCCAATACTTGTTTATCTATACTCTGGTCAATTTTATAGGTTTGATAATCTTCAATACTTGTTGGAGCGAATCTTGAATATACTTTGGCTTGGACGATTAAGGGTTCGCCTTCGTAAAGCGATGTTTTGTTGACTTCAATTACGCCAAAAGCTAGTTGTTTGAGTTGTTTAGAAGTTATGGTTCCATTGCCGTTATCTACATGTTCCTTTTGCACAGTAATTTGGACCATGTTTGATTTAAATATATGCTTGCCGCGTTTAACGTAGGCCGGACCAATGCTGAACGTTCCTGTCTTTTTAAAGCTTCCATTCTGAGAATAATAACTAATGGTGTTAACGATTCCGGTATTATAATCAACTTCTTGTTCCATCCCGCTCATTACATCATACCCTCTGACAAATTCCGAGGGGAAGTTAATGGTGATTTCACCTTCAATATTCGATTTAACGGTGATAATTAATTCATTGCCGAGCGTGATTTTCGTTTGGTCAACCTCTAATTTTACAATCGGTTTTTGGGCATGTAACATGCAAACGATTCCAATCAACACCAGTGTAAATAGTTTTGTCATTACCAATCTTTATTCGACGAATTATTGGATTTACTTTTACCACTACCCATCTTTCTTCGAGTTTCTCCTTCTTTTCTTGCAAGCTCATCTAATTTTCGTTCTACCTCTTTTTTGGGAAGTTTACCTTGGCTTGACTGTCCGTTTTTATTGGAATTCTTATTGTTGTTATTTCCGCTTTTTGGATCGTTTTTTTGCTTTGAATCTGATGGATTTTTTTTAGGACCGTTTTGCTTATTTGGATTGTTTGGTTTGTTTTTTTCTTCTTGATTTTGTTGCTGTCGAATTGCTTCGCTAAGGTTGTACCTTGTTTTATCATTAGCAGGATTCAACCTCAAGGATTCTTTATATGCTTTAATTGCCTTGGCATAGTCTCCTTTTTCAAAATATGAATTTCCAAGATTGTGTTTTACTCGAGCTTTTTCAGTTTTGTTCTTTACCGATTTTAATTTTTTTTGATAAAAATGAATGGCTCCTTTGTAATCTCTTTGACGATACTTAGTTTGAGCAAGTTCTTCGTCAATCCCTCCTTTTGATTTCGCCTTTTCGTACTGTGATTTGTATATCCGTTCAGCGTCTGCGTAGTTTTTTTTATGATACGCTTGGCGCGCTGCATCAATGGAATCCACCCATTGTTGGGCAAATCCCCAATGAATAATTAATCCAAGAAAAAGAACAAGGTAATGTTTATTCATTCGCTTTAAATCCTTTTACTAATATCCAACCGCATAAAGAGATCAATGCAAGCAATACGGCGTATTCGTAAATGCTAGCCTTGATTTCAAAGTCCAAATTTCGTGATTTTGTTGATTTCGCGTGGTTAATTTCTGTTAATATCGCATCCAAATCTGGATATGCTTCGCTGGTAATTATTGCAGTACCATTAAGGCGACTGGCTAAGTCTTTTATGAAATTAGGATTAAGTGCTGAATTGACAGTGAATCCATTGGCATCTCTTTTATTTGCTGAATAAGGGTCTTGCGGATCCTCTGGAATAGGTCCACCATTGGTTGATCCAATTCCAATTCCATAAAATGCAATGTGTTGTTCCCTTATGAAATTATAAATTTCACTTTGTTGATTTTCATGATCTTCACCATCACTGATCATAAGAATGCACTTCGGTTCATTACTCTTTGAGAACATTAAAACACTTGTTTCTAAGGCTTCAATTATATTCGTTCCTTGATTTGAAATATAGCTTGATTGTATTTCTTCCGTAAATAGTTGCGCGGTCTGATAATCGGAGGTTAATGGCAATTGAACCATAGCGTTTCCGGCGAATACACACAGGCCTATTTTTTCACCTGAGAGTTGATTAATTAAGCCGCCAATGGTCCGTTTTGCTACCTCAATTCTGGATTCACCCTGCAAATCTCTAACATTCATGGAATTGGATATATCCAAGCAAATGGCGATTTCTAAGGATTTTGATACCCCTTTAACTTTCTTTTTGCCAAATACCGGTTGTGCTAAGGCAATGATTACAAAACATATACTCAAGGTTAGAAAAAACTGCGATACAGTTGTTCTAAATGTGCTTATAGTTCGATTAAATAATGGACTGGCGTATTGCTTTTGTAAGGTTTCTTTGATGCGCTGATTTCTATAATAAACGACATAGGCGATTGGAACAATCCAAAACATATAAAGATATCCTGGCTTTGTGAAGATGAGCGTTGATTTACCTTGAACGGATTGACTAAAATAATAATTAAGTCCACCTAATATTAGTGCGATCACACCAATGGAAACGAAACTATAAATGATGTCTTTCCTCACGTTCATTTCTTTAATCGTTTATTTGAGGTAAAAATAAAAATGAAGACACTACTAAATAAATGAGTATTAAAACAAAGGCCCAGTTTAAAAATGCTTGAGGGGTTGGAGGAGGGTCAGCTTGAACTACCTTATGCGTGATTTTTCGTTTTTCCATCACCTCAATCTGCTCATATATTTTTTTTAATCCATCCTTGTCTGTAGCTCGGAAATACATCCCTCCAGTGGTTGTTGCAATTTGGGTTAAGGTTTGCTCATCAATTTCAACAGGCATATTTTCGTAGATTATTCCCGTTGAAGTCATAATTGGCGTGGGAGCAACTCCATTACTACCAATTCCGATTGTATACACGCAAATATTCTTTTCCTTCGCCAATAATGCCGCATCTTGAGGACTTATATCTCCGGAATTATTACTTCCATCTGTGAGTAAAATAATGACCTTAGATTTTAATTGATCATTTCTGAGTTGTACAACGGCTGTTCCTAATCCTGTTCCGATGGCTGTTCCTGGTTCCATTTCCATTCCATCTGCTTTCGTGAGCTGTTCTATTAAAATAGGGTAATCAAGCGTAGGCGGACAACTTGTAAACGCCTCACCCGCATATTGTACCAGCCCAATTTTATCACCGTTTCGACCATTTATAAAGTCAATTGCAACTTCTTTTGCCGCTTCCAAGCGGTTAGGTTTAAAGTCTGTTGCATACATCGACATAGAAACATCCATCGAAAGCATGATATCGATTCCGAATTTGTTTTCTTCGTGTTTTTGGTCGCTTTGCTGCCATGAATAGGGTTTCGCCATAGCAATGATGAGCAGGGTGAGTACGGCAGCGGGTAACAATACGATACCGGTGCGAAATAGCGATAAGAAATTAAATCTACTTCCATTTAAGTGTTGAATCGTACCATTATACTTCCAGTCACCCCCTCGTCTGCGGTCCAAGAAATACAACCAACCCGCGACGATTGGAACCATCAATAGTGCCCAAAACCAAGTGGGTTCCAAATACTCATATTGGGTTATATTTAAATTCCAACGATTAAACATGCGATGTTTCCACAGGGCTACTTATAATTACTACTTCTTTCGACCATTCAATTAATTTTTCGTGTTCGCTAGATGGTAGTTCGCTATTCGCGAATTTCACTGCGTCTACTTCCTTGAAAATTAGGCTGATCTGTGTAATGAGGTATTCATCTAACTTTAGCGCCCTAAGTAACAAGATGGTTTCAAAGGTGGTTCGTTCCAATAAATTTATCTTGTAACGTGTTGACAAGTACCACCGAAGAATAAAACTTAATTCCGTATAATGAAGTTTCTGGTCTGTGCGCCATTGGTGTTTAGCTTCTAATTTTTCAATGGATTGAAGGGTCTGTTGCTTCAGCGTTATGGACTCGGGTTCGATGGGCGCAACGTTAGCCCTTTTTTTATAAACAACAATGAACAAGCCAATGAGTAAGAAGAGCAATAGGATCCACCAGTATTTCGATAAAAGTTCTGTCCATACAAGCTCTTTTTTAAATGGTGTACTTGATTCGTTAATGTCGTAAATGCGTACCCCTTTTTTAGCCGGAATAAAGGTGGATTGAACAAGTATAGATGTAAAATAGCTCATTTGACTATCCAGGGAATAGGGGAGTGGCTGAAGTACTAAGGTTCCTGTATCCCAAGGGATTAATTTGAAATTGGCGCGCCAAAGTTTGGATTCGCCTGAATCCACAATGGTGTCGCTGTAACTCAATATTTCCAACTCCTTAAATTCCGTTCCCTTTAAGTTGGACTTAGCGGAAATTCGGTTGCAGGGAAAATACCCCAGGGGTGGATTGAATGTTATGTGCTGGTTCTTTGATAAACTTATTTCGTATTGAACTTCAAGAATTCCACCGACGCTTATCTCTTTACTTGAAACATAGGTGTTCGGTTCTTGTGCCATGGTTAGTACCCGTGCAGAAATTAAGGCAACAAATAAAACTAGTTGTTTCATTTTCGTTGGTTGAAAAATGCAGTTAAGGGTTCTATGACCGATGCATTGGTTTGCAAATTTATTAACGGTATACCCCGTGTTTTTAAATCGCGTTCTACTTTTTCTTCATGGGCAAGAAAGTTAGATTTGAAGGCTCGTTTGAAAAACTCGGAAAATCCATTTACCCATTGAGTTTTGCCGGTTTCGGGATTAACTACTTGATAAACAGCAGGAATCCGCAGGTCTTTTTCACTTGGATCATTGATTTTTACGCCAATTAAGTCGTGGTATTTTTTTGTTAAATACAATTCATCAAGGTTGAGTGATTCATCTACAAAATCCGTGACTAAGAAACAAATTGCACGTTTTTTTTGGGTCTGGCGAAGCGCTTTTAATGGTGCGCTCAGCGTTGTGCCTTTGTGAACTGGATTGAAGGCAATGAGGCGGTCAATCATGTACAAGATGTGTTCTCGTCCTTTTTTGGGCGGGATGTAGCACTCCACATCATTAGAGAAGAAAATAGCCCCTGTTTTGTCATTGTTTACAAGGGCGGAAAAGGCGATAGTGGCTAAAAATTCTACGGCTTTTTCAATTTTAGAGTGGTGATCTGTTCCATAATAAAACGAGGCAGAGACATCAACCAATACCATTACTGATAATTCGCGTTCCTCCTCAAACACTTTCACGTATGGTGTATTATATCGGGCGGTAACATTCCAATCTATGGTGCGAATTTCATCTCCGTATTGGTAATCGCGAACCTCGGCAAAAGACATTCCTCGTCCTTTGAATGCCGTTTTATATTGACCTGAATACAAATCTCTTCGGAGTCCTTTGGTGGCTATTTCAATCGTCCGAATCCGTTTAAGTATTTCTTCTCTGTTCATGAATTAAGGAACTTCGATGCGAGAAACAAGTTGTTGAATGAGGTCGTCGGATTTCAGATTGGCTACTTCTGCTTCATAGGTGAGTCCTATTCGATGTTTGAGCACATCCGTAGCCATGGCCTGCACATCATCGGGAATAACGAATGCTCGTCCTTTCAGGAATGCATGTGCCTTAGCGGCCATTGCAAGGTTGATGCTCCCTCTCGGTGAGGCCCCAAAAGAAAGGTAATTTGCCAAGTCGCTTGCCCCATATTCCGACGGGTTTCGTGTTGCAAATATCAACGATACAATGTACCGTTCAATTTTATCATCCATGTATATTTGTTCCACCAGGGATCTCATTCGTTCAATGTCAACCAACGATAGGACAGGATTCACTTTTTGGTTTGTACTTGGATTAATATGGTTACGAATAATTAATAATTCTTCATCTTTCGATGGATATCCGATCGTTACTTTAAGCATAAATCGGTCTACTTGTGCTTCCGGTAGTGGATAGGTGCCTTCTTGTTCTATCGGATTTTGAGTTGCCATTACAAGAAAGGGAGAGGGTAAGATAAAGGTTTCATCGCCTATCGTTACTTGTCTTTCCTGCATTGCTTCCAATAAGGCACTTTGAACTTTTGCAGGAGCTCTGTTTATTTCATCCGCTAGGACAAAAGATGCAAAAACAGGTCCTTTTTTTACAACGAATTTTTCTGATTTTTGCTGATAAATTTGCGTCCCTGTTAAATCTGCTGGAAGCAGGTCTGGCGTGAATTGAATTCTATTAAACGTACCATCAACTGCATCGGATAGTGTTTTTATGGCAAGTGTTTTAGCCAAACCAGGTACCCCTTCAAGTAGAATATGCCCATTCGATAATAAAGCAATGATTAAACGGTCAATGAGTTGGTGCTGTCCGACAATTTTTTTTGCAATTTCGTTTTTGAGGATCGACAATACTTGATGCTCCAGTGCAATTTTTTCGGCAATTTTCCGTAATTGTTCTGTTCGATGCATTTCTTGATTTACATTATTTTCCATTCGCGTCTTTTTTCCGAGCCTAAAATTGGCACTATTTGGATGCTTTCCTTTATTTTTCCTTGTTAATTCTTGTTAATCAACTATCCTATGAGTAATCGTCATTGCCGAGAATGTAATGAAGTCCTAAATGGACGAAAAGACCAGAAATTCTGTTCTGATTATTGTCGAAACACCTTCAATAATCGGTTGAATGAAGACAGTAACGCTACTGTTCGAAAAGTCAATCGAATTTTGCGTAAAAATCGTAGAATTCTAGAAGAGCTTCTTTCAAATAAACAATGTGTAAAGCCAACAGTTGATCTGATTGAAATGGGGTATAACTTTAATTATCACACGAATTTATTCCAAACACAAAAAGGGGATACCTATTATTTTTGTTATGAATTGGGGTACTTAAAGCAACAGAATAATCGCTGTGTTATTGTTGAGAAATCCCGATACATCAATTAATTGTTGTGCTTTCCTTTTACTTTTGGAATTCGGAAGTAGTCGCTGTCGTGTTTAGGACCATTTTTCAAGGCGTCATTTTTCGAAATTTCCAAATGCGCTTCGTCAGTTCGTAAGCGATTTACTTCGTCTGTCATGAACACGAGTGGTTTTACCGCATCCGTATCTAAGGTGTTTAATTGATTCATGAATCCAATGATTTTCTCTAAATCCTTCTTCAATGCCTCTCTGTTATCTCCTTCAAAAGATAGTTTAGCTAAATTACTGAGGTGATTAATCAGGTGATCGTCTATGTTCATGTGGTAAAGTTAGTAAAGTTCGGGATGCGCTTCCTCGAGTGGTTTTGAAATAATTTGAAAACAATGCGCTTTCAATTCTTCAGCGGTCATTGATTCAATTTGATCTACTGTGACAAGCGGATGCAAATGAACTACAGCTAGGCCTGGGCGTGCAGGTCCTAACCATTCCAGTGGATCTGAAAATAATTTATAATTGTTCATGAAGGTAATTGGGAAAATTGGTGCATTAAGTTCTTTTGCCAATTTAAAAGCGCCACTTTTGAAAGCAATCATTTTTGGTAAGTCTATTTCCGGAAAGGTTCCTTCTGGAAAAATTGCCAACGAAAACCCTTGTTGATACGCTTTAATGGCCCCTAAATATGCTCTTCCTGCCTTTGATTTATCATTTCGATAAACGGGTACATTCATGCTTTTGAAATACGTACTTACAAGGGGATATCCCAAGATTTCACTTTTACCTAAAAACATAAACTGATGCTGAGGGATGATGGAATACATGAAGAAAATATCCAAGTAGGATGTGTGATTTGCAACAATGATATAGGGTCCTTTTGGCATTTCACCGTGTCTAATTTTCTTAATCGGATATAAACAAAAGACGCGCATCATGTAGCTCCAGAATATGAACAGATAAAAGCTGTAATTCTTTGTTCGAGGGGATTGAATGATGATTAGGAAAAATGGAAACAGTAAGATTGCGAAGAAAAAGAACACGATAGCGATATGAACTTTCCAAAGAAGCGATAGAATTCCCAAAAATATTCGCATGGTCAAAAGTAAGGAATTAACTTGATTTCGTGAATTTATCTACTGATTTGTTATTTTTGTAGAAATAAATCATGCCAAGAGTTTTAACCGGAATACAAAGTACAGGCACCCCGCATTTAGGTAATATTCTAGGGGCTATTTTGCCCGCAATTCAAATGTCTGAAATCCCAGGCAATGATTCGTTTTTGTTTATCGCTGATTTGCATTCATTAACCCAAGTTAAGGACCCCCAGACCCTAAAGAATAATACCTTGTCCACGGCAGCAACTTGGTTGGCTTGTGGTCTTAATCCCGAGAACGTAGTTTTTTACAGGCAAAGTGATATTCCGCAGGTTACTGAACTTATGTGGTATTTACTTACTTACTTTCCGTATCAACGGCTTACCTTGGCGCATAGTTTTAAGGATAAAGCGGACCGTTTAGCAGATGTAAATGGCGGGTTGTTTACTTATCCAATGTTAATGGCTGCAGACATTTTATTGTACGATGCCAATCAAGTTCCTGTCGGAAAGGATCAATTGCAGCATTTGGAATTTACCAGAGATGTGGCTGCTCGATTTAATGCCAAGATGGGCGACATTTTTGTTTTACCGGATGAGCATATCAATGATGAAACGAAGTTAATTCCTGGAATTGATGGCCAAAAAATGAGCAAATCTAGAAATAACATCATTGATATTTTTGAGGATGAAAAACAGTTGCGTAAACGCATTATGAGTATTGCTTCGGATAGTACCCCACTTGAGGAACCAAAGAATCCGGATACATGCAATGTGTTTAATTTATATCAATTGTTGGCCGAGCCGTCAGACATCCAAACAATGCGAGCAAATTATTTAGCAGGTGGTTATGGATATGGTCATGCGAAACAGGCATTATTTGAGTTAATATGTACTAAGTTTTCAAACGAACGGAGACTTTACGCGCATTATATGAATAATCCAAAGGAAGTAGAGCGAATCTTACATGTGGGAGCACAACGTGCAATGGCAGTGGCTAATCCCGTATTAAAACGTGTGCGCGAATCCCTTGGATTAGCTATATAATCACAAAATCCAACCTATTTTCATTTTTTTTGTAAAAAAGCACTAACCTTTTTGATGTTTCTGCGTTAGAGTCTTCACTACGTTAAAATACAATAGTTTATGAGGCAGCTGAAAATTGCGAAACAGGTAACCAACCGAGAGACAGCATCACTTGACAAATATCTTCAAGAGATTGGTAGGGTGGATTTGATTACCGCAGATGAAGAAGTGGAATTAGCACGAAGAATTCGCGCTGGAGATCGCGCCGCGTTAGAGCGCTTAACCAAAGCAAATCTTCGATTTGTGGTTTCCGTATCAAAACAATATCAAAACCAAGGGCTTGCCCTTCCCGATTTGATTAATGAAGGAAATCTTGGATTAATCAAGGCCGCTGAGCGCTTTGATGAAACCCGAGGATTCAAATTCATTTCTTATGCGGTTTGGTGGATTCGACAATCAATTTTGCAGGCATTAGCTGAGCAAGCACGTATTGTTCGTTTACCACTGAACAAGATTGGAAATATCAATAAGATTAATCGGGCATTTTCTGAATTAGAGCAGAAGTTTGAACGACCTCCTTCTGCCGAAGAGTTAGCTGAATTTTTGAATTGCAGTACGGATGAGGTGAAGCAATCGCTGGCTCAAAACGGAAGGCATGTTTCTATGGATGCTCCATTGGTAGAGGGAGACGAGTCTTCTTCCAACATGTATGATGTGATGAGCGGTGAAGGGATGCCAAGTCCTGAGAATAATCTTACCATGGAATCCTTACGCAGTGACATTAAACGTTCATTGCTAACGCTAACCCCGCGTGAAAGTGAAGTAATCTGCATGTTCTACGGATTAGATGGTCGTCCACCGATGTCTTTAGAAGAAATAGGTGATCGTTTTGATTTAACTAGAGAACGCGTTCGTCAGATTAAAGAGAAAGCGATTCGACGATTGAAACATACATCCAAGAATAAGATTCTGAAAAGCTATTTGGGTTAATATGCATCAACGTCTATATTCACTTTGATGGCTTTGTAAGAAACCATCTCGTAAAAATTAGTAAGGAGTGCCATGAGGTGCTCCTTAATTTTTTTATCCGATAGCGACTTCTCGTATTTTATTTTGATTTCCTTTTGGTATTGGTTCTGGATGCGTTTTACAATGGGAAATTCAGGTCCGAGTACACGTTCCTTCAAGGCACTTTTTAAATGCATGGCCAAGTCTTGTGATGCCCGATTCAACAAGTTCTCATCGGCATGTTTCAAGGTTATTATTATGAGTTTCGAGAAGGGGGGATAATTAAAATTCTTACGTTCTATCAATTCATTCTTAATAAACTGAAGGGTGTCGTGTGAGCTAACTAATTGCAGTACCCAGTGGTCTGGTTGCTTCGTTTGAATCACAACTTTACCGCGTTTATTTTTTCTTCCTGCTCTTCCTGCTACTTGGGTCATCAGTTGAAATCCACGCTCATAGGCTCTAAAGTCTGGACGATTTAAAAGATGGTCGGCATCGAGAATTCCAACCAAACTCACATTGTCAAAATCCAAGCCCTTGGAAAGCATTTGTGTACCAATGAGCACATCTATTTCTCTGTTTTCGAAGCGAGTAATCAGTTCAGAATAGGCGTGCTTAGAACGTGTAGTATCCAAATCCATTCGCGCAATTTTTGCATCAGGAAATACTTTTTCTAGTTCATCCTCAATTTTTTCAGTACCAAACCCCTGCATCTTTAACTTATGACTCCCGCAAGCGCCGCAACTGCCCATGGGGGAGCTCGTATATCCGCAATAATGGCATTTCAGCAGGTTAACATGTTTGTGATAAGTTAAAGAAACATCACATGCATCGCATTTAGGAATCCAACCACAAATTTCACAAGACCAATAAGGGGTGTATCCTCGTCTGTTTTGAAACAGAATGACCTGTTCTTTATCGCCTAATACTTTAGTCATGTGCTCAAGTAATAAGCTTGAAAAATGAGACGTCATGGATTTGCTTGCCGTTTCTTTTTGTGTATTTGCGATAAGGATTTCTGGCATTTTTAAGTCGCCAAACCGAGCATCTAATCTAACGTAGCCATATTTATGGTCGAGGGTATTTTGAAAGGATTCAAGCGAAGGGGTTGCAGATCCAAGCAGTACTTTCGCGTTGAACATTTTAGCAAGGTATATGCTGGCATCTCGTCCGTGATAGCGCGGGGATGGATCATGTTGCTTGTACGAACTTTCATGTTCCTCATCAACGATCACGAGTCCAAGGTCTTGAAAAGGTAGAAATATGGAAGATCGAGCACCAATAATCACCCTAAATTCATTCGGATGGTTTGCATGTACTTTATTCCAGATTTCTACACGTTCATTTTGGTTAAATTTTGAATGATAGACACCGATTTGTTTGCCGAAATATTTTTCGAGTCGATGTATTAATTGGGTAGTCAGCGCAATTTCAGGTATTAATAAAAGAATTTGTTTTCCTAAATCTAAATAGCTTTGAATGAGGTGGATATAGATTTCTGTTTTTCCTGAACCAGTAACTCCATGCAGTAAGGTAATGTCTTGCTTTTTCCATGTTTCTTCAATCGCATGAAGGGCAGTATCTTGATTGGTGCTCAATACAGGAAATGCAGCATTTCCTTCCATGGCTGATCCTACGCGGTCTATGCGTAATTTCTCTTGCATGATTATTCCCTTTTTTTCAAGAGACGTTAGTGCGCTCGGACTGATTTCATGGCTTAGCAGCAACTTTTTCTCAAGGTATTCTTGTTCTATTCCGTGAATTGGCAGCAACTGCATTATTCTAAGCAAGGCATTCATTTGATTCTGACTACTCGAACGGCTATTAAGTTCCTCGAGAATACTGCTCAGTTTAGCTTCATTATGGGATGGATTGATCCGAATATAGGTTTTGGTTTTAGGCGTATAACGTTGATTGATTTCTTCGTGCGTGATGATTATGCGTTTCTCTATCATGCGCTTGATTAGCACTTGAATATTTTTAATGCCAAGTATTTCCGAAAGTTCTTTTAAATCCACTTGTTCACGATGCGCTAAGGTTTCGAGAATTAACTGTTCTTGAGCATCGGATGTTTCCGCCCCGTCGAAGTCAGGATGGATTAATACCTTTGTTTCACTTGCCAATTTGAAATTCGCGGGTAAGGCGGCAGCCATAATATCACCGATCGGTGCCAGATAGTACGAAGAGATCCAATTCCAAAAGGCCAATTGGTGGGGCGATAGGATGGGTTCATCATCTAAAATAAACTCTAGATATTTTGCCTGATAAGCGCTTGGTGCAGTTTCATGGATGCTAGCAATTATTCCAGTAATCCGTTTATTCTTCCCAAAGGGTACAATCACACGCTGACCAATGGAAATGGCTTCATTCAGCTCATAGGGAACCCTGTAGGTGAATAAGTTCCGTATTGGAACAGGTAGAATTAAATCTACGAATAAGGTTTTACGCTCATCCATGAGTTCGGACTACTGGCATGCATAGGATTCCTCAGCGCCAACGACGTTATCTCCGGGATGGTTAGAGCAAAACAAAAGAAGTCCGGTAATTGGCCCTTGACATAATTCGCGGGTAGATTTTTTATCGATTGCTCGAATGTATGCTTGGGCAGCATTGGTGTAAAATGGCCTGTAGAACTTCAGGGTTTGACGAGAAGAGAAAATGCCTACAACCCGTTTTCCATTCGTTACGGTAAGATTGGTATAACTTGGTTTGCTTTGCGATAAGGATGAGCTTGGGGCATTGACAACCATATAATTGTATAGTTCCTCATGACCTCCGGTGATGGTGAATTCTATGCCTTCAAAGGTTCTTCGCGTAATGGAAGGGTCGGCAGTAACATCATTTTTCATTAAGGTATAGAAGGTTTCACCATACGCTGTGAAGGTACGAGACTCTCCCGGTAGAATGCTGGATTCACCGAGTTTCCAATCAAAGGATGATACAGTTTTATTGGCCCCAATGTATTCATTATAGATAACTTTAAGCGATGTGTTAACCACATAGGCATTCCCAAAGGTATTGACTGCTGCAACGCCAGCGCTCACGTAAGACCCCGGATTATTAGCGAACTTAAAGGTGAAATTCTGTGAATTTGCTGGGGAAGTTAAGCCGTTGACAAGGTCCGTTTCACCTAAGACTTTAAATTTACCGTTGTCTATATCAATTTCCAGTTTGTAGGTAGCATCTTTGTTAAGTGAAGAATTTAAGGAGCTGGGTGGTCCTTGTTGTACTTCATTTGGCCCAGTAGGTAAGGTCTTGAAATAATATACCTTTTGTTCGGGTCCATAGAATGCACCATTGATTTCTTTATTCATTACCAAGGTGTCCTTAAGAACCCAAGTACGTGTTGCTACGTCGCCAACAAATTCTGTAACGGTTGCATTAACTTGGTTGAAATAACTTGAATCAGAAATTTGAGCTAAGTCAACTGCGCTTCCAGGTCCAATAAATGCACGCGTGATTTTAATAAAATGAAGACTGTCCGCGTGATCAAGTAAGCCATAGACTACAGCTGTTTCTTGGTAATCTCCGAGCAAATCAATTTTTTCATTGCATGATGAAAGGCCAAAAAGTCCAAGAAGAAATATAATAGCTACTCGTTTCATTGGGCTTGTGGATTTTTCAAGTTAGCAGTAAAGCTGCCTTCTTTTCCGGTTGCGATTAATTCTACAAAAAAGCAAAGGGATTCTTTCCCCTGTTGTTCGCCATATGCTAAGTTCCATGGAATGAAAATTCGGTATTTTCCGCCTACTTTCATTTTAGGAATGGCAATCGTCCATCCTGGAATAACGCCGCCGTTCAAGGCTAAGGGAATCGGTTCAACATTTCCTTTCCCGTCTCCTTTGTATGAACTTTGAATGGTATCACCTAAGGCGGAGGTTAGAATGTAGTGTACTTTAACATCGTCAGATTTAGAGGGGCTTGCGCCGTTACCTGCTTTGACGGTTTCCATAAGTATTCCACCTTCAAGTGTTGCAATTCCTGGTATTTTTTTGGCTTTATCCATCATTTTTTTACCGTTGGATACATTGAGTCCAGTCATAAATTCGGTCATCATAAAGCGCATGGTGTTATCTTTTAAGAACGAGGTGTCACGTTTGTATAAACCATCTTCGAATCCTTTTTTTACCATGGCAAAATTGATTTTGTCAAGTGCACCTAATTTTCGGATATCGAAATAGAACGCGTACCCGCTCATTTTACCCATACAGATAGATCCTTCTTTCACATATTTCGCATTGAAATCTTGGTAGGTAGGACCAAATAATAACTGCAGTGTGTTTAAACAATCTTGCGCCGGAGTCCCGTTTAGATTTTGATTAAACCCTTTTAAAACAAGCGCTTTGTCCAATTTATTAAAGGCTTCTGTCCCAGAATTTACAATCGTTTTGGCATTAATGGCCCCGAGCACATAAGATAACTTGTCTTTTTCATTTTTAAAAGTAACTGAATAAGGCTTCTCGTCATTCTTGCATGCACTAAGGAAAAGAATGCAAAGAGATACTATTAATAGGTGTTTCATGTGATGATTCTTAAGTTGCGAAGATACGTATTATAATTGTCAACGGCTTGGTTAAATTATCGTAAAAAGTAGATAGCGTTGGCTACTTGCAATTTGCCATTTTCCCAAAATCCCCTGAATAACGGGTTATCGAAAAAGTAAACGATTTCACCTTCCCCTATCGCATAGGAGCCTACGGTAACAGCACCTTGCTGTTTGTGTTTTACTTTATACCCAGCAAAGCCTGTAACCCATCCATTTTTCTCTTGAATTTTCTGTATGATTTCCCCTTGAAAAGGGTAAACATCTGCGGCTAAACGCAGGGTGAAATACGAGTCTTTATAACCAAAAGCCAGGGGGTGTGAGGTGTCGACATTGCACTGATAAATTGCGCCGATTATCGTTTCACTAATGCTCGAGCGCTCAAGATTGCCATAATTCCCTAAATCTCTCGATACAATCGGTGTAGTTCCCTCTTCGATTTTCATCCCGAAGTCCGCTTCCATAAAATTTGCAGCACCCGATCCCATAACGATACACGTTCCTCCGTTGCTTATCCATTGCTTCAAGTTGGCATTATTTTCACTTTGAAATCCTTCAGGAATTAGGAGTACATCCAATTGATTTAAGGCATATAAATCTGCATCACCATTTCGAAGTACTTGATGTTCTATAGCCAGTTCTGCATCAAGAAAATTCCAAATTTCACCCATCGATAGGGAAGAGGTTTGATCGTTGAACAAGATGCCAATTTTTGGTTTGGAAATATTTTTAATGCTAGAGGATCCTAAATCTGTCCCGGTTTCTGCCCAACCGGAAAATAAGGCCGTAGCTTGTTGCTTGTGTTTATTAATTATTGACGGAACTGTTATGGAGAGTGATTTCCCGGGATTATCGGATTTGAGTACAAGGAGCGTTCCCTTGTTAAATTTACCCATGCTTGTGGTGAATTCTTTTTCAGTCATCGAAACGTTAAGTCCTGCACTTAACAATTCATTCAAGATTCGCACATCATTTAAGTTATCCCACGGAATAGCAATGGCGTAGGGCTCTTCACTGAGAGTAAACGGGGTATATTGTTCCTTGTTTTCTCCTTGGGGAATGGCAATAGATTTAAAGATTTTCATACAAGGTACGCCGTATGCATAGGGCAACGACCATGCGGTGATGTCATACGTTAAGGAATCACTTAATGCTGTTTTTTGTTCGAACAGGACATTGATTAAATTTCCTTTTTGCTGATTAGTGGCGATAACTACATCATTTTTAAGCAACTTTCTGGATTGTTCTTTATTGGTAAAGTAATCGAATCCCTTCACTTCACTTCCTTGATCTTGGTCGACTTTTGTATACTTGATTTGATGACGGTCTAACAGCGTTGTTAAGGCGCTAAGGTTTGCGGAACTCCCATCTAACACATAGGTGTTTATTGCTTTATTTAAGTTTTTTTCTTGGAATTTTTGAAATTCCTCAATTAATTTAACGTGATGATTTTTAACGGTTTCAAGGGTGGAAATCCCAGTGATTACGTGGTGTTCAATTCGCTCCGCTAGGGTAAGGGTATCTCCAACCATGGTGATTACCCCAAGTCCGGCCCTTCCAGATCCCCCTTGTTCATAGGTCATCCCTATGGCACCGTTAAAGGTTGGATACGTATCGCCATAGGATGGGTAAAGCAAGTCAAAGATCTCTTTTGAAAAATAGAGCCATCCATTTTTATCAAAATAGGAGGCATGGTTTTTACCAATGTGTTTTTGAAAGTCTCGTTGCCAATTTGTGATCACTTCATGATAAGGTTCTGCCGCGGGTGGAAAATAATACGGCTCATTCATGCCTTGTTCGTGAAAATCTACATGTACATGAGGTAACCATTGATTGTAAACGTTAATACGCTGTTGAGATTCTACTTGGGTTAACCAAGCCCAATCCCTGTTAAGGTCGAATAGATAGTGATTTGGTCGACCCCCGGGCCAGGTTTCATCGTGCTCAGCGCTAGGAACTTGTAATTGACCCGTTTTATTATGGTATTGTTTAAAGTAATTAACATAGCGGTCTCTTCCGTCCGGGTTCAGGCACGGATCAAGGATTACTAAGGTATTTTCTAATAAGTTCGTTTCCGTTGTTACCAGGCGATATGCGGTTTCCATAGCTGCTTCGGTTCCACAGCTTTCATTGCCGTGCACGTTGTAGCTTAACCAAGCAATTGACGTGTTTTCCAATTTATTGCTGCTCAAGTGGTTTACACGAATATTCTCCAGGGTTTGGATGTTTTTTTCGGTGCTTATGAACGCCATAATGAGCGGTCGCCCTTCGTTGGTATATCCGTAGGTTTCAAGCTTTACTTGCTTAGGATAGAGCCCCTGTAGCGTTTCGAAAAACTGTACCACTTCGTGGTGGCGTGAAAAATCCGTTCCTGAATGGTAAAATTTGTTCAAGGGTGAAGGCATGCTCACAAGTTGAGCCGAAACAAGCGTTGCGCTAATAATAAAAAGTCCGAAAAGGAAATTCTTCATACAATCAAATTGACTGTAAAGCTACAAAAACGTGCTAAGAAATTATAGTAATCCTTTTACACGCAAGAATTCATCCAAGGATTCAATGTCTCCAAACAATACCTCTCGTGCTTTACTTCCTTGAAAAGAACCAATAATCCCCATGGCTTCTAATTGGTCTACAATTCGTCCTGCACGGTTGTACCCTAATTTTAATTTACGCTGTAGAAGGGAGGCAGATCCTTGTTGGTTCATGACTACGATGCGCGCTGAATCAACAAACATCGGGTCGATTTCATCCATATCCACGTCACCACTTCCTTCACCGCCTTCCGGAATATATTCTGGAAGTAAGAAGGCGCTCGGGTAAGCCCGTTGATCACCTACGAATTCACAAATTTCTTCTACTTCTGGTGTATCCACAAAGCCACATTGTAAACGAATCATATCGGAACCCGTAGAAATCAACATGTCGCCGCGTCCAATTAATTGGTCAGCTCCAGAGCCGTCAAGAATAGTTCTTGAATCGATTTTTGACAAGACCCTGAAAGCAATACGTGCCGGGAAATTGGCTTTAATCATTCCGGTAATTACATTCACAGAAGGACGTTGAGTGGCTACAATGAGGTGAATTCCAATGGCTCGGGCAAGCTGTGCGATTCGGGCAATTGGATGCTCCACTTCCTTGCCTGCTGTCATGATAAGGTCTGCAAACTCATCGATAAGTACTACAATGTACGGAAGGTAACGGTGTCCTTTTTCTGGATTTAATTTACGTCCGATGAATTTTGCGTTGTATTCTTTGATGGTACGAACGCCTGCATTTTTGAGGAGTTCATAGCGGTCATCCATTTCAATACAAAGCGAGTTTAGCGTGTTCACTACCTTAGAGGTATCTACGATAATGGCATCTTCCTCTCCGGGGAGTTTGGCCAAGAAATGCCGCTCAATTTTATTGTACAAGGTGAGTTCTACCTTCTTCGGATCCACAAGTACAAATTTTACTTGAGCAGGATGTTTTTTGTAAAGTAGCGATACTAAAATTGCGTTTAATCCTACCGATTTTCCTTGACCAGTTGCGCCAGCTACGAGTAAGTGAGGCATTTTTGTTAGATCAAAAACAAAGGTTTCGTTTGTGATGGTTTTCCCCATTACGATCGGTAATTCGCCATCGAAATTTTGGAATTTCTCGGATGCGATTAAAGAGCGCATGCTAACCATTTCAGGTTTTGAATTTGGAACTTCAATTCCGATGGTTCCCTTGCCTGGGATCGGTGCAATAATCCGGATGCCTAAGGCGGAAAGACTTAAGGCAATGTCGTCTTCTAGGTTTTTGATTTTTGCAATGCGGACACCGGGAGCGGGGATAATTTCATATAAGGTAACCGTTGGACCAACCGTTGCTTTAATTTTAGCGATATCGATTTTATAGTGCGATAACGTTTCAACGATGCGGTCCTTGTTGCTTTCCAATTCTTCTTTTGTGACCGAAGCACCTCCGTTTCCGCCGTATTCTCTCAATAATTCAATGGGAGGAAGCACGTACGATTCAAGGTCCATTTTGGGGTCATATAATCCGAATTCACTCACTAAATCATCTGCTGTGGTGTCGGCGTTGGGAGCCTTTGGTTCGGCAGGAACTTCCGCTGTAGCGGCTGCTGTGGCTGCTGGAAGATCGTTAATTTCTAATTCTACATCCGATGTAGCTTCTTGCTTCGATTTATCAATGAAGGTGATTTCTAATTCCGAATCATCGATTAATTCATCTTCATCTTCATCCGGAGTGGGTTCGTCAAAATGAACGGGTTTTGATACCAGGTCTTCTGTAATTTCATTTTCTTTAATCGGGTTAACAACCTTCATGGAATTATACGGTTTCTCGGGCGCAACTTCTTTATCTTCATTTATATCAAAGTAGTCACCATTTAAGTTGGAAGGTTTGATTCGATCAAAGAATGCTCCGTAGTTGGGGTTAAAGAGCAGGGTGATTGTAATGTAAAGCAGTACTAAATGAAAAATAAACGTTGGAACACTTCCAATGGTCAGGGATAACCACTCATTAATGAAGAAGCCAAATGTGCCTCCTCCAAAATTGATGTACTCATGGAAATACCCAAGAAAAATGGATCCCCATACCATAAAACTCAAGGTAATGATCGACGTCCGAAGAATCGGTAGGAGTTCCACTTTAAAGAGCAGGCGTACGCCCAGTAAAAATCCAATTAAACTAAACCCAATGGAGGTAACACCAAAACTATTGTAAATTAGGTTGTGACTGAACCAGGCTCCTGATTTGCCCAGCCAATTATCTGGCGCGGGAAGCTGGTTGTTAAAAATATACTCGAAAAATCCATGACCTAATACGGAGTCTTGATCTGCCTTCCATGTTAGAAAGTAAGAAATGCACCCAAAGAACAAGAAGATGCTCGAAACCGTTAAAAGGGCTCCGAGGGATGTGATAACACGAGCGGGGGTTACAAAACTTTTGGACTTTTCTGATTTTGGTTTAGCCTCTTTTTTTGGTTTAGGCGTGGCGGTTTTTTCTTTCTTCCGCGTCGGTTCCGTGTTGTCGTATTGTGTTTCCTCTTCTTCGTATGGGATGTATTCGTTATCTCGCATTTTGGGGTAAAATACGAAAGTAAGAAAAGGGTTACGATGTAATCAGGACAAAAGTGAATTCTTTACACAGCAAGGTGTTAACTACCTAGGGCTTGGACATTTCTTCCATGAATTCTTCGATGCTTACCCGTTTATATTCCGTGGGCACCATAAAAAGTGTCAATGGAGGATCTATTCGTTTGAATTCGGTCAAGGTGTATTGGAACATACCTTCGTCGGTTGGAATGTAATATTCAACAACTAATCCAGGAAAGTTTGTATAGGCGCTTCCGTAGCTGGCAGGAATATTTTTTAGGTAATAAAAGGAGAATTTTTTGTCTATATCCGAGAAGGTAACGCTAAGTTTCTTGGCTTTCATTCCGGCGATGCGTTTGGATCCTAGTTTCTTTTTAAAGGAATACGATAGGGTTGAATCTTGGTACTTGGTATAGTTCGTTCGGATGGCGTACTTGCCTTTGGTGGTTTCGAGGAGCAGGTAAGATTTTTCTTTACTTAAATGCTTAATCAACTCTTGTTTCCCCATGTTAGAGGAGAAATTAATTACTTTAAGCAAGCTGTCTTTTGCATAAATAAGCATGTGTTCTTGGGCAGAATCCACGGGAATTACGCGTTGGGCTCTGAATAATAATTCTCCAGAAAAAGGTTTTTGTTTTTTTTGCGCGAAAAAACTAACCGAATACAAGATACTTAAGAGGAAGACTAAACATTTCATGCATCAAAGGTAGTAATGAATCCTTTGGGAAACACATCACTTATTTTTAAATCTTTGGCGCAATTGAATGATTAAGGTAAGTGAAAGCCCCAGGGTAATCAATGGCCACAGCACACAAAAGATAAGGGCACAGAAATCTTCATAGGTAATGTTCATTAAATTTGCACTGGTAATGCAGAAATCCGTGCAATAAACATAAATATGTGTAATCAACTCCTTCATGCGTTCTTTTTTCGGTTTCGGATGAACATTTCCACGTTTGCTACCACTAACCCAAACATGAGCAATGGCCAGAGAATTACGAGAAACAAAATGTTATTGGATTTGTATTTATCGCCATTTGAAACACCAAGGGAACCAATAATCTTTTGGCGGAGGGTGTCCACTGGACCACGGCTAATACGGTTTCTTAAGCGATGTTCCTTCAAACACCCAGGGGTATGGCAATGCCATGTGCATTTATCTGGCAATGAATATTCAGGATTTCGAGTCCATTCAACATCCCCTTTTTCGAATATATCGTGAACTTGGTATTTTGGCTTTGTTGTTTCATTCACCACCACCATTAAAAGAAATGGGGAGATCAAGAGGGACAGGTAAAAAAATAATCGTTTTATTGACACAAGGTAACATGAAAGTGGTCGTCATGGCGTACGCTTGAACATTGGGCTATTCCGAATCTGTAGGATTTAATTCTCTTTGAGTGCTTTCTAAATCTTTGGATTAAATGCGGTTCAAGTATTAGTTGTTTGATACCATAATTGATGAATTCATCTATTAAATTTGCTGACTCCAAACTATTAAGTTGATAAGATGAACGAGGAAGGTTCTGATACATAAAAGAATATTGCCAATTTTCTTTTTCGCATTTACATGGTTTACAAGTTTCAGTTGGAAGTGGGTCTACAGAGCTTCCATAGCCGAAAGCAGTTGGCGTTAAGTTAGATGATAGACCATTTTTATCATTATAAACTAATGCAATATCTGCTTTTGTTCCATCGTGTGTAATGTGTGGTAATAGACCCTCTAAAATCCAAACATTTTTTTTACCGGTTATATTTATCCTAAACGGATAATTGCAATCCATGTATTTTACTTTAAGATCTGGGTGTTTTTTTACGTAGGCTTCCGCTATGCTTTCTAGCTTGGTTCTTCCTTCAGACTTGATGTAATTCCTGCCAAAAATTGCTGTCCAATACGTTACAGGGATCAATGCGCCCGATTTAGACATTGGCAGTGGAACCCGGTCTTGAATGCGCGCAAGGGGTGGGATAATAACGAACATGAAAAAAAGATAAAACACCACAAATCCTCCCACATGGACACCGCGTCGAACCCACGCGTTTTTGAACCGTTTTTTGAAGAATTGATACAACAGCAACCACAGCAAAAGGATGAGTCCTCCCACTTGGGAAAGGGCAGTTAATATGACAAAAAGGAGTATTATTCCAAGGATGTTCAGGACTTTCATATGAATTTATTTAATGGCGACTAAGTAACACGTTTTAAGGAACAACAGGCGTTTATTTTGCAAGATTTCAAAGACTTCAGGTGAAACCGTAAAACAACCGTCGCTGTTGCCTGTGCATCCCTGTTCGCTCACGTATCTTGCTGTATGAATAACTACGCCGCGGTCAATGGCCTTATTGTTAGATTCTTCTAATCCATTAATTGGGAATTTTCTCCCTTTATGTTTACACATATTGCTCTGCGTGTAGTTTTCGCAACGGCATGTATGTTTTCTGCCTGGGTTCATATTTCGCTCTGGATAAATTCGATAAATCCCCAAAGAACTTTGATTACTACCTTCTATATTAGAAAACTTACGTGGCGCTAGGAAGGAGCTGAACGATGCGGATTTTTTACCATGTGCCGTGTACGAGGTAGCAATAACCTCACCTTTGTCAACCACCCACAAGCGACGTTCTTGTCGGCGTTTACTAAAATCCACATAAATGACAAACTTGTTCGCTAAGTCATAGTCAGAATAATACGAGGATTTAATGAATTTTTCAGGCAAAGGCGATTTATAGAATTCACCAGTTAAGGGTTCTTCTTTACTCAAGAAAATCCAGAGGAATAGTATGGCAACAAGGGCAATAAGTAAAGGAAGGATCTTTTTCATGGCATTATCTCAATGGTACAGCCGTTATCAATGGCGTCGTAAATCTCATCGATTTCGGTATTGGTCAGCGCAATACATCCCTGGGTCCAATCTTTCCAACGGTGAAATTTACCTGCCCAACTGTATTTTTGTCCTAGTCCGTGAATTAATACATCACAACCATAGCCAACATCTATTGCTTTGTGAAACGCGCTCGAAGTTCTTTTTTTCGCATGAAACCTACCTTCTGGGGTAAGGTTGTCTCCACATTTTTGTCGTTTTGCTAAGCCTTTTTTACTTAACGAAACATGATAGGTTGCAAGTAATTCACCTTTAAAAAAGACCTCCATGGTATGTTGCTCCTTTTTAACAACAATTCTATCGATTTTTTGTCCGGGTGTTAATTGGCTTTCCGGCCAGAAATAATAAATGGGCAAGGCGATTAATAGGCCTAGAAAGATGTATCGAATGATTTTTTTCATGCGTTGTTTTAAATATTTAGGATGTACTTTAGATTATTCCAAAACCGCCGCCATGCACTTTCTTGATTTATCTTGGAGCTATCTACAAATAATATTTCTTTTTTAATTTTATTAAAATTGGGCTTCTCCCCATAAATGGCTTTGTATAGTTCTCCAAATTTTGGTATTTGACGTTCTTCGCTACTTGAATAAAAGAAATTAAGGCGTTCCTCCAGTTTCATGATCGTTTCAACCGCCTTTTCATGGTCAAAAATTCCTGGCACAATAATGAGCCTTGAGTTTTTGAAGTTTGTGTCCACGTTATCATCTACCTTAACTTGGTACTGAGGACCAATGAGGGTTTTTACTTCTTCGCTTAGTTCATCCAAATATGATTCCTTAGTAAACTCTATAAGCTTACTTTCAGAAAACTGATTTTCGCGATATCCGGTGATGGCGATCACCTTATACGGCGGAAGTGTCGCAACATAAAGAAGGAAGATGATTCCAAAAAACATTAAGAACAGAGTGGTTCTTAAGTAAACTAATGGTTGTGACATCGCCTTAAGCCATGATCGTTCGCCTTCAGGTTGTTTTATGTAATGAATAAGTACAAACACGAAAATACAGGATAGCACAAAAAAGAAAATGAAGAGTTTGGGGCTGATATTAAACCATTCAATTAATGACTCGATGGAAAACAAAAATAACATCACTTCAGCAATGACCATACCCGTGATTGGACGAAGTTTTTTTGTGTTAAAACGGTCAAGAAGTTTTGATATATCCATTGGTTTAATTTGATTCAAAAATATATTTTTTTGAACATACATACCTTGCTTCGTAGAAAATAGTTTCCAAAGAAATCGCTTCGCTCAGTGCTCGCCCGATAGTGATAATCATGTAAAAAGCCCTGCTTCGCTTGTTCAGCTTCGCAGGGCGGAAGTGGAGAAGATCGGGCTTACCTCAACTTCGTTCGGCATAAGCTACTCCCTTTGGTCGTGAAATCGCTTCGCTAAGTGCTCGCCCGATAATTGTAATAATAGAAAAAGCCCCAAGCGGGGCTTCTTTATACGTGGAGAAGATCGGGCTTACCTCAACTTCGTTCGGCATAAACCTCTCGCCCGATAATTGTAATAATAGAAAAAGCCCCAAGCGGGGCTTCTTTATACGTGGAGAAGATCGGGCTCGAACCGACGACCTCTTGACTGCCAGTCAAGCGCTCTAGCCAACTGAGCTACATCCCCATTAAATTTGAATCACACGTGCTCTAGCCTCCGCCGCGGCGGAAAGCTACATCCCCTTAATTGTAATCACTCGCTCTAGTTCCGCAACTGCGGAAAGCTACATCCCCGAGATGAGTGCGAATATACAGCCTTTCGTCAAATCCTGAAAGTTTTCTTTTCGTTAGGTGGTCAACTTTTGTATCTTTGTCTAGTTCCTATTCAACGGAACCCGCCATGAGCAAAACGATCCAACTTATTATAAACCCCTCGGAATTAGGGGCAGGAACTCGGGGCGCCTCCTTGGGTCCATATGCGATTCAAGCCGCTTCTAGAATGCAAGGAAATTCATTGTTTACTGAGATTTCTTGGGAAGTGCTTCCTGATTTGAATCACCTTCTTGATCGACCGATTATTTATCCCTTAGCTAAGCGCATTGACGGGATGCAACATGTATATCAATCGGTTTCTTCCGCCTTGGTTTCGCATATTCAAGCCAATCGGTTCCCTCTTATCTTAGCAGGTGACCACGCCTCTGCAGGGGGTACCTTGCATGGGTTAAAAGCCGCTTTCCCCGATAAACGCATTGGGGTGGTTTGGATAGATGCCCATGCAGATTTGCACTCGCCTTACACTACGCCCTCTGGTAACTTGCACGGCATGCCCCTAGCTACAGCCTTAGGTGTCGATAACCTGCCTTGCCAACGGAATCACGTAGACATCGAGACATCCCTTCAATGGACACAATTAAAAAGTAATTCTGTTAAGTTCTCTGATTTAATTTATGTCGGAGTGCGCAGTACGGAACCGGAAGAAGATGCAGTTATTGAAGCTGAACACATCACCAATATCACGGTAGAGAAGGTTAGGTCACTTGGTATTCAACAAGTATTAGAACAAATCAGCCATCAATTGAATCCCTGTGATGTATTGTATGTTTCCTTTGATGTAGACTCGATGGATCCCGTTGAAACGTCCTTTGGCACGGGTACACCGGTGGCCAATGGCTTGACGGTTCAAGAAGCAAAATCACTCCTCGACGGATTGTGTCGTTCGCCAAAGTTAGTTGCCTTGGAATTCGTGGAAGTGAATCCAACCCTCGACGAGAAAAAAAATAGAATGGCCGAGGTAGCCCTCGAGTTAATCACCAATTGTACACGTACCTTAATTGAATCATGGAAGTAGCGTTGAAGGATATCCTTTTAACTAAAGGAAAGGAATGGTTAGGAATTGACATTGATCCATCGTGGATTCAGTTTCAACCTACCCGCAAAGGCGTTCGTGGTGACGTGACCTTAATGGTTTTTTCCTTTGCTAAAGCGCTTCAATTGCCACCTGCAGAGGTTGCAGAACGTATTGGTAAGCATGTGAAATCTGAGGTTTCATTTGTTGCGGATTACGAGGTGATTCAAGGATTTTTAAATTTTGTATTTTCAGAGACCTTATGGTCTGATCAACTCATTTCAATCAATCAAAACGATTCGTTTGGGATTGCTGAACCCAATTCTAAGCAACTGGTGATGGTAGAATATGCTTCGCCCAATACCAATAAACCGCTGCATTTAGGTCACCTTAGAAATATTTTCCTTGGCTATGCGGTGGCGCAATTAAAAAAAGCATACGGGCATCAAGTCATCAAAACCCAAGTAATTAACGACCGTGGAATTCATATTTGTAAAAGTATGTTGGCTTGGCATCGTTTTGCTCCGCTCCAATCCAATGGCGAACGCGAAACTCCCGCTAATTCTGGGCTCAAAGGAGATAAGTTAGTTGGTAAGTATTATGTGGAGTTTGAAAAGCATTTGCAGCTTGAAGTGAAAGAGGTACTAGCCCGTTGGAATGCCGGAGATTTTTCGAACACTTCTGCCGCAGCACTTGAAAAATTTCAAGAATTAAATCTTGCGCTCGTTGGAAAAGATGAAAAGGCACAAGCTGCAATTTCTGATAAGATCAAGGAGCTCGCCAAGAATGAAACTGAGATTCTTAGAGCCGCTAAAGACATGCTGGTGCGATGGGAAGGTAGGGATCCAGAAACTTATTTATTGTGGTCTACCATGAACGGTTGGGTTTACGAAGGGTTTGACGTGACCTATCAACGCATGGGGGTAGATTTTGATAAATTGTATTACGAAAGCGATACCTTTTTACTGGGTAAAGACCAGGTCATGGACGGATTAGCACGCGGTGTATTTTATCAAAAACCCGATGGCAGTGTTTGGATTGATTTGACACCAGATGGTTTAGATGAAAAATTGGTGCTTCGCGCAGATGGTACAGCCGTTTATATGACACAGGATATTGGAACGGCAATTGAACGTTTTCATGATTATCCAGCCTTATCTGGAATCGTTTATACGGTGGGGAATGAGCAAGATTATCACTTCAAGGTGTTGTTTTTAATCCTACAAAAGTTAGGGTATGCTTGGGCTGCCGATTGTTTCCATTTGTCTTACGGAATGGTAGATTTACCTTCTGGGAAAATGAAATCTAGGGAAGGTACCGTGGTAGATGCAGATGACCTCATGGAAGAGGTGGTGAATGCGGCAACGGTAATGACACAAGAACGGGGTCAGATTGCTGAATTATCAGAGACGGAACGCAGCGTGCTTTTCGAATCGATTGGTATGGGAGGCTTGAAATATTATTTATTGAAAGTTGACCCGAAAAAACGAATGTTATTCAATCCGGAGGAATCGATCGACTTAACTGGAAATACCGGTCCGTTTATTCAATATACCCATGCCCGAATTAATTCCTTATTGCGAAAGGCAGGTTCGATCCAATTCGATGAGTCCGCGCTGGTGATTGAATTCGGAGAAATTGAGTTGATTAAATTGCTCGCTGCATTTCCTCAAACGATTGCTGAATCAGCAGATAATTATTCTCCGGCCGTGTTGGCAAATTACCTGTATGAATTGACAAAAGCATATAATTCCTTCTATCAGCAAAGTCCGATTCTAACTGAAACCAACGAAGGATTACGCGCCGCGCGCCTCTTAATCTCTAAGAATGTAGCCAAGGTTTTAAAAACTGGGTTAACTATTTTGGGGATTAATGCACCAGAACGGATGTAATCCGAATTGATTTTTATACTTTTAAGGACCTAAGCTACCCTATGAAAGTTTTTACGCTATCCTTGCTGTTTTTTGTATCCCTTCATCTTACTGCACAATCCATATCAAAAGATCATATCACTTCCCTTTGGAAGCAACCGAAAGAGTCTTTTCCCCGCTTCATAAAATTTGATGGGAAAGTTACCTTGGCACCGGAATCCCATGGGAAATTTATTCGTGATTTATTCGATTTACCTGAGGAATATTCGTTCACCCTTTCGGATAAAATAACTGATCAGCTCGGTTGGATTCATTATTCCTATTCGCTAAATTACAAAGGCATTCCAATTCGTCATAACGCAATTAAAATTCACATGAATGGGAGTCTTTTGGTTTCCGTAAATGCGTCACTGGATAAGGTTTCGGGTTCGATTACGCCCTCTATTTCAAGCGACCAAGTGATAGAAACAGCGCTGAATCATGTGAATGCAACGCGCTATAAATGGGAGATGCCAGAAGAAGAAGCCTTACTCAAGATGGAACACGGAAGCGAGGCCAGCTACTATCCCACGCCGCAATTGATGTGGTACACGAACCCTTCCACTCATACAACAACCTTAGTTTATGGCTTAGATGTATATGCGGATGAGCCCTTGTCTAGACAGTTCATTTGCATAGATGCTCATACAAATCTCGTTGTTGCAGCGGAAAACAGGATACATACCGCCGACAGCAATGGTATTGCGGTTACCGCCTATTCCGGTAATCGAGTGATGGTGGCAGATTATTTTGCATCTCAATTTAGGCTGCGTGAAACGGGAAGAGGAAATGGAATTCAAACATTTGACTTAAATAACACGTCGAATTACGGTGCAGCAGTAGATTTTATTGATTCAGATAATTATTGGAATAATACGGTCAACCAAGACCATTTTGCCGGTGATGCGCATTGGGGAGCGGAAATGACCTATGATTATTTTTGGCAAATCCACAACCGAAATAGCATTGATGGGAATGGGTTTTTATTGAAAAGCTATATGCATTACAATACCAACTACAATAATGCTTTTTGGGATGGACAACGCATGACGTATGGAGATGGAAACGGAACGACCTTCACGCCACTTACGGCGATTGACATTACAGCCCATGAAATTGCACACGGTCTGACCTCAAATACCTCCAATTTAGTATACGCGAATGAATCAGGTGCGTTGAATGAATCTTTTTCGGATATTTTTGGTGTTTCTGTGGAGGCTTTTGCTAATAACAATTCCTTAAATTGGATTATGGGGGAAGATGCAACACCCAATGGTAATGGAATCCGAAGCATGAGTAATCCAAGCGCCTTTGCCGATCCGGATACCTATTTAGGTACCAATTATTACACTGGAACCCAAGATAACGGAGGGGTTCATACGAATTCGGGCGTTCAGAATTTTTGGTTTTATTTACTCACAGTTGGCGGCACGGGCACCAACGATATAAACAACGCATACAATGTTAGTGGCTTAGGTATTGTGGATGCCGCACGCATCGCATTTCGCAACAACACCTTTTATTTAACGCCGAATTCAGATTATCAAGATGCGCGTTTTTATGCAGTTCAGTCGGCCATTGATTTGTTTGGTGCTTGTTCTCCGGAGGTAATGAGTACCACCAACGCGTGGTACGCGGTAGGGGTGGGACCTGCCTTTTCTTATACCGTCAATGCAGATTTCTCTACAGCGTTTCAAGATTATTGTCAGGCACCAGCGCTGGTTAATTTCACGAACGAGAGTTTTAATGCAGGTACCTTTCAATGGGATTTTGGCGACGGTACTACATCGTCTTCCTTAAACCCTTCGCATACCTATCAAAATCCGGGCTTGTATTCGGTTTCCTTAATTGCAAGTGGCGGGGCGTGTGGGACAGATACTTTGACCTTGGTGGACTACATAAATGTGGACCCAAGCTTGCCTTGTGCAATCACCATGAATCCGGCGGGATTGAATCAAACGCAGAATTCTTGCAATGGAACCTTATTCGATCCAGGAGGCGCGGCAGCGAATTATCAAGATCTTGTAACTAGCGAGATTACCATTGCGCCAATTGGGGCAGCGAGCATTACCCTTAATTTCTCAAGCTTCGATTTAGAGTCCAATTACGATTACCTGTACATTTATGACGGTCCGAATAACACGAGTCCGTTAATCGGACAATACACCGGTAACACCTTACCTAATGGGGGTGTTATTAATTCAACGTATGGCGCTGTTACCTTGAAGTTTTTCTCGGATACCTATGTAACCAATGCTGGATTTGTAATGACGTGGGCGTGTCAACTACCCACCAATCCACCAGTTGCTGATTTTCAAGCCAACGCGCTTACCAGTTGCACGGGAGCGATTGATTTTTATGACCAGTCTACTGGCGGTCCAACGAGTTGGGTTTGGGATTTTGGCGATGGCGCCGCATCTACGCTTCAGTTTCCTAGTCATGTGTATACGCAAGACGGTCAATTTACAGTTACTTTAATTGCTGGAAATGCTTTCGGGACCGATACCATCAGTTTTGCTCAATACATTACCATTGATCGTCCAGATGCACCCCTCGCTGCAGGTGTTATCGTTTGTGCCCCTGATTCGGTTACGGTGAATGCGACAGCAAATGGCAGTATGTCCTATTATGATGCGGAGTTTGATGGGAACTTATTGACGATCGGGTCGAGTTATTCTACCTTCTTACAGCAAACAGATACCGTTTGGGTAGAGTCTGTTGAGAATAATCCTTCTCAATACCTTGGTCCTTTAAATAATTCCTTTGGTACAGGGGGGCAGCATAATAACGCAACTACGCAATACATGATTTTTTCGGTTAATGAACCCCTAACGATTGTTTCTGCATGGGTAAATGCAGGTGCAACTGGGGATCGAACAATTACCTTATGGGATGCGAGCGGCAATCAGTTAGATTCTAGGTTTTTGAATATTCCTTCCGGAGGTTCGCGGATTTCACTAAACTTTCATGTGGAGCCCGGGGTGAATTATCGCATTGGTGGAGCACAAATGAATTTGTATCGGAATAATGCCGGTGCAGTGTTCCCGTATCAAATTCCGGGTTTGATTTCCATCACAGGTTCAAGCGCCGGTGGTGCTTTTTATTATTATTTCTATGATTGGGAAGTGGTTAAAGATCCATGCGTCAGTCCAAGAACGCCTGTTTCATTAATTATGGATCAAGTGACGGCAGCAGCGAGTATTTCCACGATAGGAATGACGGCAAGTGTGGTTGCGAATGCCTCCAATAACGCCACACAATACAGTTGGGATTTTGGGGATAATACGTCTTCTACACAAACTACGCCTACCCATTTGTATACGCTTCCTGGAACTTATCCGGTGACCTTAATAGCCAACAACGATAATTGTTCTGATACCGTTAGTTTTGAAGTGGTTGTGGATAATGCCTCATTGAATGAACTCACCGGAAGTAATTGGGTGCTTTATCCTAATCCAGCGAACGAGCGCTTGAATGTTGAATTCACACAAGGTATCGCACAATCTGTATGCATCGTAGATGGCGCAGGACGCGTGGTGATGAAATGTCCAATACAGAGCGCGCTTTCTTCAGTTAACATAAGTGGATTGGCACGTGGTACGTATCGGGTTATAGCCAGCTTTAGTGATGGAACCCGGTCTGTTAAGCCCTTTGTGAAACAGGATTAATTCCCAAAGATCACTTCGTCCGTTAATTCACGAACCATTTGAAAAAGTTCTGCTTTGAATTGCTTTGGGTCGTAAAGCCCACGTTCCATTTGACGTAATTTATGCTCCCATTGACCGGTAAGTTCAGGGCTTTTGAGTAGGTCGTTTTTAATGGTGTCAATTAAATGCATGCCAGTATCCGTAGCGATGAGGTTCTTTTTCTTTTTCTCGATGTACTTTCGTTTGAATAAGGTTTCAATAATGGCGGATCGGGTAGAGGGTCTTCCAATACCGTTTTCCTTCATTAATTCCCGCATTTCTTCGTCCTCTACCAGTTTCCCAGCGGTTTCCATGGCTCTGAGGAGCGTGGCTTCGGTATAGGGTTTTGGTGCTGAAGTTTTGCCTTGATGCATAAAGGGCTCATGCGGACCTTCTTCGCCTTCGGTAAATAAGGGTAAGATTTTATCTTCAGATTCACCTTTTTTCTGAACTTTTTGATCGAGGTCTTCATATACCACACGCCAACCTTTATCTAATACCTGCTTCCCAGTTGCTTTAAATGCTAATTGATCTACTTGACCCATTACGGTGGTATTCGAAACTTTGCATTCTGGATAAAAAGCAGCAAGTAGCCGGCGAGCAATTAGGTCATATATTTTATGTTCATCAGGTGAAATTCCGGAAGGGACAATTCCCGTAGGAATAATAGCGTGGTGGTCGGTTACCTTGCTGTTGTCGAAAATAGCTTTTGTTTTAGGAATGGGCTTTTCCAATAAAGATTCAGTAAATCTACTGTAATCTCTGAGCCCTTTTAATACATTGGGTATTTTGGGGTGAAGATCTTCGGAGAGGTAGGTGGTGTCAACGCGTGGGTAGGTCACCAGTTTTTTCTCGTAAAGGCTTTGAACATACTTAAGCGTTTCATCGGCGCTAAATCCGTAACGCTTGTTTCCATCTACTTGCAAGGAAGTTAAGTCGTACAATCTCGGATTTCCTTCTTTCCCTTCCTTTTGTTCAAAGGAAGTGATTTTAAAAGGTTTATCTTTCAAATATGCTTCGCCTTTCTTGGCTTTTTCTTCCGACTTTAAGCGGTCAATTTGACAAAGGAACTCTGTTTCTCTGTAAATCGTTTTAAGTTCCCAGTAGGTTTCGGATTTAAATGCATTGATTTCCTTTTGCCGTTGAACAATCATGGCGAGGGTAGGGGTTTGCACTCTACCGACGGATAAAGTCATTTTTGCGGGTGCAAATTTCTTGGTATAGAGTCGTGTTCCATTGATGCCTAGCATCCAATCGCCGATGGCACGTGAATTTCCTGCGGCAAACAAATTATCGAATTCTTCACCATTTTTAAGCTTGGAAAAACCTTCTTTAATGGCTTCATCAGTAAGGGAGGAAATCCATAAGCGCTTTACTGGAACTTTACACCCTGCTTTCAAAAGTACCCAGCGTTGAATCAATTCACCTTCTTGTCCCGCATCCCCGCAATTGATCACTTCTTCACATTGTGCTACGAGGGATTTTAGCACATTGAACTGTCGTTGTACCCCTTCGTCTTTGATTACTTTAATGCCAAATTGTTCAGGGGAAATGGGTAAATCCTCTACCCGCCACTGTTTCCAATTTGGGTTATAATCTTCTGGTTCTTTCAGCGTACACAAATGACCAAAGGTCCAACTCACCCAATATCCATTTCCTTCAAAATACCCCTCTTTCCGAGTGGATGCGCCAAGAATTTGAGCCAAATCTCGTGCGACACTCGGTTTTTCCGCAATGCACAGTTTCATTTACTGGTTGAATTTTCGTATTCCTTTCAATAAGAAGTTCTTGTAGCTCTCAATTTCTGGCGTATATCCGATGGTTTCCGTAAGGTCTTTCCCTTCATGATCCGTTACCACGTAGAGCGGTTGTTGGAAGCTTTTGTAATTAATTACTTCGTACTCTGCCCATTTGTTTCCAACGTCACGAATTTTCCCACCTAACTCCTTGGAATAACGCTGCTCGCTTTCTGGAAGCGGTTGGTGGTCATCTACATACAGCGAGATAATCACAAAACTCTTTTGAAGTAAGGGACGGATTTCGTCGTTGGTCCAAACGGTAGATTCTGTTTTACGACAATTCTGACAGGCATGTCCCGTGAAATCCATGAGGATTGGTAGATTTCGTTCCTTGGCATAGGCTCGTCCTTTGTATAAGTCATGGAATACTAAGATGGAACCATCACCCACAGGATGCATGTCTGCCGCATATTTATCGGTAATGGAATCTTGTTTTACCCCGGTATCAAGTCCACCGTTATTAAAGCGGAAATTATCCTCTGAATGGGTTCTTGGAGGAGCGATACCATCGATTAATTTTAATGGGTGGCCAAACATTCCGGTAAACAAGTAAACGGAGAACACGAGGGCAACGAACGCGAACATGAACCTTGGAACGCTTAATTTTTCAACGGGGGAATCATGAGAGAATCGAATCTTTCCAAGAAGATAAAGGCCCATAAGCATGAAAATCACAAACCACGACCCTACAAACCATTCACGGCTTAGGATATCCCAATGGTAGGCCATATCAACAGCAGATAAAAATTTCATTGCCAAGGCGATTTCAAGAAGTCCAAGAACCACTTTAACTGAATTTAACCAGCCGCCGGATTGTGGTAGAGAGTTTAACCAACTTGGAAAAATTGCAAATAAGGTAAAGGGAATTGCAAGTGCAAGTGAAAATCCGCCCATACCCATGGCTGGCGTAAGATAGGACCCGGTGGTTGATGCGGTAACTAATAGACTTCCAATGATTGGACCTGTACACGAAAAAGAAACCAATCCGAGGGTAAAGGCCATAAAGAAGATGCCTATGTACCCACCGCGGTCGGCTTGCTTGTCCATCTTATTCACCCATTTACTTGGTAATTGTATTTCAAAGGCCCCAAGAAATGAGAAGGCGAAAACCATAAAGATTGCAAAGAACACGAGGTTCATCCAAATGTTCGTGGATAGGTCATTTAGTCCGGTGGTTCCTAAAACTGCCGTAAATAAAATGCCCGAAGTAACATAGATCACAACAATTGACACGCCATAAACAAGTGCTTTGATGATTCCTTCCGCGCGTGTTTTAGATTGTTTGGTAAAGAACGTTACGGTCATGGGTATCATGGGGAACATGCATGGCGTTAACAGGGCAAATAATCCGCCACCAAATCCTGCCCAAAATGTCCACCACAGCGTGTTAGGTTTTTTTGGTGCAATTTCTTTGTCCTCCTTTTGATCCATGGTGTCGCCGGTATTGTTGTCACCTGAAGATGTAGTTGTTGTGCTGGTGTCTTGTGGTGTTTCCTGGGGTGCACTAGCGGATGATGCTGCACTTTTATAGCCACTTATTTTAACGGTTGCGTCTTGTGCAGGTGGGAAAATACATCCCGCTGCATCACAGATTTGAAAACTGTAAGTGAAAGGAATGCTAAATGCTTCGTTGCTTAGTATTTCAATCTGCTGCTTAAAGGTAGCGTTTCCTTCAAAGTATAATTGTTCCCCTAATTCATCAACAAACTTTTTTGGTGCACTGCCATCCTTAAGTTTCCCAACCAACTTGAAATTCTTATTGGCTTTGATGTCAAAGGTGGTAGGTGTTCCTGTGAAATCCGCCTTCTTGGGGTCGTGATTTACCGAGAAAATATGGAAATGGTTTAGAAGGGTCGCTTTACCAACGATATACGCATGACTGCTGTCAATTTTCTCTAGGCTAAATTTCCATTTAATATGGTCTTGCCAAGAGCCTTGGGCAAATGTCGCTAAGCTTAAAAGTAGTAAGCAGGTAGATAAAAAATACCTCATAGTTAGTTGTTAATTTGAATCGTTATGGGCACATCGATTGGAGGAATACATTTCGTTTCGTCGCAAGTCATGTAATTTAATGTCAGTTTTAATGCGCCTGCTTTCTTAATTCTAAAGGCTTGGTGTATTTCTACTACATTCTCCCAAATATAAACCATTCCCCCAAAATTGTCATCTTGATGCGCAACGGGTGTTGTTAAAAATTCTAAACTCCCTATTTTCTTTATGCCCTTAACTTTCTCAAACGTAACACTTAGCGCGATAGGTCCAAGGTTCGGGTCGGTTTTAGGGGAGTACAAGTGCCACGTAGGATCAATGGTTCCTTTAATAACCACCGATTTCGAATTCTTATCCCAAGAAGCATTCCATGTCACATGGTTTTGTGCTTGAAAAGACTCAAAATAACCGAAAAAACTAAAAAATAAAAGGGTACGATAAACTACACGACACATGCCGCGAAGTTAAAAAATAATATCAATAATTTTAGATATTGGAATCCAAACACCACCTTTTAGAGTTATGAAATGTTGCCCCATTGCCCAAACGGTGGTATTTACTTTTTTAAACCCCTCGTCATCGCAAAATACAATAGAAACTTTACCCCGATGGGTGTTTCCTAAAATCATGGCTTTGTGCAGTTGTTGCCGCAAATTAGCTTCCTGTTCAATGGAGCTTAGTTTTTCATAGGTGCAATTTGGGACCTGCTCCTTTTGGATTTCTTGGATTTCTAAATACATAGTAGTGTGTTTGGTTCTTTGAAGATAGTAAATTTTTCTAAACTTCCAAATTTACCAAGGTAACTTTGCATTTGCTGAAATCTGCTGGTCATGAGTAATACCCGCTTCAAATAAAAATGCCCCAGTTATCGCAACCATCGCCGCGTTATCAGTACAATAAGAAGGGTGCGCAACATGTATTGTGAGTTTCGGATTTGTTGCTTGCCATGCTTGAAGTTTGGCTCGTAATTCGCTGTTAACAGATACCCCGCCACTCACAGCAATACACGTTATCCCGGTTTGAAGCTGCGCTTTTTTCAGTTTTTTAAGTAAGATTTCAGTGATGCGATGTTGAATGGATGCACAGAGGTCGTTTAAGTTTAGTGCTACAAAATCCGGATCCTTTGCTACTTCTTTCTGTAGAAAATATAAAATGGATGTTTTTAACCCACTAAAGCTAAAGTTCAACTCGGGAATATTCGGCTCAGCAAAGGTAAATGCCATGGGATTTCCGGTCTTTCCGTAGTGGTCAATGAGCGGACCTCCCGGGTATGGCAAACCCAACATTTTAGCGGCTTTATCAAAGGCCTCGCCTGCGGCATCATCGATTGTTTTTCCGATGATTTCCATGTTCATTGCATCATGAACGACAACGATTTGCGTATGTCCACCGCTTACAGTTAAGCATAGGTATGGAAAACTTGGCGCTGTCATTCCTTCATGCGTGATGAAATGACTTAAAATGTGCGCCTTCATGTGATGAACTCCAATCAAGGGTTTATTTAAGGCTAGCGCGAGTCCTTTTGCAAAAGAGGTTCCAACCACGAGTGACCCCATAAGACCAGGTCCTTGGGTAAAGGCAATGGCATCAATGTCTTTTAAGGAAACTTGAGCCGTTTCAATTGCTCGCTTTACCACCGGAACAATATGCTCAATATGTGCCCGACTGGCTAATTCCGGAACTACGCCTCCATATGCTTCATGAATCAATTGGGTGTGTGTTATATTCGCGAGGATTTGCGTTCCTCTCAGAACGGCTGCAGATGTATCGTCACAAGACGATTCAATTCCTAAAATCAACCGTTTATTCAATGCAATGATTAATTTTGCTAACGCATGACAAAAGTAGTTAAAATCCTTGGCAGAACCTTCGGGGTGTTCTTTGAGTGGATGTTGATTTTTGTCATTTTATTCGCCTTTCTAATTCGCACTTCGTCCTTTCAATCCTATCTCGCTAAACAGGCAACAGATTTCTTTTCTAAGGAATGGAATACTAAAGTGAATATAGGTAAGGTGGACATTACGCTCTTCAATCGAATTTATCTTGAAGATGTGCTGATTCATGATTTGTCGGACAAACGCTTGGTGTCAATTCGTAGCTTAGAAGTGTTAATACAGGGTTTTGGCACACAACATTTAACCTTGGATGAAGTCATTCTAGAAAAAGGTGAAGTTTGGGTGTATGCTGAAAAACGTACCGGTGAAATGAATTTTCAGTTCATAGCCGATTATTTCGCTTCGGAGGATACGACCTCAAGCCCTTCAGAGTTTACCGTTGCTTTGAATAAAATCACACTAAAACAGACCAAGCTACGCTACGATGATTTTCGAATCCCTAAGATGAAAACGGGGCTCGATTTTAATCACGTTGCCCTTAGAAATGTGAATTTAACGGTTTCCAATTTTGTGAATGACGGCCCACTTACTGCGTTTAATCTTGATGATTTCCACACGAAGGACCAATCTGGGCTCTGGGTCAAGGCCTTGAAGGCTAAGGTAGCAATCAATGAGACGGGGTTAAGGTTGAATTCGGTGTATATTAAGTTAAATCGCTCCGAAATTCATGCCTCTGAAATCGCTTATTCCTATACTGATCCTGCTGCATTGGATGATTTTAACAACAAGGTGTTCTTCAATATTGCCATTCAACCGAGTACTGTTAATCTGGCAGATGTGGCGTTTTTCGTTCCTGAAATGGAAGGAATGAATGAACAGGTTCAGTTGAGTGGAACGCTTTACAATGTGGTGAATCATTTCAAAATCAAAAACCTTGACATAAGGATCCGAAAAAACACCTTTTTAAAGGGAGATTTAGATTTGCCGGATTTTGCTGAGTTTGCTGCATACCCCGTCCGAGAAGTCATTCGAAACGCTTCATTTGATGTGGCTGAACTAAGTAAGGTGCGCTTGCCAGATGGATCATTCTTGTCTTTTGGCCCTGAAGTAGATCGCTTAGGAACCGTTCGTTTTCGAAATATGGTCGTGGATGGAAAGCAAGGGAAGTTAATTCTACGTCCCGTAACTATAAAAACGGAAAAAGGAGAATTAAGCGTTGTTTCACCTATTAAATTGGATGTGCTGGGTAATGCCATAGGAATTCAGAATTTACGTCCAGACAGCATTGCCGTGGCACTAAATCACATACAATTAGGAGACATCCTGGGTGTTTCTGATGTTGGTGAAATAAACGGTAACTTGAAATTTTCGACGTTCGATGTGTTGGATAAAGGGTTTAAACTAACCAATGGATCCGCATATTTCAGTGAGTTAGAGACCATGGGTTACGTTTATCATAATGTCGCTCTACAAGATATGCGCATGGATGGTGTGGTGTTGAATACCTCAGTACAGGTGGATGATCCAAATGCGAAATTTACGATTTCGGGAGGATTCGATATAGAAGGTAAACCAACCTACAATGCATCGATGCGCTTCGATAAATTAAATCTCGGAGCCCTAGGATTTACGGAATCCAAAAATACGGCGTTAACAGGTGAATTTACACTGGATACAAAAGGACCTTCATTTAATCGGTTTGAAGGCGGGTTGACGCTTGCTCAGTTCAATTATACAGAAGATGGTAAAGAAATAAAGATTCCATCGGCTCGGATCGATTTCAATCACTCCATGGCGGAAGAATCATTAATACTGCGGAGTAATATAGCGGATTTAGATTTTAAAGGAAAGATTGATCCGAACACGATTCAAGATGATATTTTGTTCGGGATTTCACGCGTTCTCCCGAGTTTGGTGCAAGCAAGAAAACCCGTTCGTGGAAAAGTGAATAATGAAATTGATGCCAGGTTGGTAGTGAAAGATATTAATGAACTCACCGATTTATTTGTACCCGGTCTTGAAATCGATCCACAAACCGAAGTCGTTTTAAAGTTTGATTCAGAGCAAGATTTATTTGGCTTACAACTTACCTCGAGTCATATTATGTATGACAGCATTAACCTAGAAGGTATTACATTACAACAGCGAGTAAATGCTTCAGGGGTTACCGCTAACGTATTAGTGAATCAATTGGATGCCCGTGATTCATTGATTTTTCATGAGGTTAATTTTTTAACCACAGGTATCGGGGGGAAACTTAATTCAAGTCTAGGGTGGGATCAAGGGCGTTTGAATGAATCTCGAATACAATGGCGTACAACCATGAATTCTGCCAACGATTTTGATTTACTTTTTGATCAATCTAGATTTTCTATTAATGGGTATAAATGGTATTTAGATTCCGGAAGCGACCTGATTGTTCAAAATAAACACATTCAAACCAATAAGTTAATGTTGCGAAGTGATCAAAAGAATCAGCGCATTGAAGCCGGTGGGTGCCTATCTAATAATGTGAATGATGTTCTTGGTTTGAGTATCACTAATCTTGACTTGGAGGATCTTTCAAAGATGTTAAACCTTGAAGTTGACCTCGCAGGTAAGGTAAATGGTTCCGTAGGTTTAGCAAATCCCTATGAGGCGTTAACCTTAACCTCTAATGTGGATATCTTTTCCTTCTTTATAAACCAAGAGGAAGTAGGTGAAATTCATATCGATGCAACGTATAACGATGCCTTAGCAGCGGTAGGACTAAAAGGCACCTTGGCATATCGCGGAATGAAAACCTTAGATTTTTCGGGTTCTTATTTAACGAATGTTGCAGATGAAAACCTTCGATTACGCTTAGATTTTCAGAATACGGACATTTCATTTACCAATGCCTTCATGGATCCCGATGTGCTAGATAAAATTGAAGGAAAACTGAACGGTTTCATTAACATAAAAGGAACTCCGGATGCACCAAGACTCGCAGGGACTTTAAGTCTTAAAGATGCCGCCGCTGATTTCACCTTGCTGGGTTGTCGTTACACGATGAATGGTAAAATTAACGTAGAGCAGGATGGGTTTTTAATTAATAAACTCCCGATTCGTGATGCTGATGGGAATGTAGCAACGATAGACGGTACGGTTTATCATTCCAACTTTACTAAGTTTAACTATAATGTGGATGTGGATTTTGAAGAGGATTATAACCATTCCTTGCGAGATAACCCCGGACGTAAGATAGATAAGTTCATGCTCTTGAATACCAAATACAAGGAAGGCGATGTGTATTACGGTAAGGCGTACGGACGAGGTACCGCGAATATTTCGGGATACGGTTCGGTGATGAATGTTTCGGTAAATGTTCAAACCAGAAAAGGTACGAAATTGGTGTTTCCGATGTATGGAACCTCTGAATTAGAAGAAGAGTCGATCATAACCTTTGTTTCAGATAAAAATTTAGCTCCCATACTTGATGATAAAATCGATTTTACAGGGGTTGACTTGGATTTGACTTTTGATATTACCCCGGATGCAGAGGTCCTCTTGGTATTTAATGAGCAAACACACGATGAAATTCAAGCGAAAACACAAGGAAAACTAAATTTGAAACTCGATGCCTATAATCAAATGCGTTTGGATGGTGGCTTGAAGATACTGAACGGCAGTGTGTATAATTTCACCATGGGCCCTGCTCGTAAACCTTTTGATATTATTGATGGAACAATAAACTGGTCTGGCGACGTGTACAATGCAGATATGAAAATTGTCACTTCGTATTTAGTGAAAAATGCCAACATGTTAGAATTAACTCCAGAACAAACGGATAAATCGTTGGCAAAGCAAGATGCTCAATGCATATTAAATTTAACTGGATCTTTGATTCAGCCCAACATCACGTTTGAATTAGTGGCTCCCAAAGCGCCCGAATCAGGAAAGGCACTCATGAACCGTATCAATGAAGATAAAGATGAATTAAATCGTCAGTTTTTCTCTTTAATGCTTTTCAGTAAGTTTCAACCGTTCAAAGGAACCAATTCAGCCAATGAATCCGCGGCCATCGATTTGGTTGAAAGTCAAATAAATCAAGCGCTTTCTCAAATGTCTAAAAGCTATCAAGTAAAGATGGATTTGGGGACAGATAACGTTTCTACTTCGGTGCAAAAATCCTTTGCTAAAGATCGCTTAGTGGTTACAGGAAGTTTCGGGGTTCAAAACACAACGGGTTCATCCGCGGCCAACGGAGGCCTAGTAGGCGATGTGAGTATTGAATATTTGGTAAATGAATCGGGGACTTTCCGTGTTAACGCGTTTAATCGATCCAACACAAATACCGTAAAAGAAAATGCAGGGCCTTTTACACAAGGCGCGGGTCTTTCATACCATGAAGATTTCAATAGCGCAAAAGATTTTGTACTCTTGCAATCTTTTTTAGATGTATTTAGATCCAAGGAGAATAAAGTAGTAAAATTCAAACGAAAGAAACGTCAAACTAAATTACCGCCTGTCGGAGCTCCAACGGTTCCGGTGCCAAGCGTTGAAAATAAAGAAGAAAATGAATAAAGTACTAGTAGCAAATCGAGGTGAAATTGCACGTAGGGTGTTAAGAACCTTGAAGAAAATGGATATTAAAAGTGTGGCAGTGTATAGCGATGCAGATCGCTTTGCTCCCCATGTATTAGAAGCAGATGAATCGGTGTATTTGGGAGCAAGCCCTTCCTCGGAATCTTATCTGCGTCAGGATGCGATTATTCAAGCATGCAAGGAGTTGGGGGTGGATGGCGTGCATCCTGGCTATGGTTTTTTGTCTGAAAATGCAGGCTTCGCAAGAAAATTAAAGGAAGCAGGAATCACATTAATCGGTCCATCTCCTGAATCGATGGAGGTCATGGGCGATAAATTAAGTGCCAAACAAGCGGTTAAAGAATTTGGTGTTCCCTTAGTTCCTGGAGTTGATGAAGCCGTCGCAAGCGTCGAACTTGGAAAGAAAATTGCTGCAAGCATTGGCTATCCGGTCTTAATTAAAGCCTCCGCTGGTGGAGGTGGAAAAGGCATGCGCTTGGTGGAACGCGAGGAAGAATTCGAAGAACAAATGCACACCGCACAAAGTGAGGCTCGGTCTTCCTTTGGCGATGATGCGGTATTTATAGAAAAATTTGTAACCAAGCCTCGACACATTGAGATTCAAGTGTTCGCAGATAACCATGGGAACGTAGTGTATTTGTTTGAACGTGAATGTTCGATTCAACGTAGACATCAAAAGGTGATCGAAGAAGCGCCAAGTGCTGTAGTAACTCCTGAATTGCGCAAACAAATGGGGGAGGCCGCGGTCAATGTATGTAAAGCATGTAATTATTCAGGTGCAGGTACGGTTGAGTTTTTATTGGATGCTGAGTTGAATTTCTATTTTTTAGAAATGAATACACGGCTTCAAGTGGAGCACCCGGTTACTGAAGAAATTACCGGTACAGACTTAGTGGAATGGCAAATCCGTGTTGCGCGTGGCGAAAAGCTGCCAAAGACACAGGAAGAATTAAGCATCAACGGACACGCCATTGAAATTCGTGTGTATGCAGAAGATACCTTAAACGGATTCATCCCGGATATCGGTACACTTAACCGGTATCGCATTCCTTCGGGCCGTTCCGTTCGGGTAGATGATGCCTTTTTAGAAGGAATGGATATTCCGATATATTATGATCCAATGATCGCCAAACTGGTAGTTTGGGGAAAAACGCGCCAAGATGCCATTCGACGGTGCATCGAAGCCATCGATGATTATCAGATTTCTGGTGTGAAAACAACCCTCGATTTCGGGAAATATGTATTGAAGCATGAGGCGTTCATTTCAGGTAATTTTGATACAAACTTTGTAAAGCACTATTTCTCTGATCCTCGGGTTGTAAATACAGCGATGGAGGAGGAGCATCGGGCCTTAACCTTTAGTATTGACCAAATATGGAAGGATATTAAAGCCTTCAAGGAACAAGAATATGCTTCAAGGGAAAATACAAGCAGTTGGAAAAATAAATTACAATCGTAACGCAGTCAAATAGAAATCACTAATTTTACGCAACCAAAATAGCATATGAATTTACACGAATACCAAGGAAAAGCGATTTTAAAAAGCTACGGAGTAGCCATTCAAGAAGGAGTGGTAGTAGAAAATGTAGCCGATGCAGTAGCCGCTGCGGAAGAATTAACCAAGCAAACCGGTACGGGATGGTATGTGATTAAAGCACAAATCCATGCGGGTGGTCGTGGTAAAGGAACTGTTGAAGAAACAGGATCTCACGGCGTTGTGCTAGCTAAAGGGATTGGTGAAGTAGAGGAAAAGGTAAAAGGAATCCTTGGCGGACACTTAGTTACCCTACAAACCAATGGTAAAGGAAAAAAGGTAAATAAAGTGTTGATTGCTCAGGATGTGTACTATCCAGGAGAGAACGAACCGCAAGAGTTTTACATGTCGGTATTGTTAGACCGTGAGAAAGGCCGTAACGTGATTATTTATTCTACCGAGGGTGGAATGGACATTGAGCACGTAGCGGAACATACACCAGATAAAATATTTAAAGAATTCATTGATCCGCGCGTAGGATTGCAAGGATTTCAAACGCGTAAGATTGCGTTTAATCTTGGATTGAGTGGTGAAGCGTTCAAGCAAATGACCAAATTCGTAGCTTCTTTATACAAGGCATACGATGGTATTGATGCCGCCATGTTTGAGATTAATCCATTGTTCAAAACTTCAGATAATAAAATCATTGCAGTAGATGCGAAAGTTACCCTAGACGGTAATGGCTTGATGCGTCACCCAGATTATGCTGCGATGCGTGACAAAAATGAAGAAGATCCAACAGAAGTTGAAGCGGATGAAGCAGGATTGAATTTCGTGAAGTTAGACGGAAATGTAGGGTGCATGGTGAATGGTGCAGGTCTAGCCATGGCCACCATGGACATCATCAAATTGTCTGGCGGTAATCCAGCAAATTTCCTAGACGTAGGTGGAACGGCAAATGCGGAGCGCGTAGAAAAAGCATTTCATATCATTTTGAAAGATCCAAATGTTAAAGCTATTTTGGTGAATATTTTCGGAGGAATTGTACGTTGCGATCGCGTAGCGCAGGGTATTGTAGATGCCTATAAAAACATCGGTCATATTCCAGTTCCGATCATTGTACGTTTGCAAGGAACCAATGCCGTAGAAGCGAAGAAGTTAATTGATGATTCAGGATTGAACGTTCATTCAGCGGTATTGCTTCAAGAAGCTGCAGATAAAGTAAAAGAAGTATTGGCATAATTTTAATTCCCTATGGGTGCCGGTCCCTGAGCTTGTCGAAGGCCGTACCCATAGAGAGATTCGCTTAACATGCTGCCCAACATTTACCTGCGAGAAACCACAACCGAGTTTATTCGACGTATTAATTGCCTGTCGGGTAATGAAAATCCGTTGTGGGGTAAAATGAATGTGGGACAAATGCTATCCCATTGCTGTCTTCCGTATCAACAAATTTTAGGAGAAAACACGGATCGTCCTCCGTTCATTATGCGCGTTTTGATGCAGTGGTTTTTCCGTAACTCGATGACCAATGATCAGCCTTATCGAAAGAATTTACCCACAGGACCTACGTTTATTCGAACGGGGACACATGATGTTTCTGAAGAGCGTCAGCGCTTAATTTCCTACGTAGAAGCCATAGAGCGTCTTGGCCCGGAAGGTCTAGCAAGTATTCCATCCTTAAGTTTGGGTAAACTCTCCGCAGTGGAGTGGTCGAACATGCTGTATAAGCATTTAGATCATCACTTACGACAGTTCGGAGTGTAGGGGTAATTCTGGGGGCTGCCCTGAGCAGCTTGCCTTCCCCCTTTGAAGGGGGAAAGAGGGGGATGACGACTCTGACGAGTATCAGACTTAGTCATAAGGGATAATCGGTTGATTCCTCCAATTAATAGTGTTTTTTATCGGCTTTCAATACCTATAATGGCTAGGCTAGCTAATCCGATTCCATCGGAATCGTACATGATTGTTTAAGTAATGCAGCAACCGAGCTACCCCAGCGGGGTCGAATATTTTGTTGTATTGTGTTGCCTTGCTTTAGTTGTGATGCTATTCATCTACGAAGATGGCACCGTGGAGCGGGTCGTGGAGATGGAGGAGTGATATATATTGGGTTGGAATAAGTAAATCATCCCCCTTAATCCCCCTTCCAAGGGGGAAATAGTGTCTATTTTAAAGCAATTGTATTTTTCACAACTTCCCCCTTGCGAAGGGGGAAAGAGGGGGATGACGACTCTGACGAGTATCAGACTCAGTCATAGGGTATAACCGGTTGATTCCTCAAATTAATGGTGTTATTGATCGACTTTCAATTACTATAATGGCTAGGCTAGCTAATCCGATTCCATCGGAATCGTAAATGATTGTTTAAGTAATGCAGCAACCGAACGACCCCAGCGGGGTCGAATATTTTGTTGTTGATGTGTAAGCTACCTAAAGTCATGATGCTATTCATTTGCGAAGATGGCACCGTGGAGCGGGTAGTGGAGATGGAGGAGTGATATATATTGGGTTGGAATAAGTAAATCATCCCCCTTAATCCCCCTTCGCAAGGGGGAAATAGTGTCTATTTTAAAGCAAATGTATTTTTCACAACTTCCCCCTTGCGAATGGGGAAAGAGGGGGATGACGACTCTAACGAGTATCAGACTTAGTCATAAGGGATAACCGGTTGATTCCTCAAATTAATGGTGTTATTGATCGACTTTCAATACCGATAATCGGTAGTTGTGTTAATCCGATTCCATTGGAATCGTACATAATTGTTTTAGTAATGTAGCAATCAAGCGACCCCAGCGGGGTCGAATATTTTGTTGTTTTGTGTTTCCTAGCTTTAGTTTTGATGCTATTCATTTACGAAGATGGCACCGTGGAACGGGTCGTGGAGATGGAGGAGTGATATTATAGAATTATATCCCCTGGGTGCCGGTCCCTGAGTAGTCCGCTACAGCGGAGCGGATGTCGGACGTATCGAAGGGCGCAACCAGGGATGACAACGGTAAAATTATTCCCTAACACATGAATGGATTAGCTTTTTATTGATATTTTGGCTTCTGAGGGTTTAAGAAAGAAATTTTTTCTGTTAATCCATAAATTAGGACGTCGAAAAGCTACCTTTTTTTGTGTACCTTCGTATGCACATGCGAATGAGGTTTTTAAGAACTATTTTTCTTGGTTTTACATTGCTTGCAGCGCTGCACGGGTTTTCTCAATCGGCGACGTTTACGACCATTCCTGCCGCTGTAAATGGTACTATCAATGTGTGTGCGGGATCAACTATTTTATTTACCTCTACTGTCAACCCTGCAACCTTGGTAGCTCCTGCAGTTTATTCGTGGAATTTTGGTAACACCCAAACATCAAACTTGCCAGGCCCTATTGGAATCACATATCCAACGCCAGGAACGTATACCGTCACCTACAATATAACCCATGCGAACGGTGCTCTTACCCAAACCACAGTAACCGTAAATGTTTCTGCTGCACCGGCCAATCCACCCACCTTCGCATCTGCAGTAGGGCCTAATTGTCAACAAACATATACAGTAGGTGGAATACCTATGATTCAAACGACTGGAAATAATTGCAATTGCACACCATTTAATGGCCCAATGATCGGCTTGAATAATGCGAACCAGCAACCTGCAGGAAGTACGGCGACCATTCATTGGGGGGCAAACGGTTTGGGTGGTACGACAACAACGTTTCCCATCGGAGCGTCGAATCTGCTGAATAACCCCTTTATCAATTTTCCTGGACAGCAAAATCCAGGTCCAGCAACACATTACAATTCACCAGGTTCCTACAATTTAATGTATTTAGTGAATTATCCGAACGGTTGTACTTATTCAACCTATGTTATCATGAGTTATGGTGCGGCGGCAATTTCCTTGGGTACCTTATCTGCACAAACGCAGTGTAATCCGTTGATTTACAACTTAACCTTTGCGAATCAGACCCCCGGAAATACCTATGTAATTAATTGGGGGGATGGAACGCCAAATACCACGTTTACGTATCCGAATCTGCCACTATTGCCTAACGGTGTGCCCCATCAGTATGCTCCAAGTTCTTGTGCCAACGGGGTTCCTCAGCCCTACACCATAACGATTACAGCTACCAATCCATGTCAAGGAAGCACCACGACAAGTACCATAGGACCTTTTTTCGTAAACCAATTACCGACTGCTGCTTTTACTAGCAATCCTGGGAATTCCATTTGCCAAAATCAATCCATTACCTTCACGAATACTTCCACGGGTGGGCTTTCCATTGCCAATGGAACGTGCAATACTCAATACAATTTTAATTGGTCTGTTGATTATTGGAATGGTTTAAGCGGTAATGGTTATCAAGTTACTTCAGGAGCCATGGGGGATCCCTTCAACAGCCCCGTCATCAATGGAAGCAATCAAATCACCGTTCAATTTACCCAACCAGGTACCTATGCCGTTTCCATCGATGCGACGAACAGTGCCTGTGGTAACGACAACGAAACCCAAACGATTACCGTTAATCCCATTCCGATTGTTCCAAATCAAACTGCAACCATCTGTAGTGGGCAAACCTTTGTAATTGTCCCTCAAAATAACCCGCCGAATACGATCGTTCCTCCGGGTACTACGTATTCTTGGGTGGCTACGCCTAACGCCAATGTTGCTGGTGAAGTCAATGGAAATAACGATACTATTTCTGGGACACTTGTAAACTTGACCAATGTTAATCAAACCGTTACCTATACGGTTACACCTACCGTAAATGGATGCCAGGGAGCACCTTTCACGCTTACAGTGACAGTTATTCCTGCGATCGTGGTACCGAATTTTACCCAAACAATATGTAACGGAGGAACGTTTACCATCAATCCAGCCAATGCACCACCCACTACGATTATCCCTGCCGGTTCTACTTTTGCATGGACGGTAGTGGACAATCCTAACGTTACAGGTGAATCCAATGGAACGGGTTTACCCTTGTCTCAGACCTTATCGACTAACGTTGCCTCACCCGCACAAAGCGTTGTTTACACCGTTGTCGCTACCTCACCCGGAGGAGGTTGCCCCAATACGACATTTACCGTAACCGTTACCCTTAATTTAGTTACGCCTCCCGCAATAGCCAACGATACCACCATTTGTTCCGGTGGAGATCCGGCCGCTTTTGTGAACACCACTGCTGCTACTGCATCTGGAACGCTTACCTATCAGTGGCAATCGGCGACTGCTGCCATTGGACCATTTACCAATATTGCAGGTGCTACATCGGCTACCTATAATCCTCCAGCGGGATTAACGGTCACTACATATTATCGGGTTATTGTAACGAGTACACTCAATGGGGTTGCTTGTACTGCCACGAGTAATACCCGCATCGTTACAGTTAATAACGTTTCTGCGGGTGTTCTAGCAACTTCCCAAACCATTTGTTCGGGTGGAGATCCAAGTGCATTCACGGTTACGACCGCGGCCAGTGGTTCAGGATCCTTGAATTATCAATGGCAATCGGCTACAGCTATTGGAGGCCCTTGGACCAACATGGTAGGAGAAACCAATCCAACCTATGATCCTCCGGCAGGACAAACTGTTACTACGTATTTTCGATTGGTGGTTACCAGTACCCTAAACGGTATTCAATGTACCGCTACTTCTGCGGTATTGACGGTAACCGTTAATAATATTGCAGCAAGCGTTGTGGCTGGAAATCAGACCGTTTGTTCTGGAGGTAATCCTGCTGCATTTACGGTAACTACCGCTGCGACAGGAACAGGAACCTTAAGTTATCAATGGCAATCTTCCGCGTCGGCACTTGGACCATGGACAAACATAGGTGGCGCAACATCTGCAACGTATGATCCTCCAGCAGGTTTAGCAACAAGCACCTATTACCAAGTGGTTATTTCAAGTGCGTTGAACGGCGTTACTTGTACTGCTATTTCCAATACTTTAACGGTCAATGTAAATTTAGTGACCGCCCAAACCATTGCGGCTGGACAGACCATTTGTTCTGGTGGGGATGCATTGGCCTTTACCGTAACAATAGCTTCAACAGGTACAGGAAATTTGAGCTATCAATGGCAATCGGCTTCCCTTGCCGCAGGACCTTTTTCCAACATTGCTGGTGCAACATCGAGTACCTACGATCATCCCGCAGGACAAGTTGCATCGATGTATTTTCAGGTAGTAACGAGTAGTGTACTGAACGGAGTAACTTGTACTTCAACCTCGAATACATTAGCGGTATTAGTTAATTCGGTGAGTGCCGGGACTTTAGGGACGAGTCAAACGATATGTTCAGGAGGTAATCCTAATGCATTTGTTGCAACGTTAGTTCCTAGCGGTTCCGGAAGCTTAACCTATCAATGGCAATCTTCTACGGTAGGGCCAAATTCAGGATTCGCACCCATTCCTGGAGCTACAACCGTGAGTTACGATCCCCCCGCAGGAATTTCAACTACCACCTATTATCAGCTCGTTGTCACGAGTACCTTAAACGGGGTACCATGTACTGCAACCTCGGCCACTTTGAGTGTAACGGTTAACAGCCTTAGCGCTCCTATGGTGGGTAGCAATGAAACCATTTGCTCTGGTGGAAATCCAGTGGCATTTACGAACCCAACACCTGCGATAGGTGCCGGAAATGTCACGTATCAGTGGCAATCATCGACCACCAATGTGGGGGCTGGTTATTCCAATATAGCGGGGGCAACCTCTGCTGCGTATGATCCTCCCGCTGGGTTGAATGTTACTACGTATTACCAAGTCATTACTACAAGTACCCTAAATGGCGTTGCATGTAACGTGACCTCAAATCCCATTACTGTTTCTGTTAATACAGTGTCTGCTGGTACCTTGGCTCAATCTCAAACCATTTGTTCAGGGGGAAATCCTGCAGCTTTTACTGCAACCACTCCTCCTTCTGGTGCGGGCTCGCTCAGTTACCAATGGCAGTCGTCGACTACAGGTCCCAATGCTGGATATACGAATATTCCGGGTGAAACGAATGCAACATATGACCCTCCTGCAGGGCTTTCAATTACGACATACTATCAATTAGTCGTAACAAGTTTGTTGAATGGTGTAATTTGCACGGCAACCAGCAATGCCTTAACCGTCACTGTAAATTCGCTTACACCCAGTGTTATAGCAAGCAACGAAACCATCTGTCCGGGTGGAAATCCAATAGCATTTACCAATTCCACAGCGGCTAGTGGCAATGGAGCGCTTACCTATCAGTGGCAGTCTTCTACTACAAGTCCTGCTTCAGGATTTAGTAACATCAATTTAGCAACTTCCGCCACCTATGATCCCCCGGCTGGGTTGAATATTACCACATTCTATCAAGTGCTTATTACAAATACACTGAATGGCTTAGCTTGTCAAGCCACGTCCAATGTTGTGACGGTAACTGTTAACACGATAACTTCTCAGGTTATTGCGGCCAATCAAACGATTTGTCCAAACGGTGATCCTGTGCCGTTCACTGTGACCACACCTTCCTCGTTTGGCGGGACTGCTTCGTATCAATGGTTTGTTTCAACCAGTTCACCAAATACTGGATTTTCACCTATCAATGGAGAAACTACCTCAGCCTATGATGTCCCTCCCGGACTCGCTATTACAAGTTACTACCAAGTCATATCAACAAGTACATTGAATGGCATTACTTGTTCCGCCACATCTAATACACTTACAGTTACGGTTTCAACTGCACCTGTAGTACAAAACGTGAATCAAACCATCTGTAGTGGAACGGCTTTTACAGTAAGTCCTATCAATGGTGGAGGAAACTCGATTCCTGCAGGTACAAGCTATACATGGACAGTGAACAATAATCCAAATGTTACAGGTCAAAGTGCGCAAAATTCTGGTCAGAATTCAATTTCACAAACACTTACGAACAACACGAATACGGCTCAAACAATCATTTATACGGTAATCCCTACCGCAGGGGTATGTTCAGGAAATTCTTTTAGTGTGAACGTTCTGATAAACCCAACACCCGTTTTAACACTTTCCGCTAACCAAACGATTTGTGGTGGGCAAACAACCATAGCCTCTGCCTATGCCAATTCTGTGGCTGGAGGGATTTTCACTTATGCGTTGCAGAATGTTGCCTCGGTTCCAGCAACAGTTACAGGATTCCCCACCAATGGCAACGGTCAAATACCCGCCGCCACGATTAATAATTCAGGTACAACACCTTACACGCTTAATTATACGGTAACGCCTACAGCAAATGGGTGTAATGGGGCCGTGGGAACGTATTCGATTACCATCAATCCTGCGCCCGTAACCACGTTTTCCATCGCGAATCAAGCCATTTGCAGTGGAACGAATTCTGCCCCGGTAACTTTTTCTTCTACTACACCGAACGTAACCTATGCTTGGCAAGCAACGGTGCCAAATGGGATTTCCAACCTCACCCCAACAATTGGAAGCGGCAACTTACCATCCTTTACCAATGTTACCAATGCCAACAACGCGGTTCAAACCGTACAGTTTTCGGTTATAGCCTCTACGGCAGGAACTGTTTGTGCGGGTCCTCCAGCTACGTATTCCATTGCAGTCATTCCGATTCCTACGGTAAACGCCTTTTCGAATGCCACCTATTGCAATGGGGTAGCCATCCCCGCACTTCCCTTATCTTCGAATGTGCCCGCTGCGACTTATGCGTGGAGCATGAGCACGAATGTTGGCCTCACACCAACTTCTGGATCGGGAACACCCATCCCAGGATTTAATGCTTCGATCGCGGGAACCGTTCCAATTACCTCTACAGTAAC
>CANHSL010000006.1 GCA_947463385.1 Flavobacteriales bacterium
ATCAGAATCACTTGTACAATGAATCCGAATTAGCGGAGGTTCATATTTTTCCTCGGGTTAGGTATTTCGCCTACTACCTTTTATACCGGTACCCATCCATCGGATTCGATACAGAATATTGGGAATGGTTTTATCCGTATCTCATTTCACTCTTGGACCAATCCTCTCTTCATGAGAGGCGTATCATATTGCATACATGCGTTGAAACCTTAGGTATCAATCCAACGCTTCAAGAAACCTTTCTAGAAGAAGTTATGGTGCGTTATCCCAAAAACTTTGAACATTTTCATCACAATTATTACGCAATAACTCCCTCGGAAGTCCTCCGTCTGTTAGACCCTAATGCCTCTACCTATTTTAATGGTCAACGAATTTTCCGACCTACTTAAGTTGGGAGTTATAATTTATTCCTTATTTGATTTGTTCCTTGGCAATATACCATTCTAATGTATTGTGAAAATCTACCACTAATCAAATAGCTGCGCTGCATTCGTGTCAAAAAACCGGATGCGTTGTTGAACTGGACCTTGATTTAGATGGGGAGGGATTAAGCCAAAAAGCTCTGTAAATTCTGCACTAAACTGTTCGTAGGTCAGATTAAGATGCTCTTCATCAAATTGTAAGGCATCTAATACGGTATGAATTATTATTTTACGTTCCCAACCTATTTGTTTGTGGGCTAGTTGAATGGCGTATTGCACCAACCATTGCCAATAAACTTCATCAAAGCCTGCATGAAAATAACGGTAAAACAAATAATAACAACGATATCTAATATGCGGATATACGTGGATTTGGTCGAGCGCTTCCTGATTCACATGCAATTGAGTATACAGCCGCTCGCCCAATGCTTCCAAGGTGCTAAACTTCTTAGTGAAGAAATAGTGCCTTAACAATAAGCAATTGGCGAAGATATAATCTTGTAAACATTGCAGCGACTCATCCGGATGAATGTTTTGAAGGTATAGATTTAATCCCTCCTCATAATGGTCAAGTTTAAACTGAGGGTCTGCAAAGTATTCAAAAAAAGACTCTCTAACGATGGGTACGGCATGAAATTCTTTATAAAAATCAGTCGTTGATTCTGGATTTCGATATAAGGCTGCATAAATTTCTTCTCCTAAAATCAATTTCTTTTCAAAAGAAACATCCGAAGGAAATTGATTGAAAAAACTCCGCAAGGCATCGAATGACTTCATTTGAATGCAGTGAAATAGAATGCTATATGGCTCTCGATCGAACGAATCAGCAAATACCCCACTCTTTATTCTAAATTTACATAACTCAAGAAGGTGAACCTCTAATGCAACCCAGGAAGGATATCCAATAAAATCTGCTAAAATTTCTAAGGTTTGTACATACGGTGAATTCATGTTGTTTTCCCATAGAAAAAGCCTATAAACCGTACTTTCAGAAATCTTCTTTCCTGTCTTCTCCGATATAATAAGTGCCGCTTGTTTACAATCCGGTTTGGTATGAATCCGATAACTTAGCGCATCTTCCAATTTCATTTTAAGTGCATTTAAAACGGCCGACGAGATACGGAATTTTGGTTTTGGCATTGAATCTTTTGTAAACGTTAGTATCGTGGTTTATGCAAAATAATACATTTAGGGAGACAATTGGGGTCACAAAAGGTTAAATTCGAATAAAAGCATATTTTACCCTATTATCTCATAAATTTCGGTAATTTGTAATATACAATGCCTAGCACCTCATAATGTTACTTATTTCGATATATCTTTTACTCGTGATTAGCATCACCTTCTTTCAATGGAAGAATGTAAACGGATCAATTTTTAAACCCAACCAAAAAGTCCCTTGGTGGATTTCCGGCTTGTCCTTGTATATGTTATTTCTATCGGTGGATCAAGGACAATTGATTTCTGGGATCATTTCGGAACACGGAATGCAAGGCATGTGGATGGTTTGGGCTGGTAACCTCGGTGTTTTTGTTGTACCGCTTGTTTTTGCACCGCTGTGGCATAAACTCAACTTAGCCACCGACAATCAATTCATATTATTCCGATTTCCTGGAAAAGCAGGTGCCTGGTTGCATCGATTTCGAGCCATATATGTGGGGGGATTGGTTGTGACCTTGGCTGTGAGTTTTCATTTAATTGGGTTTGCTCGAGTAATTCAAGTTTTTTATGGACTTTCTCCAGTCCAAAGCACCTGTATTGGGGGGGGCATCATGCTTTTATTTGCTGTAAAGAATGTACTAGATATCAAACTCAAACTAGATGTTCTACACACCGTTCTTATTATTACAAGTTTTTTCGCCGTTGTTTTCTTTGTTGGGAAGGAATTTATTTTTGAAAAAGATTGGATGAAATTTTTGGTTGAACACCCTGCCAAACGAAGCTTATTCCCTAGCGATACGTCGGCGTGGTTTTCCATGGTTATTTACCTTGGGGTGCAATGGTGGAGCTGTTACTTATTCGATGGTGGTGGAGCTGAAACCTCGCGTTTTACAGCAGTAAAAACTCCAAAAGACGCGATTAAAGCGGGACTCACACCGATCCTCATCTCCTTTTTACTTAGTTTTTTTATGGTAATTCATGTAGTGGCTTTACTCGGGTATTCAGAACATAGCATGCCGGGTGAACTCGCCTATGTTAGTTCCCTGTTTAATCTGTTACCATCGTATAGTAAAGACATCGTATTTTTAGGATTCTTTGCCATGTTTATTACCACCGCGGAATCACTCCTAAATTGGGGAGCTTCCTTCTTAGTCATCGACGCATGGAATGGATGGTTAAATCCCAATAAGAAGCAACAGGAACATCGCTCTTTTTCCATAGTGATGATGCTTGTATTAAGCTTGTTATCTGTTCTTGTGGCCCTTAATGTATCGAACCTACTGGAACTCATTAAAATTACATTTTCTATTTCTGCCGGTGTTTCTCCCGTATTTATACTACGGTGGATATGGTTTAGAATCAATGCCTGGTCTCAATTAAGTGCTATGTTGAGTTCCGGAGTATTCACCTTGATTTATCCGTATCTACACGAAAACAGTTTATTAAGGCAATTGCCCTTGGAAGAATCCAGAATTTTAGTGGTAACCTTGCTTACCACCCTAACTTGGATTACTGTCACCTTAATCTCAACCAATCAAACCAAAACCGTTGAAGAAAAGCTCTTACCCATCATAGGGTCTCGTAAGCAGATAATCTTTCGCTTGAGCATGGCGCTGATGCTCGGAATTACATTAACGTATTGCACCTATGCCATCTGGCATCTAATCCTAGCTTAGTGGCTAACTTGCAATTTTAAATTCTCGCATCCATGCGGATATTATTTCAAGCTCTATTGCTTTACACGATCGATTATAGTGTCCTTTTTTCTGAATGACTCGATTGCGATTTAATTCAATCGTTACACACCGTATCTCATCTGTTTCTTCTTGCTCATTAACCCTTAATTCCCGCAATGAGAAAATAAAGGAACCACTCTGCAAGCAATGTGATGTGTAAAGACCAACACAATGTTTTAAAGCGGCCCCTTCATCAATTAATTCTTTATTGGTTTTTAACTGCTTGATTATATAATGTTTACCTTGTTTTTCATACGCATAGGTGCTGATTCCGTAATCAGGAAGTTTAACCAGTCCCTGATGCCCATAGCGTCTAGCGTTATTCAATTCAGTGTGCCATTCTTCGACATCCTGCTGTAAATTTCGGAGTTTCTTTTTCGAGAAATCAATCGTCCGATTTAAGGTAAACACCTGGTAGCGAATGTAATCAAAGAGCTCTCCTATTCCTCCTGTTTCCACACGAAGTCCTTGCCGATGCAAGAACATAGCTGTTTTAATCCAAAATTCACTTTCGTCTACATTACGAATAAAGCGATGAACATATAAAACGTAAGCTAAGTCCCCTGTATGTTCAAATAAGGCTGTTTTTATTAAGCCATCGGTTACCGTTCCCTGAATAGAAGAATCATCAAATGATCCCGGCAAGGTATTAAAGACATGAGCCAATTTTTTTGAAACAGTAAATGGCAAATCTTTCGCATACACTAAATTACCTCCCCGGATTAATTCACTTAGCCACTGTTCCTCCCTGTAAGTAAGCTTACTATGAATGAAATTACGCGTAAAATAAATGGATATCCCCCAAGATCTAAACAGATGATCGATTAGGATGGAAGAATACACATGGAACCGATAAAAATCAAGTGTTTTCCTCTGCCATTTAGCCTCAAAGTCCTTATTAATTAGCGGATAATCAACTTTTTCAAAAACTGACGGGTTTAATCGGTAGATGAAGTATAACCCATTTAACGTTTGAAAATTTAAGGTATATAAACGTTCAATTGAAATATACTTATAGAGTTGGATTATGAACTCAACGAACCGTTCGCCTTCCTCTAAAAACACTTTTTCGTTTAAGCGTGGAACTAACTCAATACATAAAAACTCATATGCCGCAGGTGGTGCGTTTTGTTTCTGTAAATAAGTAAATAACTGAAAGAGCTTTTGAATCGGGATGGGCTCAGCCCAGTTAATTTGGTGACCCAGTACATTCGCACCTAACTCGAAACGCTGTAAACACGAATAAATACCATCTGTTGTATTATTTAAAATAAACTTAAAAAGGATAATAAATCGTTCGGTATTTTCAATGTTCAATAGTTTTTTGGATAACGAAACGAGCAGATTTAATGCTGGTTTTTTATGATCAATTGTATCCTTTGCGTTTAAATTTAAATGCTGTATCACCAGATCCCAATAAACGGTAGAATCAATAAGTTTTGAGGAGTCGAGTTTCTTCGAGAGATACATCAAACATGGAAACACCACCTTATTCCTTGAATATCTTTTAAAAAGCTCCAAAGATGTTGATGAACTTAATAAAGGGATTTTTGACCCCTCATACGTCGATTGTAATTGAACAAAAAATGGAACTTCAGAAAGGTTTGTTTCACCCTTGATGGCTGCACGAATTCCATTGCGATAATTTAATACGCGTTCCTCTTCTCGGTTTAATTTAAGGCGAAGATTATAGCCATGAAGTAGTAACTCCCGATTTAAGGATAAAAAAATTTGTTTCGACATGTAATTTAGGAATAGAGGCATTCCTACGGAAAACTATCCGCTACATAACATATCACCCAACTTATTACCTGAACGAACGCATGGTTTACTCCAGCACCTTATTCCTCCTTCCAGAGCAGTCCTCTAGATTTGGTATACGGAATTGGAACTTGTGCTAATCGCTCTTCGATTCCATAAAACATGGTAAGCATTTGTTTAATTCGGACTGAAACCCCATTAAATTCTTCCTTCACAGCAGCTAAATTCGCTCGATGCGTATTGGTTACCCCCGAGGTATTATCATACAACATATACTCCACCATGCCCAAACGTCCCGTCATACTCGGTGCTGATTCAAATTCATGTTTAGTTAACAACTCATCGCCGTACATAATAAGCTTACAAGAATCTAATCCAAGACTTAAGCTTTTTATTTCTCGTAACATGCTAATATCTGTATTTGGATAATTCAATAAAGCGGATTCAACTAACCCAAGCTGCGCGCTAAACTCCTGAATGATTTCTCCTACGCCGCTAACTTTTCTACTCACTTCTGCTACCTCTTTTCTGAATGCATTTAACTCTTCAGGATTTTTCGCAATTAAGGTTTGATTGCTCAATGCCTTCACATTGAATACATGCTGCTTCACCAAGGTGTCTATTCCTTTATTGCTTACCAAATAAACTTCCAGCGAATAATTACCAGCCGGTACCAAAAATCCATTATTACCGCCATTCACTGTGGTTGTTGGATTACTTCTCAAATTCCATGTGACACGAGAAATACCCTTTGCAGGCGTTGTAGTAAAACGCTTAATCTCCTTACCTGCCCCATTCGAAATAGCCCAAATACATGTTGCTTGTGTTTCTTGAATCTCTGCACGCAATTCATTCATCGATGGGTAAGTCACGTCTTTTTTATCCTTTTCAAGCGCCTTCTCTTTTTCTTGACGTTTACTTTTCAGCGATTGAATGTCGTCTTTGAGGTATAGATTGAATACGGCACCAAAGGAAGGATTTTCTGAGGCCCACATGTTATGCCCTTGAAATCCTGTACCTTCCAATCCGAGCGGATCCGCTGGTACATACAACAAGGCATCTTCGGTATCAAAAAGGTGTGCTTTCTTATTCAGCACCTCTGTGGTTAAGCCCCTAAGCGGACTATAGTTGTCTAACACATAGAATCCACGTCCAAATGTTGCAGCGACCAAATCACATTCCCGCTCTTGGATATCTAAATCATACACAGCAATGGTTGGTAAGCCACTTAGCTTTGTCCAATGTTGTCCTTCGTCGGTGGTAAAATATGCCCCAAACTCTGTTCCAACAAATAACAAATTGGGTGTTTTAAAATCTTGCTTAATGCAGTAAACCGTTCCGCGTTCAGGTAAATTACTCGAAATGGAAGTCCAAGTAGTTCCACGATCCGATGACTTAAACACATACGGTTTGAAATCACCGTTACGCTGGTTATTAAATGCCGCATAAACCACTTGATCATTAAATCGCGATGCCGTCAACATATTCACCCGAGTTTGAGCTGGAACCCCTTGAATGGCATCGATCTTTTTCCAATCCTTACCCTCATTTTGTGAAACTTGAATTAAGCCATCGTCTGTACCCGCAAAGAGTACTCCTTTTTTAAGAGGCGATTCATCCAAGGCCACCACATTACCATATACTGTGGTGGATGCATTCTTCATGACTGCATCAATGCTCCAAACCTGACCCATGACAGGAACTTTATTGCGATCCAATTGTCGCGTTAAATCTGGTGAAATTTCGGTCCAATCATCTCCTTTATTAGCAGACTTAAACACCTTATTCGCTGCGAAATACAAGGTCGAAGCATCATGTTTAGAGACGAGCAATGGCGCATCCCAGTTCCAACGATACCCGGGCTGACCTTTAGCTGGCATCGGTTGAATCGGAACTTTCTCTCCACTTTGCTTATCGTATCGAACCAACCAACCATACTGCGCTTGGGCATATGTAATGTTTGGATTACTCCAATCCGTTGCCGACTCAAATCCATCTCCCCCATTCGTAATAAACCAATCCGTATTTAATATCCCACTAACATTCGTTGTGCCTGAAGGACCACCCATGGAATTATTATCTTGAGTACCACCGTAAATGTTATAAAATGGATAATCGTTGTCTGTGGTTACTTTATAAAATTGCGTAATGGGTAGGTTGTCGAAAAACCGCCATTCCTTGGCATGACTATAGGTTTCATAAACCCCGCCATCGCAGCCTACCAACCAATGGTCTGTATTCGCTGGGTCAATCCAAATGACATGATTGTCGACGTGCTTATGTGATTCACCCGTTGGCTTAAAGGTAACTCCTGCATCTTCTGAATGATGCATGTAGGTGTCCATAGCAAATACTTTACGTTTATTTAATGGGTCACAAAAAATTTCTTGGTAGTAGTTTCCACTGGTTGAAAAACCACCTTGCTTTGCCCAAGATTCCCCTTTATTGGTACTCAAATAAACACCGCCTTTATCATTGCGGCCTTCAACAATCGCATATATCCAATTCGGATCAGCAGGTGATACTGCAAGGCCAATTCTACCCATGTCTAATTTTGGCAATCCCGTGGCAATTTCACGCCAGGTTTCTCCACCGTCGGTGGACTTGTACAGCGTAGATTCAGGTCCGCCTCCAATATACGTCCATTCATGTCTTCTGCGTTGATGTGCAGAGGCATACAGAATTTCGGGATTGCTTGGATCGATAACTACTTCTGCAATTCCCGTGTCATCCGAAACAAACAGGGTTCTTTTCCATGTTTTACCGCCATCAGTAGACTTATATACGCCGCGTTCTCCGCCTTTGCTCCAAAGGGGTCCATACGCCGCAACCCATAATACATTATCGTTTGTTGGGTGAATTACAATACCTCCGATATGCTCTGATTGTTTAAGACCCATGTTCGTAAACGACTTACCGCCATCTACTGATTTATACACCCCGTCACCGTAGCTCACCGAACGTTGGTTATTGTTTTCTCCAGACCCAACCCAAACAGTAGATGGATTCGATGGAGCAAGTTCCACGCAACCAATAGAATAACTTCCGTAGCCATCGAAAATTGGCTGAAAGGTGATGCCGTGATTCTTAGTAAGCCATACCCCCCCACTGGCTGCCGCGACATACCAAAAATCCTTATTGGTAGGGTGTACAGCGATGTCTGCGACCCTGCCTGAGGTAAGCGCGGGTCCAACCATGCGAAAACTCAAAGCAGAAACCGTTCCGGCATCGAAATTGAGTTTATTTACTTCTTTAATTTCCGTTTTTTTCTGTGCGAATGCAAAAACATGCCACAAGAGCATTATTAGAGTGAATTTTCTCATGAATCAACATTAAAAAGCCATTCTAATGAATGGCTGGTTATAATTTTATTAGACTTTCATTCCTCGAACGAAACGGTCTTTTCTTTTTACTTTTTCGAGTTTCTTTTTTGCTACTTTAATGTAAGCAGATCGTGGGCTTCCTCGAAGGACATCGATTTTATAAGTAACGTCGCCGTATTTGATTTTCGGGCCACCCGCTTGATTCCAATCTACATCAAAATAATACCGACGATTTAATTCATTCTTCGATGAAAATTTTAAGATTTTCCCTTCCCCTGTTTCAAATCGAATAAACATTTCTCCCTTTGGACCATAGGAATCAAAAACACACGGAGTTCCTGCTTGAATTATAACAGATTCTTTTTTGGTGGAAGAACTATTAATTAGTGTCCCGTTTGCGGTAGTGGTAGAATTCTCATTCTTAACTTCCTCATCCATTACGATGGTATGTGAAATATAGAATTGCACTTTACCCATTTTCTCCTCAGAATCCAACGAAAACTCATCACGAATCATGTTGGTGTATGCAACCTGCGTGGCACACGCGGAAAGTAACAATAGAATCGAACTGAATATTACAAGTGTTTTCATGTTGTTTTTTTTACAAAAATAAGCAAAGTGACCCTAAAATTTCTAAGAAATCGCTAAAATTGTAATTGAAACATGAAAGCGCATCCCACGTCTCTTTTTTACATAAGCCTGTTGTTTATTGGAGCACTAAGCGCTCGCTGTTCAAACCATTCAAAGGAGAAGATTGAAGCCTTCGAAGACATACGTCCAAATAAAACCAAAAAAGAAACCAGTTCACTTACGGATCAAGATACCCTACTGCCTTACTTAGCTAGATACAAAAATGACAGCGTTGCGTTAGCATTTGACTCTATTAGATTAGATCAGCGACTTCATTTTCTTGATCGATTTAGCAATGGAAAGCAACCGAATAAGACGCGTTTTGAATTAAGTAACCGTGCTGGTAAAACGTATGTTGGGGAATGGAAATTTAAAGATACATTGGCACGTAAAAATGCCCTTTTTAATTGGCTGGATCATTTTGGCCCTGAAGAAAAACAACTTACGTGGTTTGGAAGAAGTAAAATATCCTCAGAGAATATGCTTGTATTGATCAATAAAACCTCTATAATACAGGTAAATTCCACAACTACATTGGAAGTAAAAAAATGGCTTAACTATCAAAAATATTCCAATCCAAAAGATAGCACCATACTCATCATTGAGCAAGCTAAAGGGAAGCTATGTAGATGGACAAGACCACTCACAAATACGAAGTAAGAAATTTATGAAAACACTGAATCGTGCATTCTTGTACGTCCAACCAACCGAGAAATTCTGGAAAGTAGTTAGTCCCTTAGTTGAGGATAAAGATTTCATTGCATTCCATGAACCAACAATGTATTTAATTGACGAAGATATTTGGGATGAGGAAATGGTAATTAAAAAATACATGAAAAAAATCGCAGCGCACGAGTTCGATCAATTGATTGAGCACGCTGAAATGCCCTTCGAAATAAAAGATGCTACGGATTTTATAAGTTACTTCAAGGTGGAAATCGGTGGATCCGTAGTAGATTGTGTTTCAGCTGCTCCTGAACGAATTTAACTACAGTCGGTTAATTAAATTCACATTGAGGTACGTTGGGTCATGTGTTACTTCCTCAGCTATCCATGATGGAAAATCAATGGTTTCATCTGCATCAGACAACTCAATTTCAGCAAGCACAAGTCCTTCTAAGGCCCCACTAAAAACGTCGATTTCCCAAACGTGCTTACCCGCGGGGATTTCATACCTCGTTTTCTCTAGAATTTTATCACAATGCTTCAGCAATTCATACGCCTCTTCAAACGGAATTTGATATTCAAACTCACTACGCGATAACAAATCCGTTCCAAACTTCAAGGTTAAAAATCCCTTAGTCCCCTTCACTCGAACCCTGCACGACTTGGCTTGTTCTGTAAATAAATATCCCTGACGAATTGTTTTACCTTTGACTAATTGACTGCGCAATTCAGAACCATCGTTTATTAAAAATTTCCGTTCAATTTCAATCATTTTTTATATTTTCAAAAATATTGAATAATTTTAAGCGTTCAAAGCAACAATTTTGCAAGAGATGTCGTCTTGAACCTGTATAAATTTAACTAAAACAAAGCTTATGTTACGTATTTCTTTAATCGGATTCTTAGTAATCATTTCATTTACTTCATTTGGTCAAAAAATAACATCCACTGCGGTAGGAACTCCGGAAATGTTATACAATGAAAACGGCGTAAGCATTAGCGCTCAATTAACAGAATGTAAAAATGAAAGTCGCAATGAAATCATGACCTTCAAAATTCTTACTGTTACCAACTCGAATGCGAATCCTGCAGCACTTAAAGTTAGAGAAGACATGTATTACGATACCGACGGTGGAAATTGCAGAACCTGTGATAATCCTGAGTACACGTTTACATTTAATTTAGAAGCAGGTGAAACCAAAGCAGGAAATTGCTACAGTGACTCTAATCCAGCCTTAGCTGTTTTTGTTTCTATGAAAGAAGGATACATTAAAGAGGTGCTGAGCGACTTTAAAATGAACGTGATCAGATTGCATTAAGCAAGACTAAATAATTGAAAAGACCGCAAACGCGGTCTTTTTTTTTACCTTTGGATTCATGTTAAAATTAAAAACGGCCACACCGCGTTGGATCATAATCGTAATTGATTTATTCGTTTCTATTTTCTCTTTACTTCTTGCTTACTTTATTCGGTTTGACTTAAACACAAACCTCTACGCCATGAAGAATGAATGGCTGTTGCACTGGCCTGAATTTCTAACCTATTTGCTAATTAAAGGGCTTGTTTTTTATGTCTTTGGTATACATAAAGGATTAGTTCGATACACCTCAATTCAAGATTCGCAGCGCATTTTAAAAGCGAACCTTACTTCTACAGCACTATTTATAATAATCAGTGCAGTTCGTGCCATAACCTGGGACACCACCTACTTATTTCCGAGCTCTATCCTTCTGATGGAGTTTATTATCAGTTTAATGTTTTTAATTGGAAGCCGTTTTGTTATTAAATTATGGTACATCGAAACGGTAAAATCAGTGGAAATCAGTGAACGCGTCTTTATTTATGGCGCTGGAGCGATGGGAAATATCGCCAAACGAACCATTGAAAACGACAATCGAATACAACAAAAAGTGATCGGGTTTATAGATAACAACCCGTCCTTAGTTGGTAATCGGATTGACGGGATCAAAGTCTATGATGCGCAGCAATTGGAACGGCTATTAACAGAAATGGACATTGAAAAAGTTATTGTTGCCATAAGAAAACCGAAGCCAGAATTACTTAGAACCTTGGTAGATGTATGTCTTTCAAATCAAGTAAAAATCCAACGCGTTCAGGATCCAAACACTTGGGTAAATGGTGAACTGACACCGAAAAAAATAGGAAAAATTGATATTTCAGAGCTGTTGGGAAGGGCACATATTCAACTAAATCATGAGCGACTATCAGCGGAATTAACCGATAAAACAATCCTGATTACCGGGGCAGCAGGATCGATTGGTAGTGGAATTACGCAAGAAGTTATCAAATATGCTGTACGTAAAATCATTCTAATTGATCAAGCAGAATCCGCGTTGTATGACTTACAGCAAGTGCTGATTTCAACTGAACAGACAAAGCACATTCAATTCTGTGTGGGAGACATCAGAAACAAACCTGCATTACTTGAGCTTTTTGAAACACATAAACCAGACATTGTATTTCATGCTGCAGCATATAAACACGTTCCCCTCATGGAAGAAAACCCACAAGAGGCAATTACTACCAACATTAAAGGAACTAAAAATCTCACCGAATGTGCGATACAATTCCAAATTGAGAAATTTATATTTGTTTCAACCGACAAAGCGGTGAACCCCACAAACATCATGGGAGCGAGTAAACGGATAGCCGAAATGATAGTTCAACACACTAATGACCGTGGAATCACCAAATTTATTACTACCCGATTTGGAAATGTGTTGGGATCAAACGGCTCGGTAATCCCTCTTTTTCAGCGGCAGATCGAAGAAGGAGGTCCTCTTACCGTAACCGACGAACGTATTACAAGATATTTCATGACAATACCCGAAGCTTGCCAGTTGGTTTTAGAAGCATTCTCTATGGGAAATGGCGGCGAAATTTTTGTATTCGACATGGGGGAATCGGTACGAATTATTGACCTTGCCACAAAAATGATCCTCTTGAATGGCCTGGAGCCAAATAAAGATATTGAAATTAAAATATCGGGATTACGCCCCGGAGAGAAGCTATATGAAGAGCTATTGGCCGATAATGAAACAACCCTACCAACACATCATCCGAAGATATTGATTGCAAAAACAAGAATAATCTCGGATAGGTTTGAAGAACAAGTAAACTTCCTTTTGGAACAACCCAATAACATTATGGATCGCGTTGCCACGATGAAGGAAATAGTACCTGAATTCAAAAGTAATAATTCTCAATTCCAACAACTTGATAGAAATTAGTCCATTTGAAGTGCAAGTGAGATTTGCTGACATTGATCTCTTGGGCCATGTAAACAACGTATCATATTTCAGTTATTTCGAGATGGCACGGATTCATTATTTTCACCCACTCCTCGGTACCGATTGGGATTGGATGGAACAAGGCGTTGTATTAGTGACTAACGAAGCCACGTATTTAAATTCCATTCGCTTGCATGATCGCCCAAAAATAACGGTTTCTGTAACCGAAATTGGCACGAAGAGTTTTACCTTGGCATATCAGGTCTTTGTGGGTCACACCTTGTGTGCGACAGGGTCAAGTAAGTTAGTTTGTTTTAACAGCAACAAGCAACAAACGATTAAAATCCCACAACAAATGAAGCATGCGTTAACGTTGTTGAAATCATGAAAAATCACCTAACACTTTTACTTATTGTACTTTTTAGTGCAGCGAATAGCCAAGTAAAAAGCCCTTGCGGTAATATAAAAAAGAAAGCTGAGCCAAAGAAATATTTAAATCTTTACGATCAAGTTTCTTTCGATGAAGAGATTAATACCTATGTACTAACGAAGGATTGGTATACCCCATTCAATGGTACAGGTCAAACCTGGAACCGGGGCGGATTCGTTCTTGAAGAAATCACCTGTGTTAATGGAAAAAGGGATGGGTCGGATACCTCCTACTACAGCTCTGGTTGCATAAAAGCCATACAGCGACACATTATTGGAATAAAAAATGGTGCCCAACAGTTCTTTTATGATTCTACCGGACAATTAACTAAGGAAGAAACCTATCTCAACGGAAAACTCAATGGTATCTCTAAAGAATTCAATCGAAATGGTGATACCATTTTATTTATGAATTTCCGAAATGATATTAGGGAGGGCATACAGCGTGAGTACTTTCCCGACGGTAAACGCTCTAGGATTTTAAGCTATAAAAATGGCGTATTAGACGGGACCCACATCACCTTCAACGCGGAGGGGAAAGTGGAAGTGAGTTTAAGCTACAAAGAAGGCAAGAAAAACGGGAAGCAAACGTATTTCTACAGCAACGGCAAAGAAGCGGGAATTGAGATGTGGTACATGGACCAAAAAGACGGAGATTTTATTACCTATAATGAAACGGGTTTAATTCTCGCGAAAAGTACCTTCAAAAAAGATATTGCTGTTGGAGAGCACTTGGTGAATGATGAAAAGGGTAAAACCATCCATCAAACCATTTATGACAAGAAAGGAGCGAAGCAATACGAGATGGAAATCGATGAATACGGTGATAAAAAAGTACTGTTTGACATAAACAAAACAGAAAAATCTAGCGGTATAACGGAGGACGATGACCCCAATGATATTTCACCGAAAACCGAAAAGAAAAATAAGCGGAAGAAACAAAAGGAACGCAGAAAAAAGGATAAAGCCTAAATAAGTCCTGTGATTATTGCACTTCCCAATAGAAAAAGACAAATCGACACCATGGCTTGAATAAAACGGAAGGAGATTTTCTTTAACAAGCGTGTTCCGATTAGTACGCCAGCTGCAGCAGCAATAACCGTAAAAACAAGTTGAGTTAAATCCACAGCGTCCCAATTTAGGCTAAGCAAATAAATGGAATTCCTTGAGAGATCCGTGATTAAGCCAATAAAGGCTGCCGTTGATACAAACGAACTCACGTCCCCTACTCGATTCATTAAGAATACACTTCGTAAGGCCCCTTGATGACCGCTTAAGCCACCCATAAAACCAGAAAGGACTCCACCAAGCCACAAGGGCAAGGAACTGGACTTTCCTTTCAACGTTAATTCAAGTATGCTAAAGGACATCATAAAGAAACCGATAATGAACGTCAATAAACTCACCGGCCGTGTTAATTCCGTTTCCGTTAAATCAAAGAGCACCAAGGCATTGTTACTTAACATGGTTAAAAAAACAGAACCGATTACCGCAGCGAGTAATGAAGGAAGACCAAAAACTAAAACAACCTTCCAATTAACAGATCGATTTAATGCCGATTTCAAGGCCGAATTAACAAAATGTACAAAGCCGGTTAATGCAATGGCTAATTCAGGAGGGTAATACCAGATCATCGCCGCCATAAGCAAGGTACCCAAACCAAAACCCGAAAAAAATGTGAGAATGGAAGCAAGAAAGGCCACCAAAGGAATTATCCAAAACATTACTTTTACATTTTAATCCAAAGATACATCGAATGATTGATTTAAGAAGTGATACCGTGACAAAGCCCACCCAAGCTATGCGTGAATACATGGCATCAGCCCCAGTTGGTGACGATGTGTTTAATGAAGACCCTAGCGTAATTGAGTTAGAACAGTATACCGCTAAGTTGTTTAACAAGGAGGCCGCTTTATTTTGTTCGTCGGGAACGCAAACCAATCAAATTGCCATCATGGCGCATACGACCCCCGGAGGAGAAGTAATTTGTCATGAAGAAAGCCACATCTATAAATATGAAGGCGGCGGAATTGCTCGTAATAGTCAATGTTCAGTAAAATTACTTCGTGGAAATCTCGGAAAAATAAACGCGTTGGATTTACCAAATGCAGTAAATAACCCACTGGATATTCACCTTCCCTTAACTCAACTGGTTTCCCTTGAAGACACGTCAAACCGAGGTGGCGGATCAGTGTATGATTACCAAGAAATCCTGCGTATTGCTGCCTTTTGTAAGACAAATAAGCTCCCGCTTCACTTAGATGGCGCCCGGCTATTCAATGCGCTGGCCGTAAATCAAATGGATCCCGGGACGTATGCTCAAGTTTTTGATAGCATTTCCATATGTTTATCTAAAGGACTCGGTGCACCAATTGGATCCCTGCTTATTGGCTCAACAGCATTCATTCACAAAGCGAGACGAATTCGAAAAGTACTCGGGGGTGGCATGAGGCAAGCGGGAATAATTGCGGCTGGCGGCATGTATGCTTTAACACACCACGTTGAACGCTTGACAGTAGACCACGTGCATGCGAAACGGCTGGCAGACTGTTTAACCCAGTTGGATTGGGTAAAAGATATTTTTCCGGTTGAAACTAATATCGTGGTGGTTGTATTAACAGAGCCTACACGTCGGGATGAAGTGATACACACACTCAAAGAACAAGGAATACTTTGTATTGCCTTTGGCCCAGGAATGATTCGATTTGTCACACATTTAGACATTGATTCCATCGCCATCGAAAAGTGCATCGAAGGCTTAAAAAAGGTGTCTTTAATGTAACCTTTGCGAGGGTTTGTACTTAAAAGGAATGGTTTAACTACGCCTATGATTAAAACACTACCCTTCCTTTGTCTACTTTTCTTATCCTATTGCGCTTATGGACAAAGCGACCCGTGCATTACGACGGATAAGAAATTGATTAAAGCCCTGCAGCCTTTGCGTGATGAACAGGATATGAGCAAAGCCAATCAGTTATTTCAAGAACTTAATGCCAAATATCCAACCAACGCTGAAGTGTCATTTATCATGGCACAAAAAGCATACGCCCAGGCAGGTAAAATGAGTAAGGACACCAAAAAAGCAACCGAGGCCGCAACATATGAGGCTCAAGCATTCATACTTTATTCGTCTGCCTACAAAAAATGTCCAACATTTCACGAAGAAATACTCTATAACCTTGCGTCTATGCTTGTTGCAAAAGGAGAAACGGAAAAAGCGATTCCTTACCTAAATGAATTACTAGCTTTTCCAGAAGATGATTTTACAAAGCTGGCTCCAGACCATGCGGAGAAAAAGAAAACAGCCAGTGCCTTTGTAGAAAAATATCAACGATCAAGAATATTCATTGACAATCCGGTACCCTTTGAACCCGTATTAATTGAACAAGTAAGCTCGGAATTGGATGAGTACTTCCCAATGATTTCTCCCGATAATGATTTAATGTTTTTTACGCGAAAAATTAATCGTAAAAACCTAGGCGACATCTCCGATAATATTGTGGAGGAATTCACAGTCTCTGAGCGCCTTACTCCTACCGAAAATGTTTTCAATTACGGGTCACCGGTTCCTGCGCCGTTTAACGATGGTTCATTTTTTAACTATGGTACTGCATCCTTGTCGGCTGACAATAAAGAAATGGTTATCTGTGCGTGTAAAAAAGAACTTGTTTATAATCAAACGTATCTAAACTGTGACCTATTCACGACCACCTATAAAAGAACTGGAAAAGGCGGCAATGACTTTCAATGGACACCCCTTGTAAATATGGGGGCGGGAATAAATACGAAAGACGGTTGGGAAGCGCAACCCTCCCTCTCTCCGGATGGAAAAACACTGTTCTATGCAACCTTAAGAAAAGGATCTAGAAATAATGACATTTACATTTCCATAAAACAAGATGATGGAACTTGGTCGGAAGGAAAACCTTTCAACGAAATCAATACAGCTGGAAAAGATAAAAGCCCGTTCTTTCATCAAGACGGTGAAACCTTATATTTTGTTTCCGAATCGAGCGAAGAACGTCCAGGTGTAGGTGGCTTGGACATATTCTATATAAGAAAAACCGATCAAGGATGGAGTAAGCCTGAAAACATAGGGTATCCAATAAATACTTCCGGTGAAGAATTAGGGATATTTGTTTCGGCTAAAGGAGATGTTGCATATTACTCAAGCTATCAAAATGGAAACTGGAATATTTATGGATTCGACCTTTACCTCAAAGCCCAACCGAAGTCCGTAGTAATCTTGAAAGGTCAACTCACCGATGATAAAAATCAACCTGTGGTGGATGGGAAAATCGAAATCGCCTATGGCAGTAATGGCGAAAAAATGGTACTTGATGTAAATCAGGAAGATGGAAAGTATGCCGCGGTTGTAAAAGTAAACGCCAATGAACCGATTTCGGTCACCTTGAAAAAGGAAGGAACGGCCTTTAACTCCTCCATAATTACCAAAGAGCAACTCACTACGAATAGTCTCACCGTGAACATGACCTCCGAAGCATTAAAGGCAGGTAAAACCTACAACATTAAAGACATTTTATACGGAACCGATTCGTATGAATTAACGAACACTACGAAATTAATTTTAAAACGATTTGCAGAATACTTAACAGAAAACGCCTCGCTTAAAATCGCGATTCAAGGGCACACAGATGATCTTGGCGATGACAATAAGAACCTAGCGCTCTCTGAATCTAGAGCAAAAGCAGTAATGGAATATCTAATCGAAGAAGGCGTAGAGAAAGAACGCTTATCCAGTAAAGGATTCGGAGAAAAACAGCCTAAGTTCCCAAACAATAGTGATGCGAATCGCGCAAAAAATAGAAGAACAGAATTCCTTCTGTTGAGTGAATAAAAAAAGGGCCTTTCGGCCCTTTGAATTCTGTATGTTTTGCTTATGCTTCTTTCTTGAATTGCTTTTTCTCACGAATACGTGCTGACTTACCTGTACGTTCTCTGAAGTAGAAAATTCGTGCGCGACGAACATCTCCTCGTTTGATGATGTTGATTGCTTCGATGAATGGGGAGTTTATAGGAAAGATACGCTCAACACCAATGTTACCTGACATTTTACGAACGGTGAACGTTTCTGTTGCACCTGCACCTCTGCGTTGTAATACAACACCTTGGAACTGCTGCGTACGCTCCTTATTCCCTTCCTTAATTTTATAGCTTACTGAAACGGTATCTCCAGACTTGAATGAAGGAAGTTCATTCAACGCAATTATTTCTTTTTGAATTTCACTGATTAAGTTCATGATTCTTATATTAAATTCACCACTTTGGGGGTGCAATATTACGACTTTTTTTTAAATATAACTAAACGCTGCGTTAATTAATTAGATAAATCACTAGAATTAATAATGCAATGATTCCATAAATAATGTACAAGCTGCGCATCTCAACATCCAAGATGGCTTGCGCTTCCGAACGTTTCTTGGGTTTTTTGGGCTCTGATTGGATTTCAATCTTGGGTTTTTTAAGCGGTTCTTTTGGTATAGGGCTATCAAAAACTCGGTATTTCTTCCAGTTAAATTTAACCTTCCCGCCAAGCACCACTTGATCCGTATCTTTTAATTGAGTAAATCCCTTTAGAACCTCCCCATTCACCTTCGTCCCCTGCGAAGAACCTAAATCGGTAATAAATACATTACCTTCAGAATCTGCAAATAATTCCAAATGCTCCGGTGCAATTTGCTCATGATCTAAAACAACTTGATTGCTTTTTGACCGACCAATACGAATGTGTGTGTTCTTAGGCATTACCAATTGTGATTTAACAAAAATAATGAAAATGGTTGATAAAAAGGCGGATTATCATAGAATTCGAACTTGCAGAAGCATGGGTGAATCACTATTTTTGTGGTATGGCAAAAACCATTGCAATTGCAAACCAAAAAGGAGGCGTAGGAAAAACGACCACATCAATAAATCTTGGCGGATGCCTGGGTGTTTTAGAATATAAGACATTACTTATCGATGCGGACCCACAAGCCAATTCAACTTCTGGATTAGGGTTCGACCCAAAGAATGTGAACAACATTTATGATTGTTTGGTTAATGGGGTTCCAACAGCCTCACTCATTTTGGAGACCAATACCCCTAATCTTTATTTATTGCCCTCTCATATCGATTTGGTAGGTGCTGAATTAGAGATGATTAATCTTGAAGACCGGGAATACCTGCTCAAAAAAGCACTGGAAGAAGTTATCGATTCGTATGATGTAATTCTGATTGATTGCTCACCATCGCTCGGATTAATTACTGTAAATTCCTTAGTAGCTGCTGATTCTGTTTTGATTCCAGTGCAATGTGAGTATTTCGCATTGGAAGGATTAAGCAAATTAATCAATACCATAAAAATCGTTCAGGGTCGCTTGAATCCAACCCTAGAAATTGAAGGGATGCTGCTGACCATGTACGATACCAGACTGCGTCTTGCCAATCAAGTGGTTGACGAAGTTAAAACGCATTTTCAAAGCCTAGTCTTTGACACCATCATTCATAGAAATACTACCCTATCCGAATCATCAAGTCATGGAATTCCTGTGATTATGCATGATGCAGCCTCAAAAGGCGCAGTAAATTACCTGAATTTAGCGAGAGAAATTCTTCAGAAAAACAACCTCACCAAAATGGGTAATTCAGATAAACAAATCGATTTTGACTCAGAAAATGACTTCTAACAATAAAAAAGGCTTAGCGCTTGGCCGTGGATTAGGTGCCTTACTTTCTACCAATGAACCCGGTATTGGTGGGACTACCATGGTTGAAATTGCATGCATTGAGGCTAACCCCTTCAATCCCCGAACGCATTTTGAATCCGAGGCCTTGGAAGAACTGGCGTCTTCAATTAAAGCCTTAGGAATTATACAACCCTTAACCTTACGGCAAATTAGTCCGAACCGGTATCAACTTATTTCTGGTGAACGAAGGCTTCGCGCATCTCAAATCGCAGGACTTACGGCCGTGCCGGCTTACATCCGCGTAGCAAATGATCAGTCGATGTTGGAAATGGCCTTGGTTGAAAATATTCAACGAGAGAATTTAAATGCCATAGAAATCGGATTATCGTACCATCGATTAATTGAAGAATGCAAGTATACCCAATCTGAATTGGGTCAGAAAATTTCTAAATCTCGCTCTGACATAGCAAATCACCTCAGATTACTGAAACTTCCCGCAGCAATACAAGCTGCCGTGCGAGATAATGAATTGACGATGGGACATGCCCGTGCCTTGCTCAGTATATCCAATGAATCGGAACAGCTAAAAGCATTCGAGGCCATTAAAATAAATCAACTGAGCGTTCGAGAGGTAGAACAATGGGGAAAACCAAGCAGTAAACCTAAATCACCTGCCCCTAAATTAACCCCGAAATCAGCTGTCGTTCGATCTATAGAGAACCAACTCAAAGCGAAACTTGGATTAAAAGTACAAGTAAACCAGAATGCACAAGGTAAAGGGAAAATCACCCTTTCATTCAACTCCATGGAACAGTTGAACATGCTCTTAGAAACACTAGGCAATTCATGAAATTGCTCCTGAGCTTTATTGTATTGTCAATACACGTAGTATTGATCAACGGACAAAAGCAACTAAACGACAGTGTGATTCCTTTCAAAAAAGCTGCATTATTGTCTGCATGTATTCCAGGCGGAGGACAAGTATACAACAGCATTCATACAAGCGGAAGAAAAAATGCATTTTGGAAAGTACCGCTTATTGCTGCAGGAATTGGTGGAACTACCTACCTGTTAATTCAAAATCAACGGCTGGTGCAAAGCATTAAAACAGAATATAACCAACGTCAAATCGGTGGCGCGGTCAATCCGAATTGGGTCGACTATGATGACCTTGCGCTGGTTTCACTTTACGATCAATATGCGCGATTACGTGACCTATCAATTTTAGGCATCGGGGCCGTTTATGCCATTCAGATTCTTGACGCAGCGGTAGAAGCACATTTTCTTAGTTTTGACGTCTCAAAAGATTTAAGTTTGTTAATTCGTCCGTCCTTTATAAATTCATCTGCGCTTGGAATGACGGCAAAAATCACCTTAAAATAAGGCCATGAAAATCGCTCTAATCGGATATGGTAAAATGGGTAAAATCATAGAACGCTTAGCGATAGCGCGCGGTCATGAAATTGTATCCATTTATAATTCTCAAAAACCGTATGCAGGCAATGAACTGAGCACTGCCGATGTGGCCATTGAATTTACACGTCCTGATGCGGTGGTTGAACACATTAAAACAGCCATCAGACAAAAATTACCGATTGTAGTGGGAACCACCGCTTGGAGTACATCACAGGAGGATATTTTTGAACTTGTTTCACAGGCGCAAGGAAGTTTATTGTATGCCTCAAACTTTAGCGTTGGTGTGAATATATTTCAACAATTAACAGAAAAGCTTGCGCGCCTGATCGAATCACAAACGCAGTACACCTTACGCATAGAAGAAACCCATCACCTACAAAAATTAGATGCCCCCAGTGGAACCGCGGTAACGCTTGCTGAAGGAATAATCGCAAACAATACCAACTACTGCGAATGGCAACTCGGGAACGAGGTATCAACGAATCAAATTTCCATTATTGCCCATAGAGAACCGGATGTTCCTGGAACCCATGAAGTGTTCGCTACATCCACCATTGATACCATTACGCTTAGCCACGAAGCACATTCGAGGGAAGGATTTGCGCTCGGTGCAATCTTAGCCGCTGAGTTTTTACTCGGAAAACAAGGTGTTTTTACCATGAAAGATGTTTTAAATTTAAAATAACGCTATGAGTTTTATCTATTTCTACCTACTTATCCTGATTAATCCCTTCCTTGGACAATGGGGTAAACAATTTCAAAAGATGGGCTTAAGCTCATCCAATGCCTATATCCCGCTGTACAATTATTACTTGGTGTTCAAGCACACGAACAAAAAACCATTTTGGACCATCCTAATGCTTATTCCTGGGGTTCATTTAATTATGATGATGGTTGCCAACGTAAGCTTAATTCGTCGATTCGGTCGATTCTCACTAATGGATACCTTTCAAGGAATCTTCTTTCCATATGTATTGATGCACCAACTGGTGTCTGATGAAAAAGCAGTTCAAGTGGCTGAAACCAATTGGAATAATGCCAAAGAACTCGAAGCAAGAAAATGGGGAGATCATCTTGTACTGTTTATGTGTCTTCCTGTACTTGGTCACGCGCTAGAACTCTTATTTTCTCTCATTTCGAGTAGAAAAGCGGGAAGTAAAACAGGCGTTAAAGAATGGGGAGATTCGTTGCTGTTTGCGTTAATTGCTGCAACCGTGATTCGAACCTATGTGTTTGAACCTTTCCAAATCCCAACGGGTTCCATGGAAAAAACTATGCTTGTAGGCGATTTCTTATTTGTAAATAAATTAGCCTTTGGACCAAAAGTACCGATTACCCCCCTCTCCTATCCGCTTGTACACAACAACGTTCCGTGGGTGAATATTCCATCGTATTTAACGATTGAGAAAGGATCATATTTCCGACTACCGGGCTTTGGAAAAATCAAACCCTACGACATTGTGGTATTTAATTACCCTTCGGGAGACACTGCGGTGTATGACCCAAGGATTCCAAATGGACTTATGGGGCATGATTATCATGGAATAATTAATAACGAAGCAATTTGGCAGTTTAGAATCAAAAATAACTTGCTTGGGAAAGGAGTAAATGCGGCTGATTCACTCAAGTTCCTCTCTTTTATAGATAATATTGATTATTGGAGGAATATAGCACGTGAAAACTTGAAGAATGGACTTTTTCCAATTTACTCTACGGAAAACGCGGAAGGCATGACGCATGACGGGTTAATTTATCGTCCGGTAGATAAACGGGAGAACTATATCAAGCGCTGTATTGGTACACCGGGTGATGTTATAAAAATTGAGAATGCCACGGTATACCGCAATGGAAAACCTGCTAAGATCTTTGATAACATGGCGTTCAAGTGGGATGTAAGCAAGGCAACGGCTACCTTCAACGCACAAGAAATGTTCGAACGATTCGGGCTTGAAAATGCACCTGATGCATCGCGATACGATTACGAAGAAGGAGATTCTACCAATCCATATGTATTGAATATTTCACCACTGGAAAAACGAAACATTCAAAAAGCGTATCCAAATGCCAAATTTAGTGTGCACATCGATCGTCCTTCGTATACGGTTGAAAAACGCAATCCCAGTCCGGAAGAACTTATAGAAAACCTCGAATGTTTTCCTAAGGATTTTTATGTGAACAATACCATGACTGATTTCCAGGAATTTCGCGTACCAAAAAAGGGGGCTACGGTAAGAATAAGTTCTAAAAACATTGCATGGTATCGTCGGATTATTACGGCTTATGAAGGTCATACCTTGGTGGAAAAGAAAGACGGAACGATACTTATCGACGATAAAAAAGCAAGCTCGTATACCTTTGGAATGAATTATTATTGGATGATGGGAGACAATCGCTATAATTCAGCAGACTCAAGGGTTTGGGGCTTTGTACCAGAAGATCATATCGTGGGGCGTGCTTCCTTAGTTTGGTTATCAAAGAGCCCATACAAAGGCTTCCGAATGGAACGAATTCTTAAGAATGTAAGCCAAGAAGGTTCATTTAGCATACTTCAATTAATAGGCTTTGCATTAGGAATTGGTGTATTGATTGCTATTTTCAAGTATTTGGCTTAGATGATTTTTCCTACGGCGTATTTCCCGAGTATACGTTATTTACGGGAACTTTGTAAGCACGAATCCGTAGTCATTGATCAGCACGAACATTGGATAAAACAAAGCATTAGAAATCGATGCGAAATCCTTACTCCTGAAGGAATTCTTCGGTTAATTGTTCCCATTGCCCACAGTGACTACAAGCAGTGCATTTCTGAAATCAAAATCAGCAACGACAGTTCTTGGCAAATCAAACATTGGAGGGCTATACAATCTGCCTATGGGAAGGCGCCTTATTTTGAAGCCTATCACCTGGAGATTGAGGACATATTACTGAAGCATCCGATGACGCTTTGGGAGCTTAACCTACAAATTATACGGTTTCTAATAGACGCATGGGAATTACCGGTATCCATTAAGGAATCAAACGAGTTTATCCCGTATATTGAACAAGACTCAAGACACACGAACTGGTTGAGTCGTGAGCAGTTCAAAGCATATCAGCAGGTATTTAGCTACCATAAACCATTCTCGAGTAACTTGTCTGCACTTGATTTATTGCTGTGCGAAGGGCCTATGGGAAGATTACTTCTTTTGGATTAACGTCCAAAAACCAATCCTTTTCCACCTTTGGATTGCCACAGCTTATTCCAAGAAATTCGCACGATTGAATTCTTAATTAAATCCTCATTAGAGATTAATAAATCTCCATTCTGCGCGAAGGTTAATCCGGTTGGATTAGGGAACAAACTGGCATCCAATTCTGAATAATTTTTGACTACTCCGAATTGATCAAAAACAATTAAAGAGCGATCGGTACCCGACAGAATATAAACCTCATTGGTTTTTGGATGAACCGCAATCGCATTGGGGATTATAGTTAGCCCATGAACTGTATCTTTCAATTCGGTAATTCGATTTGCATGGATTCTGATTCCATTCTCGGTAGCAAAACGCTCAATTTCATCCACATCAAAAGAAAACAAGGGAGCGGATGTAAAGCGATTCTTATTGACATTGAACGTATACACGGACCTAAGACGATTCGATGTTGGGTTTTCAACCTCGGGATTAAAATAGATTCGATGTGTGGTTTTATGAAAACACGCGGAGGTGCTTGTCCAATTCGGACGAATATTCGAAATTTTATGCGTTGATGAAGAATCATAAGGGAACGAAGAAACAAATACATCCATCTTCTCATCAAACAGATACAAGAGGCTATCCACCTGTACGAAGGAGGAGAGCGTTACATCGGATGTTAATGGACTTACCAATGAAAAGGACGTTGAGTCTGTATTTAAAAGCACCAACGAATTCCCACCTGTTCCCTGCATAGCCATTAAGTGCATACTATCAAGGCTGGAAATCTCACTAAATGGGAGTAAACCGGTGGGTAAAAACTGAATGCTTGACGGATGTTGTAAATCAAAATAACCACTTTCTTTTTGAAAATGAGTTGCTTGAAACCGGTAATATTGGTCCACCCCAAACGATTCAATTGCTTTTGTTGCAATGAACGAAAGGGTAGCGAGAACTAAAGAAAAAGCCACTTGGCGCTTCATACGTCAACGAAGTTATAAAAAACAATTCAATAAATTTAGATTCATTAACAAAACTTATAGTTGATTTAACTTGTTAAATAGGCCCTACTGAACTACATTTGTTTTAATTGAAGTTAATTTTTCGGATTATGAAATTTACGCTATTCGTTCTTGTTTTAGGTTTTGTTTCCTCCATGTTTGCTCAAATGAGTATTTCAGCGGGTACAGGCATTTTAAATGGCGTTGGTACGCAACGTAAATCCGTTGGATTTAATGTTGGACTTGAACTTCCAAGATCAAGCGACTTAACCTTTTTTATTCGTGCTTCCGCATTTTTACCCAATCAAGACAGCACAACCCGTTATGCAAACATGACTGCAAATGATGTAACAACCACGCCTTACACGCTTTCCGTACCTTACAACATTAAATCCCACACATTCTATGTTGAGGGTGGAACAAGGTCGTACATGTTAAATGATTACGACAACGGATTTGCGCTATATGGTGGAAGCGTTTTTGGCATCGGAATAAACACCACGAGCGCTAAATTCTCGAAATTTGATTATACAAAACAGTACGAATGGGAAGGCTTGTATTCGCTTCCAAATGCAAATCCCACCAAAGGAAGCATCTATTATTTGGCATTAGGCATACAAGGAGGCTTTAAATACACCATTCCCGTACGAGGCACCCTGTTTTTTGATATTACAGGAACCTACTCTGTATTAAATCTAGCAAATAATAGTGCGGGTGAAAATAGCCACACCTACTCGCGTTTGAATTTTTTATTCCAACTGGGGTATCGACGAGATTTATATTAATGCCTCGATTCGTTGTAGGGTCTCCTCCACCGTACCGTTGGCATCAATGATGTAATCCGCTTTTGTATAGATAGGCTCTCTTTGTGCAAGTTCTTCGGCGATAAATTGTACGAGTTCTCCGCGATTCTTTTGCTGCAGTAAGGGACGATTTGAGGTCTCATCTACAAGCCGTTTAAGTAAGATTTCTTTGTCAACGCGTAAGTAAATTGAGGTACAATTTCTTGAAATCCATTGCCAATTTTCATGATCTAAGGGAAACCCACCGCCACACGAAATTACTAGGGGTGCTTGCGTATTCATTTCAAATACAAATTCACGTTCCAGCGCGCGAAATGCAGGCCAACCCAAAGCGCTTACAATTTCCGAGATCGACTGCCCCTGTTTCTCTTCAATCCAAGAATCACTATCCACCCAAGAAATCCCCAAACGTTGAGCCAATGCCTTGCCAACGGCAGATTTACCGGCTCCCATAAAACCCAACAAACACAAATGTTTCTGTAAAATCACCCTTTTTTTAACTATATTTCTCAAAAATACCGAATAAAGGATTGCTAGAAGAATATTTTTGGTATATTTGCACCCTCAAATCAGCGATTCCGTAGCTCAGCTGGTAGAGCAATACACTTTTAATGTATGGGCCCTGGGTTCGAATCCCAGCGGGATCACAAAAAAAGTCCACTTCGAAAGAAGCGGACTTTTTTGTTTAGGAACGAACCAAGCTTGCTTGAGTGAGGGAATAAACAAAAAAGTCCGAGCCTTGTGAAACAAGGTGGGCTTTATGCTTGGATTGAGCCCCATTCCCGGAAAACGAGCGTGCTCGTAATCCCAATGTTTAAATTTATTAAAATAACCAAGGAAAACATTCGACTCCGATGGAGTCGCTTTGTTGGGGACGATTGTACTTTAAACTATCGGACTCCGCTGGAGTCCTAGATTGTACATAAGATCCATTACCAATACTTCGCGACCCCAGCGGGGTCGAACAAAGCAACACCAACAATCAATTCGCAGATGCCTTGTTGAATCTTCAACTCCGTGGAGCCATTTGTTGGTATTCAATTACATGGAAAATATTCGACTCCTATGGAATCGCTTTGTTGGGGAAGATTGTACTATAAACTAACGGACTCCGCTGGAGTCCTAGGTGATACATAAAACCCATTACCACTGCGCGACCACTGCGGGGGCGAATAGCCCAAAGCCAATATTTGAAATGATTATACTCTTGTGCTAAAATACGCGCAAGGTCCAGATTTTAAAATAGGCATATTGAATACTCAACATGCCTTTTTTAATGTTTTCTTTATTTAAAACCCATTAAGGTTTCACAAAGCGCAACACGCCACGTGCTCCTGAAGATAGGCTATAATGCACAAAATAGATTCCTGGATTCCAATTCGCCAGTTGAACTTGCGTTGATGAAACATTCGAAACCTGTTGCGCAGCCATCACGTTACCGTTTATTGAATAAATGGTCAATTCGCCGCGCTGAAGCGTATGCAGGTTAATGGAAGCACACCCGTCCTGAACGCAAATACTCGGTACAAACGTAGGTTCCGCTAGTCCCAATTGTGATGAATAAAATTGATCTATAATTAATAAGGTATTATAATTCGTATTCTTCTGCGGACAATGAATCTCTAAACTTGCGGTATACGCTTGAGCTAACGGAGGGAATAAAGAATATCCAACCACATAGGTCGCCATTACATTTGCCGGAACCAAGGTATCATACACTTGCCAAGTAAGATAGATGCTGTCTAGCGAATTTGGGTTACCGCTTGGAATATACTGTGAACCAGAAATAAAGGCTGCACCAATGGCATTGTAATCAATGCTGCAATCAAGTACTTGTTGCATTCCAAGGGAATCAATTACGTTCGGAATGTTATTATTATTAATTACAAATACGGTGTCATTTCCTGGATTTATGGTCGCCGAAACGGTAAAACTATCACAGCTCACACACCCATTCATATCCGTAACACAGCAGTTGTAAACCCCAACACCAAGGCCTAAAATGGTACTTGTTGTAGCTCCATTACTCCATGTAAACGTATACGGTGCGGAGCCGCCAATAGCAGTTACCGAAGCTGATCCATCGAATGCATTTGGAGAACTTGCAGCTGTCCCCGTGATTACCGCCTGCAAACCGTTACATGGATTACCAGATATAACAAAAGTTGCTGTAACTGAATCTATAAACGTGGTATAATATACGCCATACGTTCCAGGACAAAGGTTAGAAACACTCGTAACTCCTTGCGCTAAAATCGCGCCGTTCGAGTACCAAACAATCGTATTGGTGATAACAATATTTGGATTCGTGATGGATGCCGAACCGTCACAGGCATTTGGACTTGAAGCATCAATTACAGTAAGGGGTGATGCGGGTTGAGCCCATGCATTGTTCAATACTAAAAGCATTGAAAGAACAACAAGAGAAAGCAGATTTTTCATGTTTTTTTATTTAAAATTAATCATAATATGTCACCATACAAATCATAATGATCCGCCGAGGTGATTTTTACTTGAGAAAATGAGCCAAGCGGCACATATAAGGATGGTGTTCGTTTTACACGAACTTCATTATCTACCTCAGGAGAATCGAATTCGGTTCTGCCGATAAAGTAATCCCCTTCCACCCGATCAAACAATGTTTTATAGGTATTTCCAATCTTTGCTTGATTGAGTTCATAACTAATGCCGGATTGCAGCTCCATAACCGCATCTGCACGCTGTTGCTTTACCGCATCAAGCACATCATCTGTCATTGAAAAGGCATGTGTATTTTCTTCATGGGAATAGGTGAAGATTCCCAAGCGATCAAACCGACTACGTTCTACAAATCCCATCATTTCTTCGAAATCTTGTTCTGTTTCCCCTGGGAATCCAGCAATCAAGGTAGTTCGCAACGCGATCCCTGGAACTTTCTGTCGTATCGCATCAATCAATTCTTCCGTTTTTTCGCGTGTAATGCCTCTGCGCATCGCTTTAAGCATAGCCGTAGACCCATGTTGCAATGGTATATCCAAGTAATTACAAATGTTGGATCGATCACGCATCACATCTAACACATCCATCGGAAACCCTGCAGGAAAGGCGTAATGCAATCTAATCCACTCAATTCCTTCAATATCCGATAACTTATCTACTAATTCAGCAAGGTTCCTTTTCTTATAAATATCCAAGCCGTAATAGGTCAAATCTTGTGCGATTAACAACAACTCTTTTACCCCTTGTTTCGCCAATTGGGTGGCATTGGTAATCAATTGATCCATTGGTGTTGACACATGTTGTCCGCGCATTAGGGGAATGGCACAAAACGAACACGGACGATCACAGCCTTCTGCTATTTTAAAGTAGGCAAAATGATTTGGCGTGGTAAGTAAACGTTCACCAACCAATTCATATTTATAATCAGCTTTTAACGTTTTCAGTAACCTTGGTAATTCTCGCGTTCCGAAATATGCATCAACTTCGGGGATTTCATGTTCCAAATCGCTTCGGTAACGCTCAGAAAGGCAACCGGTCACATAGACTTTATCGACTAAACCCTGTTGTTTCGCGTCAACATACTGTAAAATGGTATCGATTGATTCTTGTTTAGCATTATCAATAAACCCACAGGTATTAATAATTACAATCTCCGATTCTTCGTTTCGTTCATGACCCACATCAAAACTGTTTGCCTTTAATTGAGCCATCATGATTTCCGAATCAAAGGTGTTTTTAGAACAACCGAGTGTTACCACGTTCACCTTATTCTTTCGGGTTGATTTCGTTTTCATAGGGTGTAAAATTAGACAATTGGAGTGTAAAACATCTCCTATTCTATTCCTTTTATTAATTTTGCACTCCACAATCAATTATGACAATCGAAGAATTATTTCATGCATTCACCGATGCAGACTTTCAATACACACGGTTTATGAAAACCAAAGACTACGAGCGCATCAAACTGGCGCGTTACGATAATCTTATTGAAGGTATTCGTCAGCAAGCAATTAAAATGGATTTAAGCCCAGGAATTAATGAAGAGCTACAAGCCATTGGTCGTATGGATTTAGATTATTCCCCTAATTTAAACTTTATCCGAAAAGCCTTTGGGGTTCTTACTTTTGGGTACAGTAAACGTAAATTTATTTCGAAGAAAGTAAATCAATTCTACCTGAGAGAAATTCATCAACGCCATTTAGTGGTGCAGATGATTCAGAACCATTTAGCACAAGAATAGTTATTGCTTAATTAACTTTAAGCAATGTGTTTCGCCTTGATTATCGCGAATAACCACTATATAAAGCCCATTGGTCCATGCTGATGTTGTGAGCTGAACCAATCCAATGGCATTACCTTCAGTGAAGACTTCCCTTCCATTCATATCCATCACTTCAATGTGCGCTTGCTGTGTAAGCTTAAGATTGACCATATCACTTGCTGGATTCGGATAGAGTATTGGTTCAAATGAAATCGGTTCAGTACCGGCAAAGCAATTGTTCATGGCATCAAACGTTGGAGCCGCATAGTCAAACACGACGCCCGATTCTGGACAGCGCGCATAGGATTCATCCGTTAACAATGCAGGAAGCGTTACTTGATCAAGGATTGTTATTCCATTGGATAGGCGAACATAATCACCGGAGGCGCCCAACTTAAAATTGGTATGCAAGCCGGTTGTTTGCAGCGTGTCATTATCGGTCCAAATGATTAAATAGTCATTCGGGAGGATTACAGTATTTGAAGGAATTACCCATTTTAGTGGAAGTGTGGCATCATCGCTCAAGTACAAACCACTTAAATCTAGCGCATCAGAAGTTGTATTGTGTAATTCTACCCAATCATTTGATTCCCCGTAGGGATCATCATGGGTTAAGTCATTGTCCGACATGGCTTCATTAATTTGAACTTGCCCGACAGTTGGTGCAGGGATATTCAAATCCAGTGAATGAAATTCATGCTCAGCCCGCTGCGGACTAAACAATCCAGCGTTGGCATTATCGGCATAGATGTAATATTCGAATATAGGACCATTTGCCGTAACCGATGCCCCATAGGTGTGATCTCCAGCTCCTCCATCTCCATGACCTCCATCGTCGAACATTGGAATACGAGTAAATCGAAGTTCATGGGAGGTGCGATATCCTAAATAGACAGCAGTTTCATTGGTAACGGCAGATGTAATAAAGAATGTTTCATTAAATGCCGGTGTTGGATTTGATGCACCATAACTGGTTATGGTTGGCGCTACCAAGGTGTAATTTTGGTTCGTACTGAAATAGGTTACCCGTCCGTTCATTAAGGTTTGAATTCCTGGAATCGAATTTCCCCCACCCGGTCCACCGCCTCCTGTTACTGCCGTGGTTAAGCTGTTTTGATATTGGGTATAGGTATAAAATTTAAAGGGATCGGCTTGTACAGAAGCATCTATGGTGTTGCGCAATGCATTCGCTTGTGTTATGTACCAGTTCGATGCAAACATCTCTTGCAACATAGTTCGTATGTGAGCCATATACATTCGGTTGTACAACGGATCTGCCAATATTTTTTTTATCAGCGGATGATTATTCGAATTGCTATTGGACATCGGATCCAAGGTTGGACCACCGGAACCGGAACCTGTCCCGCCAGGAAAGGCATTAAAACTCATATTTAAGTCCCATACGGTTGGAATAAACCGATTATTTAGGTCCTTATACAAATAATAATTTTGTCGAAATGACCCACTGTAAGAATCTAGATTAACAAGGACATTGTTAAATGCAAGCATCCAAATTGCGCGATCTAAATCTAATTTATCCTCAATGGTAGAAAAATTATTATTCAGGGTATTAATCATGTCGATCAGGTTAGTCCACCCATAGGTTGATTTCAATTCATACCCATTGGCATAGAGCGTGGAATCTGTTCCTAAATACTTTAAATCTGGTGAAGTCCCGCCAAAAGGTCCCGCCCCACCAATCGGATTACATTTAAAAAACGATCCTTCCTGGTCATAATAATGATTGGTATTGAACCGATCATCTATGCTTTCTGCACTGGAATAGAGTCCTCTAAGCGTACCGTTAATGTATACATTAGCAAAATTCGATTTCGGACAGTCCATATAATTTTCAAGGATTGCATATGAAAGTACTTCTCTAATCATGGATGGATCGGAGTACAGATTTTGGAGCTTCAATGAAGTATATCCCTGATAGTCTTGATTGCTGTTTACCCAATCCAGGTTGATATGTAAAGGATTTTTATTGTTATTGGGATTGTAAGAACTATTTCCTTTATACTTTACCCCAACAGAATCGAATACGATCCCATTTATGCGCACTGAATCTGCTAATAAGTAATCCTCCGTAGTTTGCGCAAGGTTATCCAATAAAGCATCCCAATTGGCTTGTGCAAAGAATACCTCTACCGTTTGGACCGTATTTTTGTCGTATAAGTCTTGAGCAGAAAACTGGTATGTTAGCGAACAAAGTAGAATTAAACTAAGGTATTTCATGGAGTGATTTTTACTATTAGTCGGCTAATTATTAAAATAATTGCGCTGAACTTAACATTAAATTTACATGAAATTACGCAGTTCGTAACATTGCAATCCAAGGTAGGATGTTGAAAAGAAACGCGGCATACTCCTTGAGGAAACTAAATGCTTTATACTTTTGACAAAAAATATGCTATGAACTTGAAATTCACTTTTCTACTCTTCTCTACACTTTTCGGATTATTTGCTTGTTCTCAACAGGCGGATACCAAGGTAACTCATGAAGTTCCTACACCAGAAACTAACACAAAATTTAAATTAACTGATTTCTTAAGTTCAAATTCGGATTTAGATAATGCCGTTAATGACGTACTTAAACAATTAGATGATACAGCCATCATCGCACAACTAATCATGCCTGCGGTTGGGAAATATGGTCAAACCCAAGCCACGATAGAAGACCACATTAATCACCGGATTATTGGTGGTGTATTGATGCTGAATGGCACAAAAAGTGAATTCACCTCCATGATATCCTCCTTTGAAAAAACAAATAAATCCTTAGGGAATTTACCCTTTCTATACAGCGCGGACGCAGAACCTAGTTTAGTTAATCGTAAAATAACTGGATCAACTCCGGTTAAAAAAGCTGCTGAAATCAGTTCCTTGGATGAGGTAATTAAAGTTGCTCAGCAAATTTCAACTGATTTAAATGACATTGGGATCAATTATAATTTTGCCCCGGTGGTTGATGTAGCGGGTAATGCGACGGTAGGGTACAGAGGATTTGGCTCAAAACCCGAACAACTTATCCCGTGGTCTAATACCTTTATTCAAGAGACTCAAAACAAGAACATTATAGCCACAGCAAAACATTTTCCAGGTCACGGATTGGTTAGCGGGGACACCCATTCCTCCTTACAAACGATTGATGGCGAATTAAAGGAAATTAGTACCTATCCTGAACTAATAAAACAAGGGGTGCTTTCCATCATGGTCGCACACATTGCGGTAATAAACAACAAGAAATATCAAACGAATGGACTTCCCTCTACCTGCTCAAAATCCATTGTTACAGATTTATTGAAGAACGAGTTAGAATTCAATGGATTAATCGTAACGGATGCCATGAATATGGGTGGCGTGGTCAATGTACCACAAAGCGCGAGTAAAGCCATCGAGGCCGGTTGTCATATTGTATTAATGCCCGTTGATGCAGCGAAAACACATCAAGAATTACTTGCACGTTACAAAAAAGACAAGGAGTTTAAGGCGCAAGTAATAGATGCCGCAAAGCATGTGATTCGAATGAAGATTTGTCTTGGATTATTAAATTAACCCAGGTAGATATCAAGCAAGCCCTCAGGGGTAGTTATTGTAAGTGTTTTATCGTTTCGATTAATGGTCTTATTCAGGTCTAGATTCAAGGGAACCAGGATCTCTTGTCCATCACAATCAATTTGAAGCAGAGGATTTGATGGGTGATCAATAATACTAACGACATTTCCTATGTTTCCCCGAACGGTATCTATCACCGTAAAGCCTTCCACCTCATGATCATAAAAGGTATGCTCGTCTAATTCTTGCAGAACCACTTCTGGAAGAAATACAGCTTTCCTTAAGAGTGTTTTTGCTTCTGCTTCCGTTGAAATACCTTCAAAGGTTAATACAAGGAAGCCCTTATTCATTGGCTTTATGCGAATAATATGAAAGGGCGTTGGTATCCCATCCATATTAAAATAAACGACGGATAAATCCCGATAATCTTCTGAATTGGTAACGTCCAAAAACAACGAAACTTCACCTTTGAATCCGTGAAGTTTCGCAATATGACCGATTTCTATAAATCCCTCCAATGGGGTAAAGATTATTCTGCTGGTTCTGTTGTATCCTCCGCTGCTGGAGCTTCCTCCGCTGCTGGAGCCTCTTCCGCTGCTGGATCTTCTTCCGCTGCTGGAGCCTCTTCAACTGCTGGAGCCTCTTCCGCTGCCGGAGCCTCTTCCGCTGCCGGAGCTTCTTCCGCTGCTGGAGCTTCTTCCACTGCTAGAGTTTCTTCCGCTGCTGGAGTTTCTTCCACTGCTGGAGCCTCTTCCACTGCTGGAGCTTCTTCCACTGCTGGAACTTCTTCCACTGCTGGAACTTCTTCTATTGCTGGAGTTTCTTCAACTTCTGGTGCTTCTTCTGCTACTGGATTCATTTTTGCCTCCAACGCTGCTGCTTTAGCGGCATTCTTTTCCATTTCAGCTTTCAAACGCTCTGCTTTCTCTTTATCAGATGCTTTTGATAGACCGTCCTTTTTAGATTGGATTTTATTCTCTTTCTCTAAGAGCCAAACGTTAAATTTCTTTTCAGCCTCTTCTAATGTGAATGCACCTTTTTCTACACCCTTCAATAAGTGACTTTTAAATAAAACTCCTTTATACGAAAGAATAGCGCGTGCGGTATCGCTCATTTCTGCTCCAACGGTTACCCAATGTAAGGTACGTTCAAAGTTAATGTCGATTATTGCTGGATTAGAAACCGGATTGTATGTTCCTAATTTCTCGATGAATTTACCATCTCTTTTTGCTCTGCTGTCTGCAGCTACAATGTGAAAAAATGCTTTTCCTTTTTTACCGTGTCTTTGTAGACGAATTCTTGTTGCCATGTGCGTTTATAAATTGAGGTGCTAAACCTCGGTTAATAAAAAAATCAGGGTGCAAAGATACAGGTTAATTTTAGAATCGCAATAGAAAGACTAACTTATCTTCCATGTATACTGCAGCATGATGGATCGAGGCGGCTCGATTTTAAGCGGACGAAGGGAATAACTTCGATTCAATATATTCGAACCCACCAGCGCAACCTTGTGGTGTTCATTCACACTGTAAGAAACGCGTGCATCAAAGATGATGTTCCCGAATCGATGCGAATTAAAATAATCCATGTATCGAATGTTTTGCTTGTCGCCACCTGAAGCCGCTGTGGTTTCTTCGAAGTCTTTAATAATCGCATCCATGTTAACGATTTTACTAAAATACTTCATGCTCAAGCCTACAGAGAACTTAGATTTATACGTTAATTCCGCATCAAATTTCACATTATGCAGAAAGCGGTATTTGAGAATCTGACTGGCGGAATCCATAGATGTTGTGTTGTAACTATATTTCCGATTAATATCATCAATTGCGTAGACATAGTCTGGATTGAGTGTTTTAGGAACGATGTAATTATAGCCTGTTAAAAAGGATAATTCAAGGTTCTTATTGATGTTACTTTTTCCTGCTAATGAAAGGTCAATCCCCACCACACGAGACCTTCCAGTATTCAAAAATTTGAAGCCAGCAAACGAACCAGGCGCATTGGCTACATCCCAGATTCCAAACATGTACTCTATGGTATTTTGATATTCTTGCCAGAAGAACGCCGCATCCAAATAGGCATAAACACCCCCCAATTTTAATCCTTGCTTAACCCCTACTTCACCGTTCCAGCTGCTTTCAGGCAATAACCTTGGATTTGGAAAAACCCCAAAATTACCAACACCAGTTTTTATAAAGCGCTCTGTAATGGTTGGAAAGCGGTATCCTTGTCCAAACGAAGCGCGAAGGTAGGTTTCCTGGTACAGCTTTAAACTTGCTCCGCATCTGAAAATTGGTTTCATGGCGGTCACGGTATCATTCAATTGAAAATATTCAAAACGAGCCCCTGCAGAAACGTTTAATATTTTATTGAAGGATTTCTCCATTTGCGTGTATGCAGATAAATTAAGCAAACGGTTGTTAGGACTTCCGCTTCCCACATACATATTTGCAAACGAATTAACGTACGAACTGGTGATTCCACCGATAAAATCAAGTCCGTTCAATTGCTTATAAGTCTGCTTAAACATGTAATCCGCATAGTACGTAGTAGCCCGATTATCCTGGTTCGCAGTCATTTGATTGTCACTGTGTAACACACGGGTTCTGAGGTAGTGGTTTCCGTGCGTACTGGTTATTAACTGTACAAAGGGATCTAAATTAAATATTGTCTGATCTTGTAAAAACACAGCCCCTGGATAGGCACGATATAAGCCCGACGTGTCGTCTAACCAAGCGAAAGACATGTTGCCTTGCGCCAGCATTACATTTCCATTCAGGCCATAACTTAATCCGGTAATCTTTGAAGAACGGTGACGAATGTTAAAATTTAACCGAGCCCGTTTCATGGCCATTTGCCGATCAGTAAAATTAGAGATGGTATCAATCACATATTGTCCAGGCTTAGGCGCACCGATGTATCCATGGTCATAATTTACATTGCCACCAACCACAACATCCCAATTGTTATATGCTTTCGCGTGAATAAAATTTGCACCAGAAATCAAGGGGAAATCGGTCCACCATTTAGCCCCTGGAACGGAGGGAGCGGAATAAAACCCTGAATAAAAATTCACCTTATTCAACGGCTTGGATGTTGGATATGCTGTTCGAATGTGAATAGAACCTGAAAGCGCAGAACTTCCTGAAAGAACGCTTGCGGCTCCTTTGATAATTTCCACTTGGCTAATGTTTTCTACTGGAACAAAGCCCCACTCTGGCCGACCTGCGTCGCCCGAAAGCATTGGCATGTCGTCAACAATTACAGCCACTTTAGCACCTACACCAAAGGTAAAACCACTTCCACCTCTAATTTGAGGCTCACCATCCAAAATATTCAAACCGGGCGTTTGATCCAAAGCAGTTTCAATGCTTCGGGTGTTTTTGTTTTCGATGAGCGACGGTTTCATCACCACCATCGTTACGGTTTGTTCTTCTAGCGGCTTATCAAATTTACCTACCGAAACCGTTACTTGATCTTTCTTGATGCTATATGGCTTAAGGGTAACATTAAGCTCAAGAACCTCATTGGGCACTAAATTTAGCGACAAGGTATCGTTGCGCATGCCTGAAAAACGGACCACTATTTTCACGGCACCTGACGGAAGGAATAATTCATAGGCTCCTTGAGCATCCGTTTGAGCACCAATGGTTATGTCCTTTCGATAAACAAGCGTTGCCCCTTCTATGGGTTCATTGTTTTCCCCACGAACAATACCTTTAACGGTGGACTGACTGTACCCAACCAAGGTTGATACAAGCCCCAATAAAATCAATACGTACTTCAATTTTCTTAGTTAACCGAGAACTTTGTTGAGAAGATATTTCCGTTAAGGTCGATAAGTCGAGCCACGTATATTCCTCCAGTTAGAGAAATTGTAGCTTTCCCATTGATTAACCCGTTAAACACTTCAGCACCATTCATGGAATAAACCATTAAGGTACCTTGCGTTTGTCCAAACAAGCTCAATTCTTCATTTGAATAATTTGCATGCATCGGCGCGATTGAAGCTTCGTCAAGTCCAACACCGCCATTATAAACGAGTGAAATATCATCAATAAGTACTTCATCATTCGCTGCGCCACCACCCGGAGTTGAGTTCGTAGCGAAGGTAACCAATACATACCCTGGTAACAATCCAGTATTAGGTAAATACGTAAATGGAATTGACTTACGCACCCAATTCCCTCCCGTTGCAGCATAATTTAATTCAGCGGTTGCAATAATGTGTGACTGAGAATTCGCATCAATTGGATCGTGCACATCAAAGGCATCATGTAAAATAGCATGAATACGCGCATTTTGACTTCCTCCACCTGCTTGCGTATACTTTACCCAAAACACGATAGAATCCGGAGAATCTACACATGCCTCAGAAAAGTTTGCATCTGCGATAGAAGAATAGTTATAGTTCGCTGCGTTGGCTGGCGTTGTACTTCCCATATTGATTCGACCACAGGTCATGGTTCCGTTGGCAACAATTCCAAGTACGCTGGTAGACCAAATACGGGCGCAATACATACCTGAAGCACCGGCACGGACATTTGCAGAGCGCTCAATTTGCTTATTCGCAAACCCAGCAAAATTTCCTGATCCTGTCTTAAAACTATTCCAGTTTACAGGTTCTTCAGTAGGCGCACCTACATTCTCCCATTGCTCCAAATCACTGTTTCCAATTTGGGTTTGAGCTGAATAGATAAAAGCTAGGGATAAACTAAAAAATAAGGTAATCTTTCTCATAGGTTGTTCATTTAATTTTAACAAATATAAAAAGATAGATTAAATGGTAACCATTTTAACCAAACAAGGTAAAGTAAGCTTAAATTTGTTTGCATGGAGCATACTTCCTATCAGGTGATGGAACATTTTGGGACCTTACAAGGTGAAGGGTACCATACAGGGCGCGCAGCATACTTTATTAGGCTGTCGGGATGTGATGTTGGATGTGTTTGGTGTGATGTAAAGGAAAGTTGGGATGTGGGCGCAGGAAAAGCCTATTCATTGGAAGAAATCAAGGTTCTAAGTAACGGCTTCGATTTTATTGTGCTCACAGGGGGCGAACCTGCCATGCATGATTTAAGGGCATTAACCGACATGCTTCACCAGGAAAAAAAATATATTTCCCTTGAAACCTCGGGTTGTTACGAATTGAATGGCACCGTTGATTGGTATACCTTTTCGCCTAAAAAATTTAAAAAACCTCATCCTGAAGCGTATGAGAAGGCCGATGAGTTGAAGGTCGTTATTTACCATCCCTCAGACCTGGCATGGGCGGAAGAACATGCCCAGCAGGTAAACGACCGGTGCCTTTTGTACCTTCAACCGGAATGGAGTAAAAAGGACCAACTACAAGAACAAATCATTGATTTCATAACGCGTAACCCACGCTGGAGGTTATCGTTACAGACACATAAATATCTAAATATTCCTTGATGAACAGAGTACAACGCACGGGACTATTTGTAATTATCTGCATGATAATTAGCAATCTTTCATTGGCTCAATTTAGTAGCACCAATAAAAAAGCGACCAAGCTGTTTAAGCAAGCACAGTTGGTTCCGACGCAGCAATTGGATCCTACAACGCGCATGCCGGATTTCAAGGCGGGGCTAGAACTTATAGACAAAGCACTTAAAAAGGACCCGAATTTTTGGGAAGCCTATGTACTTCGGGGAGAATATCACATGAATCTACGGGACAAATCAGGCGCTATCGAAGATTTTGAAAATGCGCTACGCGTTTCTCCTAATCATTCAAGAACCGGAATGACATTTTATCGGCTTGCTGATTTATACCTTGACCAAGGCACCTACGATAAGGCCCTAACTAACATTAAATCCTTCATCAATCATCCCAATGCAAATGAAGAATATTTAAAATCAGGTTATTCAATATATGACAATGCCCTGTTTGCCATTGATGCGATCAAACACCCTAAGCCCTTCAATCCGGTAAATGCTGGCCCGGGAGTAAACACGCGTTATGCCGAATATTATCCAACCTTAACCGTAACGAGTAAGCAACTAATGTTCACACGGGCATTGCCTTTCGGAAGGGATATCCAAGAAGATTTCTTTATTTCCTTGAAAACGGATACGCTATGGGGGGAGTCAACGCCGATGCCTGAAAATGTAAACACTTCACACAATGAAGGTGCTCCGACAATTTCAGCCGATGGCAGAAGTTTAATATTTGTTGCGTGTACCGATGAAACAGGCACATATGGAGAACAACGAAAAGGAAAGGGAAGCTGCGATTTATTCTACACCAAGAAAATTGGGACACGTTGGTCTAATCCTACGAACTTACCTGGAGATGTGAATTCATATCATTGGGAAACCCAACCTTCGTTGGCTGCGGACGGCAAGACACTTTACTTTATCCGTGGATTAAGGGGGAAAGGGGTAGATCAACGGAATAGTGATATTTATGTGAGCTATTTAAACGAACAAGGAAAATGGGGCGCTGCAGAGCGCTTGTCAGATGTAATTAATACGCCATTTGCCGAAGAATCTGTATGCATACATCCGGATGGAAAAACCATATATTTTGCATCGAGAGGTCACGCTGGAATGGGGGGCTCAGATATTTTTGTCAGCCAAATGGACAACCAAGGAAACTGGTCTAAACCAAAAAACTTAGGGTATCCGATAAATACAAAATTTGATGAGAATTCACTGATTGTCTCAGCAGAAGGAGATGTTGCTTTTTTTGCATCCGACCGCGAAGGAGGTTATGGTGATTTGGACATCTATTACTTTAAACTCCCCCGTGAGTTCCAGCCCACGACGACCTATTATTTTGACGGAAGAGTGTATGATAAGGTAACGAATAATCCTGTTGCTGGACATTTTACCCTTAAAGACATTGCCTCGGGAGAAACAATCATTATAAGCGATGCCGATGCGGTTACTGGTACCTTCACTGTCCCTTTGCCATCCAACCGCCAATACGTTATTGAAGTTAAATATGAAGGATACGCCATGACTTCCTTGGGATTTGATTTAACATATAATGAAAATCAAACCACTTACCATTTGGACATCCCTATGAATCCGCTGAATAGCAATACTGAAAATGTGCTACAGAATATATACTTTGACCTAAGCAGTTCAACTTTGCGCAAAGAATCCAATGTGGAATTAAATAATTTAGCCAACTTCCTAAGAAGCAAGCCTAGCATCAAAATAGAACTGGGTGGACATACCGATACGCGAGGTAAAGCGGAGGACAACTTAAAACTATCGGCAGATCGAGCTAAAGCAGTATACAATTACCTAATTCAAGTGGAACACATCGATGCAAACCGATTAAGCTTCATTGGATACGGAGAAACAAATCCGATTATAAGCGACCAGGAAATCGCCAAAATAGCGACAGAAATTGAGCGAGAAAAGGCCCATCAGACTAACCGAAGAACCGTATACAAAATAATAAACCAATGAGTTTCCTGAGGCTAATACGCATATCAAATTTATTCATCATCGCGTTTACGATGTATGGTGTTTGGTATACGCAAACTTATGATAAAACACCTTCAATCGAATTTAACCTATTTATTCTTTTCACGGTACTAATTGCCGGGGCTGGAAATGCAATTAACGATTATTTCGACGTGAAGTCTGACCGCATTAATAAACCCGAAAAAATCGTTATTGAAAAAAGCATAAAGCGGCGATGGGCAATTATTATTCATTGGGGATTTAATGCGCTTGCGTTGTGTATATCAATCTATTTAAGCTGGCGATTTTCGAGCTGGTTTTATGTGTTTATTCACTTTTTTTCTACGTCGCTTTTATGGGTATATTCAGTTTATTTAAAGCAGCGATTATTTTGGTCGAATTTAAGTGTCTCCTTCTTGGTCGCCATAATTCCACTGGTTTCGCTGAAAGCACTACATGATTTTGGAGGCGTTTTAATTTGTGGTTCTGATAATGGAATTAGCGGGGAACTGCATGATCTTGCACCGCTAATATTCATCGCTTGTTTTGCTTTGATTATTAATTTTTCAAGGGAAGTGATTAAAGATATTCAGGATATGGAGGGTGATACCTTACGAAATGTTCGTTCATTTCCTCTGGTATACGGCGCTGAAAAAGCGCGTTGGATAGCAACAGGCGTTACGCTATTGTTAATACCAATATATTTAGTCGGGTTATTTATAGGTGCTTTTCCAAGTGGTTTGGAATTCAATATACTTTTTACCAGTGCGCTACTACTCAGCATGACGATCTTGATATTACAACTATTGAATGCTCGAGAAAAATCAATGAATTTACTACTCAAATTGAGTTTGCTCTTGGGTTCCACTTCAATTTATTTCTTGTGAAAATTATTTTAGGATCAAATTCACCTCGGAGAAAAGAGTTGCTTGAGCACTTGGGCATCACATTCGAGACTCGAAGTGTTGATTTTGAAGAGCTTATTAACGACCAATTAGCGCACGACGAAATCCCAAGTGATATTGTACGACAGAAACTCGATAAAATGGCTGATACGCAAGCAGCTGATGAATTATTAATTTGTGCCGACACCTTAGTTTTTCATGAGGGCACCCCACTTGGGAAGCCTAATTCCCATATAGAAGCCGTAGCCATGTTGCAGCGATTATCTGGAAAAACCCATGAAGTTATAACCGCCGTAGGCATAGCACACCGCGGGCAGCGTGTAATCTTCAAAGAACATACCGCTGTACATTTTGAAGTGCTGTCCATAGATGACATTAATCGGTATGTGAACAATTTCAATCCGCTTGATAAAGCGGGCTCCTATGGCATTCAAGAATGGATTGGACTAATTGGTGTTTCACGGATTGAAGGCTCTTATACGAATGTAATGGGACTACCAACACACCGTCTTTACCAAGAACTTAAAAAGTTCAAGGTATAAAAAAAGGGGCTTGAGCCCCTTTTTTTATATATTTTCTACTTATTATTTTACTTGAAATTCAACACGTCGGTTGTAAGCTAATTTTAACTCTCTGTCGTTCGGATCATCATCTTCAGTCATTTCCGCCTCGTTTGGTTTCATGGCATTTTCAGCGATAATGATAATTCGATCTTCAGAAATACCGTATACTTCCATCAATCGTGTTTTGATGTAGTCTCCACGTTGTTCATCCAAATTCTCTAACTCCTCACGCAAATCTTCATAGGCTGTTGCCAAGCTATCTTCTAATTCGTCGTTGTGCGCATAGATCGTTATTTTCTTTGATGGATTAGCCTTCAAATAATCTCCAACATATTGAATACAGCTTTTGCCTACTTCACTTGGCTTAGCTTTTCCGAATGGGTAATAAATCACTTGAGCAGCAACTTTCTCTTCCTCTGTCATTTTATCAGAAACTACAGGCTCTTTGGTAATAACGACTTTAGAATATTCTACCGAAGATGCAGCCGTATCTACTTTAACGCAATTACATGGCTCTTTGTCGCCAACCTCTTTAATTCGGATATTGTCAATAAAGTAATACGCCATCGGTAAAACTGCAGGAATTTCACTTAACTCACCTGTTGAAGCATCTCTTTCTTGTTTTCCAGTTGCTATTTTCTTTTGCGCTACCGCTAAGGTCTTATCGTTGATTAAAAAGTTCCCGATTACCAACCCTTGTTCGTCACCTTTCGCTACATATACACCACACACTTTATCCCAACCTGAATACGAATCGTAGACTTTATTTTTATAATTATAAATGATGCGATCAGCTTCTACATTGATTGGGCCAGACTCCTCACCTTCTGCTAATTCCACTTGATATTGTGATGGTTCTTTAACAAACATAATCCCAATATTATTCGACGCATACTTAGATGCCTCTGCAAGGGATATCGACATTTCAATACAATATTTCTTCCCTTTGATCATCTTTTTTAAAGACTTACCATCAAAGAATGGAATCGTAACAAAACTCTTCTCTTTTTGCAATTTACCCGGTTTGTAGGTCACAATCCCTGCATACCCCACATTTCCTTCTTTTAAATCATCTGTAGAAACAAAGGTATTTTTATCGTTCCCTTCAAATCGTTCGTTTTTAGGGTCAATTGGCAAGGCATACCCATAAATATTTGCACCCGCGCCATAATCACCGGAACCATAGTAAACATCCGCAGGAAACGACGTAGATGGCTTTAAACCAAATAACATGTCAATCTTTCCTGGTTCGGAAATTTCTACTTCATCGCTTGAGAATTTATCAAACGTGTACTTGTAGAATAACACAGTTTTTTCTCCTTTCTTTTGTGCCATCAGGGGTTGAAAACATGCAAACCCTATCGTGAGCAGTAAGATATTTTTAAAATTTCGTTTCATATTCTTTTACGGTTTTAATTAGCACTTTTACTTTTTCCGGGTCAATGTCCGGATAAACGCCGTGACCCAAATTTACAATATGTCTTGGACTTTCAAATGAATCTAACAATTTATTTACTTCAACTTGAATTGTTTTAGCATCAGCATACAGCAGGCAAGGGTCTAAATTTCCTTGAAGCGTCTTGTTTTTACCTACTAATTGTCTAGTCTCTCTGATATCCATATTCCAATCTAAGCCAATGGTAGTGCAAGGAATCTCCGAGATGTCTGGCAATGAAGCAATTGCGCCTTTTGAAAAAACAGTAAAAGGAAACCCTTCAAACGCCTGCGCGATTTTACGAATGTAGCTTAAGCCGAATGTTTCATATTGTTCTCGGCCAAGAATCCCTGCCCATGAGTCAAATAATTGCAATGCATCTACACCGGCACGTTGTTGTTCTTTCATGTACTCAATCGTAAAATCCGTGATTCGACCTAACAACTCATGTGCCAAAACCGGGTCGGTGTAAAGTAATTTACGGGATTCAGAAAATGTTTTTGATCCTTTCCCTTCAACCATGTAGCAGAATATGGTCCATGGAGCCCCGGCAAAGCCGATTAAGGGAACCCGATTGTGTAAGCCTTCTTTCGTAAGTCGAATTGCCTCGAAGACATACGATAATCGATCAGCAACATCTGGATTCGCATCTAACAACGAAAGTTCTTCCCGTGACCTAATGGTTTTCGGAAAGTACGGTCCGCGTTGCTCAATCATTTCATAGGTTAAGCCCATGGCATCGGGAACCACTAAAATATCCGAAAATAAAATCGCTGCATCAACATCTAATAAATCAACCGGTTGAATGGTAACTTCCGCAGCCAGCGCTGGTGTTTCAACCAATTCTTTAAAACCACTCAATGTTGCACGAACCGCGCGGTATTCAGGTAAAATACGTCCTGCCTGCCTCATCAGCCATACTGGATATCGAGGGATCACCTCTCCCCGATGGGCTTTAAGGTACAAATCGTTCATCAATTTCATAGGTTCAAAGATAGTTAAATGCTACCAATCAATCGGCTTGCACCCTACGGATTGTAAAAATTCATTCGTTTGACTAAAATGTTTACACCCGAAAAAACCACGATATGCGGACAAGGGGGATGGGTGTGGCGCTGTTAATACGAGGTGATGTTCTCGTCCAAGAATCAAGGATTTTTTCGCGATGGCGTGTGCGCCCCAAAGCAAGAAAACCAAGGGTTCCTTTCGAGATCCCAAGCGTTGAATGACGGAATCCGTAAAACGCTCCCATCCAACTCCTTGATGGCTTCCAGGATTACCCTCGTGAACTGTTAAAATTGAATTCAACAATAAAACACCTTGTCTTGCCCAGGATGTTAAATCCCCTTGCTCTTTCAACTCTACTCCCACATCTGTACGCAGTTCTTTGGCGATGTTTTGCAAACTCTTTGGCAAGGGTAGAACTTCCTTTTCAACAGAAAAACAAAACCCGTGGGCATGACCTTTCGTTGGATATGGGTCTTGACCTAAAACAACCACCTTAACGTTCGCAAAAGAACAGGAATTAAAGGCGGAGAACAGTTGATGTTTTGGTGGGAAAATTTGATTCGGATAAGTGGTATATGCCAATGAAACCTTAGCCATAAGGTCGGTGAAATAAGGTTTTACTAATTCTTCGGATAGCTCCGTTTTCCAATCATCTGACAAGCTCGAGATCATGCAATTGGAATGTAGGAGGTTATCGCATCAAGAAGTTGAGCATGGGTTTTATTCAGTCCTTCGATATTCAGTGACTTCACCTTGGAATAACGCTTAAGGTACGATAACTCTTTGGCAACTGTCAAAAATGACTGGGCGAAAACGCCAATAGCCAGAAAATATCCAATGGAAAATAATAGATTACTTTGGAACGACCAAGGCAACATGTAGGGCAAAACAAAAAACAAGGGCAAGTTCAGCAAAACCATTGCAAAAATAGCCAATACCTTTTTTGTCGATCCCCAGAAAACTGGACGCTTAAACTTAGTCTCCACCCATTTTTTAATTAGGAAATATACCCATCCCGCATGCAGCGCACCTAACAACGCAAAAGGCGATAGAACGAGTACTTTTAAAACCTTGAATGAAGCCCTCCAAGAATCTGTTCCGCTTAGAAATCGTTCATTTTCTGTAATTCCCAAGGATTGAAGCTGCTTTTTATAAGAATCAATTTGCGCAATCAAGGGATTGAGGCCCAATAACTGATCTTCGGTCAAGCCATTCATCCATCGGGCTAAGGCTTGAGAATATAACCAGCGGGATTCAATGCTTAGAAAATTATCAAAACATGTTGGATGCATCCCTTTACGCGTTAACATCATGATATCCTCATGTACATCCGCCAATTCAGGATTATGCACATCAGTCACCAATAGCCTCATGTCTGTTTCGAGAATTCGAGTTACATCAGTGATTGTCCTGGAGGGATTTTCTTCGTAATCCGCCTTAAAATCATTCAAGCGTATTTTTTTTCCTGCGGCAATTAACACATCACTTCGGCGCATATTAAAATCCGTGTAATTGACACCCAAGCCTTGAAGAAAAATATCCTTTTTCCAATCGCAAAATTCTAACGCAGAAAATCCAATGCGGGCAGGTCCCTTTTTAATCGGGTGCAAGCGTCGTTGAATGCGATCATCGGTAAACCCTTCCCCGAAAATCAAAATATTACGATTTTTATTTAAAACGATGTTTGTTTTCTCAAAGATCTTGGCATTTTTCTCTTTGGTATCTACCCCATCCCGTTGTCTGTAAATGGGCAGCATGTGCACCATCCAAAGTAATGGTTTTGTGAATTTCGTAAAGACATCAGACCTTGTCATAAAGAATACAATCGGTTTTCGCTGAGAGGCGATTAACAAGGGATCCATAAAGGAGCCCTGATGATTACTTACAAAAATGGTCCTGCCAAAAAAATAATTACTTGGATTAATGAGCTTTATTTTTCTAAAATACAAGCGAAATGAATAATGAAAAGCCAACCAAAGTAAAAAATATAGGATACGCATGATTTGCAAAATTACACATAATCAACAGTAAATTTCAACATTCCACCTTTCAAAAAATCAGATCGTACGCGTTGGCGCCTGTATGAATAAGCTTAGATTCGTATTATGAAAAATATAGGCATCATTTGCGGAGGATTCTCTTCAGAGTATGAAATTTCACTCAAAAGTGCGAATACCATTTTAAAACATCTTCCGGATGCCTACACAGGCTACATGATTGTGCTTTCAGATAAAGGTTGGTTAGTGAACCATGGATCTACGCATGGCGTTTTTGATTTAAATACTGGAATGATTCACTTTGTGGACGGGACGCGCATCAGCTTAGCTGGAGCCATAATTTATATCCATGGTGATCCCGGTGAAAACGGAAAAATTCAAGCGCTGTTGGATATGCTAAACATACCTTATATCAATGCAAACGTGTTGTCTTCTGCCCTATCGTTCGATAAATGGTACTGTAATCAATTTTTAAAATCCTTTGGTATTCCTGTTGCCAATTCTGTTCTTTTAAAAGAAGGTGATGACCTGAATGAACAGGTACTTATTGAAACCCTGGGACTACCAATTTTTGTAAAACCAACCGATTCAGGATCCAGTTACGGGATATCTAAGGTTAAAAAGGCCGAAGAATTAAGGAGCGCCATTGATACTGCATTTAAGGAGGGAAGCACCATTGTGCTTGAATCATTTTTAGATGGGATTGAGGTTACATGTGGGGTATATCGGACCAAAACAGAACTTAGCGCATTGCCCTTAACCGAAATTGTTTCAGAAAATGAATTTTTTGATTTTGAAGCGAAATACCAAGGCAAGTCGAATGAAATAACCCCCGCGCGTATCTCTCCAGAATTAACATTGAAGATTCAGGTAGAAGCTAAAAGAATCTATCAATTACTCAATTTAAAATCCATTGCGCGCATTGATTTTATGTTGGTAGGAGAAACACCGTATGTAATTGAAGTTAATACCACCCCTGGATTCTCTGCAGAAAGCATCGTACCAAAGATGCTCGCTGAGGCTGGAATTGGCATCACTTCTTTTTGGGAAACTATTATTGAAACGGAACTAATATTGAGTTAGCTGGTTAAGTAATATTTCCATTTGCTGTTTTACCGTTGATTGGCTGCAACTATAGCCATTAACAACAAAGGCAAATGCCAACTTTTTTCCACTCAAAGTATTTATATATCCCGCATAGGATTTAATCCCTGTCATTGTGCCGCTTTTTGCATAGATCCTTCCATCACCTGCAGCTCCTTTGCATAATTCACTTATGGTTCCTGATTTTCCTGCAACGGGAAGCGAATTAAAAAACTCATCCGCCATAGGGCTTTGCGTCATGTAATTCAATAAATCACAAAAATGTGCAGCTGTGATGCGATTATTGCGCGACAAGCCACTGCCATCATACAAACGCAATCCCAAGGTATCGATTCGAGAAGCAAAAAATTCGTTATAAATTTTTCGTGCGTTACTGTTGCTGCCATCACCTGTAAGTTTGAAAGCTACCCCATTTAACAATCCTTCCGCAAACAAATTTACACTCTTTCGATTCGTCCATTTTGTTATTTCCTGGACACTGCGACCATAGGTTGCAAACAACCTGTAGAAACAGTCATAATCAGGAATAGGCATTCCGCGTACAGGAAGAACTCCACCACTTACCGTGAATGAATCTAACAGAAATCGAGACTTAAGAACTTCAGCAAAATTGAATTCAGGATTTGCCACGGAGCCTCGCACCATATAACTCGACTGATATGCCGGCAATTTCCCTGTTGCAATTCGGTGTTCATCGTAAGCCCTACCTTGCAGGTTAGAATGATCCCCTTTTACACTCGCGCTTGTTATCTTATTAATTAACTGTAGGTTTGGTTGCACTGGTGAGGTACAAATCAAACGGGCTCTACTTCCTGGTTTACCCGTTTCAAAATAATATCTTGCCACATTATCATAGAAGTTAAGTCCGGCAGGAAAAGCCCCGAAATAATTACCGGCATCCCAAGCCGACCAACCCGATGGTGTACCTTCATATCCAAAGCTAGAGCCATCAACAATCACCTTGCCTTGAATTTCATGAATACCTAATTTCTTTAAGCTGTCAATCCAAGCATCCATTTCTTCATATTCTTTTCCTTCCCCATTAAAGTACTTACTTCCAAAAGAAACATCACCCCCTCCTTTAATCCATAAATTCCCTTTCAAAACACCCTGTTCAATGAGACCATCTGTAAAAAGTGTCGTCTCAAATCTATAATCTGGCCCTAAAAGTTCCAAGGCCATGGCAGTAGAAAATAATTTAGTAGTTGAGGCGGTGGCCGTAGGAAGCATGGGATTGTATGACAACAAGGTATCGAAACTGGATAAATCAACTGCCAAGATTGAAATTTTTGCTCCTGAAAATGATTTGTTAGTTACAAAACGCTTTAGCAACGAATCATAGGACTGTGCATTCAACAACAAACTGCTAAAAAAGAAGAAAAGGAAACTATATCTTTGCAGGGTCCTCATAAGTACAAAGATGGCAATTCGAAGATGTTGAAATTCATTGTACTGGAAGGACTTTTCAACACCAACGCATGACAAACTCAACCGAAAGACCCATAAAGGTACTGCGTATTATTAACCGATTTAATGTGGGCGGGCCAGTTTACAATGTAACTTATCTTACCAAATTTCTACCCAAACCCTATGAAACCATGCTAATTGGAGGGCGCGCCACTTCCTCTGAACAGGATGCCACGTATATCTTAGAATCGCAGGGTGTTGAATTCGAAAAATTAGGCTCGATGTCTCGAAGCATTCGGTTTTTTAGTGATTTACGTACATTTTTCGCATTGATTAAACTGATCAAAAGATACAAACCTACCATCGTGCATACGCACGCATCCAAGGCTGGGGCTTTGGGTAGAATCGCAGCCAAAATGATGGGTGTTCCGATTATTGTACACACCTACCATGGCCATGTATTTCAAGGCTATTTCAATCCAATTGTTACAAAACTGGTTATTCTTCTTGAGCGATTTTTAGGTAGGATAAGTACGAACATCATTACCATTTCACCGGAACAGCAGCAAGATATAGTGTATAAATTTAACGTCGTCCCATTAGAAAAAACCAGCATCATTCCCTTAGGATTTGACCTGAAGCGATTTGAAGAAAGTAATTCTAAGCGCAATGAATTAAGAACTGTCGATGGTATACCTGATGAACAATGTGCCGTAGCCATTGTAGGCCGTTTGGCTCCCATTAAAAATCACCGTTTATTTATTGATGCCGCAGCGCTTGTACTACGTCAGTATCCCAATGAATTTATATTCTATGTAGTTGGAGACGGGGAACTAAAAACAGAAATCAAATCCTACATAGAAAATACGTATCCTTTATTCAATAAAAACATAGTTTTTACCTCATGGATAGCAGACATGACTACCTTGTATCCAGCCATGGATATCGTATGTTTAACGTCGTTAAACGAGGGCACCCCTGTTTCTTTAATTGAAGCTCAAGCCAGTGGTATCCCGGTAATAAGCACAAACGTTGGTGGGGTAAAGGACATCGTGCAAGCAAATGAAACCGGAATAATCATGGAAGGAAACTCCGAAGAGGAATTAGCTAAACACCTCATAGAATTGCATCTAAATAAGTCCTTAAGGATGAAAATGTCACAAAATGCTCGTAACTTTGTAAAGGAAAAGTTCACCTATCAACGCTTAGTGGATGATATGGATAGTTTATACAAGACATTACTTTCTAATGAATAAAACGTTTTTATTTTACTGGTTCATCGCGCTATTCCTTCCGTCATGCAGCGTTTATAATTCGAACAAATTACTTTCTGATTCTAAGGAGCCCTCTTATACCATAGAAAGCTTTCAGCCCAAAAATCAAGATGAAACCATTCAACCTGGCGACCAATTAAGCATTAAAATCTACCCAAATGATGGAGAAAATGCCTTGATGTCGATTGCATCAATTAAAGCGGAAGAAATTCCCACTAAAATGGATGATGGATTCACCGTGAGTTCAACCGGTGAAATAAGACTTCCGTTGGTAGGAGAATTAATGGCAAAGGGTTTAACGACAAATCAATTATCGGAAGCACTGACCTTAAAACTAACGAAGACCATTCAGTCGCCATACGTAGAGGTAAGCGTTACAAATCAGCGACTTATGTTATTCAATGGCAAAGGTGCCGGACAAGTAATCCCTTTAGCCCATGAAGCGATGACCTTAATGGAGGTGCTTGCCTTGGGAGGAGGAATTAAAGATCATGGGAAATCGAATCAAATTCGGCTGTTTCGAATGGAAAATGGTGTTAGAAAAATATACGAATTTGACCTATCAGAAATGAACAATTTGAAAAATGCAGACGTAAGGGTTCAAAACAGAGACATACTTGTGATAAATCATCATCCGCGAAACGCTCAAAATACCTTACGGGATGCAGGTCCATGGCTAAGTATTCTTACAAGTGGCTTGGTATTGTTTTCAATCTTCAGCAAGTTATGACGAGAGAAAAACTGATTGTAAATGACCAGTTCAACCCAATAATTCTAAGAAATATCTTAGCAAAGCATTGGTACAAGCCGCTTTTACTTCTGGTCTTTTTATTTTTTCTTGCCTTTATTTATTTGCGCTATACAAAGCCTATTTATAATTCACAAGCGGTACTTCAAGTGATTCACTCCAACAAAGTAAAGCAAGTGCTTGGGGAACAAGCTCCTCTTTCGCAAGACAACAGTTTGTCAAAAGATGTTGAGTTGCTCCGGTCCTCGATATTATTTGAACATGCGGTCCAAAGTTTAAATTTGAATACGAGTGTTTTTAATGAAGGGGATTTACTTACTGAAAATCTATACGGATACACCCCATTTTCCATTTTGGTAAAAGATTTATTTGATTCAACCTTATGTAATACAAAAATTGAAATCAACCCCAGTTCATCGGGTGATTTTGAATTAGTCTTTGAACACAAGGATAAGGTGCTAAAAAAAACCGGGAAATTGGGCGTTCCAGTCGTTACGAAATACTTCAGCATTGAAATAAAAACAAACAACAGCGATGCGTTTAATCAAATTATCAGCACCGGAGAAATTTACTTTACTTTCAACAATAAGAATCAATTAGTAAAAGATCTACAAGCTGGTCTAAGCATTACACCAATTGATGAAAATGCGCGAACAATTGAAATTTCATTTAATCACGAAAATCCCAAGCTCTGTTACCATTTAATTCAATCGATCATTAACAGTTACTTCAATTTTGAAAAGTACAAAACACAAGAAGAGAATAGTCAAACCATTGCATTTATTAATGGGCAGTTAGATTCTTTATCGCTCGTGCTTGATCATTCAAAAGATAGTTTGAACCTGTTTCAAAAATCGCAAAACATCCCCAGCATTGAATACGAAGAATCCGACATTACGGGTAACTTGTCGTCGTTTTCTAAACGCTTAACTGAAATCAATGAAGAATTGAATGCAGTAATCTACGTAAACAATAGAATTTCAAGCGATGTTACTCGCAATGAAATTTACCGAATTTTACCCGAATTAGTAGGCAGAAGAAGCTTTGAAGGGTCCATTACACGACAAATTGAAGAATTAAACAAACTGTTAGAATCAAGAGAAGATTTACTGCAAGACATCACGTATGAAAGCAGTAAAGTAAGGCTCATAAATGAACGAGTTAGCAACCGAATTCAAGGGGTTAAGAAAAGCTTAAATGCGATTCAAGAACGCTTAAAACATGAAAAGCGCTTGATTGAAAATGAACTGGCGAAATACGAAGGAAAATTGTTGGGATTACCAGAAAAAACTACGGAATTCAATCGGCTCAAATATATGGAGGAATTGAATCGAGAGTATTTTAATTTGTTCACTCAAAAGAAAATTGAATTTCAAATTAACAATGCCGGATTTTCAAGTGACAATAGGTTATTGAGCCTACCTACCCTTGCGGAACAACCCGTATCTCCAAATAGCAATAAAACGTATTTAATCCTTGGGATTTCGGGAATATTAATTGGATTAGCTTGGCTCTTATTCTACTATTTAACCTACAACGAAATTACTTCGTTAGCAGACCTTAAAAATTTACTCCCCAATGATACTACAATCCTAGGAAGTGTACCGCTTTACAAGAGTAAGATGAAATACTCTCAAATTGTAATTACCAAATCCCCCAAGTCCAGGATCTCCGAATCCATTCGAAATATTAAATCTAACCTAAACTTCATCAATAAGGATGCCCGACTAATTGCTGTATCTTCATCGATTTCGGGCGAAGGAAAAACCTTCGTTATCATGAATTTAGCTGCTACCTTTTCAAGCTCAGGTAAAAAATGCATTATTCTGGATTTAGACTTACGTAAACCTAAAGTTCATCATGGATTTAATGTAGAAAACCAAAAAGGTATGAGCCAAGTGTTATCTGGATTGTTACCCTTACAAGAGGTTATTCAGGGATCAACAATTCAGCAACTTGATTTTATTACTGCAGGACCTATTCCACCAAACCCTTCAGATCTAATTCAGAGTGAAACACTTGATAAAATAATAGATCAACTAAAGGCTACCTATGATTTGATTTTTATAGACAACCCACCCGTTGGGATCGTGTCCGATGGAATTAACCTCCTTTCCAAAGCAGATATTGCAATCTATGTATTCAAAGCAAATTACTCGAAACGTATGTTTGCCCATCAACTCAGGGAACTCTTTGAAATACAGAAACTTGATAAAATCAATATCATCTTAAATGCTGTCCCACAGATGGGTTCTGTTTATGGATACGGGTACGGATATGGGTATGGCTATGGGTATGGGTATGGTGGATACTACTCAGATGAAGATTCACTGCCTTGGTGGAAACGGTGGTTGAGCCGATTTAAATTCAAGAATAAGAAGCATGGAGATTAGGGAATTTGAAATCATGGACTTATTACTCATAAAACCGAATCGTTTTCAGGATGATCGCGGTTATTTTATGGAATCATTTCAAGAAAATCGCTACGCAGAGCTTATTTCATCTCCCTTTGTACAGGACAATGTATCGCTTTCTAAGAAAGGGGTTTTACGCGGCTTACATCTTCAAAGTCCTCCAAAGGCTCAAGGAAAACTGGTTCAAGTGCTGCGTGGTTCCGTAGTGGATGTCGCAGTAGACTTAAGAAAACAATCACCAACCTATGGGAAACATATTTGCGTAGAATTGAGTCAAGCCAATGGCTTACAGTTTTATATTCCGCCGGGATTTGCACATGGGTTTCAAGCCTTAGAAGACGATACGATTTTCACCTACAAATGCACAGATTATTACTCAGCAACAGATGAACTGACCATCCGATGGGATGACCCACAGCTTAGAATTAGTTGGCCAATTGTGCCGGCATTAACCTCAGCCAAAGATGATTTGGGGGTATTGTTTGAAACCTTTAATAGTCCATTTTAGTCGATGCCCTTAGCAATAAAGTTATTTTTATACTTCGCTGGCACCTTGGGTTTTACTCTTGTAATGGTATATGTACTCTTGGGGTTCTCTAAATCGTTAGGGATACGCAGTAAAAACGACATTCATGTTCGCTGGAGCAATACATCAAAACCTTCCCTTGGGGGCATTGCCATTTTTGTTTCGGTATTTATTTCGATGGTTATTTATTTGATTTCTCACCCAACTCAGAATATTTTCGGAGATCAACGCTTTCTGTTTTTCTTTATCGGAATATCCCTCGCATTCTTTATGGGACTTGCAGATGATGCGTTCAATACAAGACCGTTCATTAAGTTATTAACTCAATTCATTTGCGGTGGAAGTTTAGTAGTAAGTAATCTGCTTATACCGATGACTGAAATATTTTGGATCGATGCACTCATTACCATCATTTGGGTTATTGGACTCATGAATTCTTTAAATATGTTGGATAATATGGATGGCATTACAGCCAGTATCGCAATAAATACATTATTCTTTTTATTGGCCTATAGCTTTTTTTTCACTAATTCCTCGCTCGATGTAAACACCTTCATTGTTATTGGACTTATTGGATCATTAAGCGGATTTCTATTTGTAAATGCCCCCCCTTCCAAATTATTTATGGGAGATTCAGGAAGCCAAGTGATTGGCTATGCAATTGCGTACTACAGTGTTTACTTTATATGGTTTAAAGAACCGAGTTCAATGCCGTTTTGGGTAAGCACTTTTGCGGCACTGATGATTTTGGCAATTCCGTTCATTGATACCTTTACGGTTACATTCAATCGAATTAAACAAGGAAAATCACCTGCTAAAGGAGGAAAAGACCATACCACGCACCATATGGTTTATCGGGGTTTTACAGAACGTCAAACCTTTATTTACTTTTGGCTTATATCCTTTGTATTGGGTTGTTTAGGGCTACTTACCATGTATCTCTATCGAAATAATTTCTCCTTTTTCTCATCATTTCCAATTATCCCATTTTTCATAGCCTTTTATTTTCTATTCAAAAATACCCATGCATATAAAGCTCCCATTAAAAAAGATAATGCTGTGGATTAGCTTATCCCTTTTTCTATTTAACTGCAAGCAAACCGATACTAACAATTCCACAAAGCCTGTACATTCAAATCCCAACAAAACACCAAAAACTCCTCGGGAAATCATTTTTTTTGATGAGCGAATCGCTATAACGGATTTCGATTTAAAAGAACGACTGGATCGAGAATTATTAGTTAATACATATTTTCAAAGCAGTACTAGTTTAGCGATGAAACGCGCATCTCGATACTTCCCAATCATCGAACGTATTTTAAAACAAGAAGGAGTTCCCGATGATTTCAAATACCTCTGTGTTATTGAAAGTAACCTAAGTAATGTGACTAGCCCAGCAGGTGCCGCGGGATTTTGGCAATTCATGCCAGGTACTGCACCGGAATATGGGATTAAAATCACCTCAGAAATCGATGAGCGCAATCACCTTGAAAAAAGTACAAGAGCAGCATGCCGATTAATCAAAAACAACTACACCCTATTTAACGATTGGGTTAATGCCTGTGCAGCCTACAATCGCGGTCCGGGCGGATTAATGCAAGACATGAAGTCTCAAGGAGTAAAGCACTTTTTTGACACCGAAATGAATCCTGAAACAGCGCGCTATGTGTTTCGAATCATGGCCTTAAAATTAATCATGGAACACCCTGCCGACTATGGATATCAAATTCCAAAAACTGCACGTTACTCCCCCATCAAATGCAAGGTCATTAAGGTCAAAAACCCAATTAAAAATTTAGCACTTTGGGCCAGACAACATGGCACGAGCCTTAAAAATCTCCGTATACTAAATCCATGGGTCTTATCGAATCAGATATCCGCAACGTCAATTCCTTGCTCTATACAAATCCCATCAAACAAAGAACAACTTGGGGTGTTTAAAAAATAGAATCTATAACCATGAAGGAACAGGAAACGATCGCGGTGTATGGCGCTCGAGCACATAATTTAAAAAATATCGATCTTTCATTTCCAAGAAATAAATTGGTTGTTTTCACAGGGCTTAGCGGCAGCGGTAAAAGTTCCTTAGCCTTTGATACCATTTTTGCCGAAGGACAACGGCGATATATTGAAACATTTTCATCCTATGTCAGGCAGTTCATTGGTGGACTCGAACGTCCAGATGTGGATAAAATCGACGGCTTAAGCCCTGTTGTTGCAATTGAACAAAAAACGGTTTCTCGTTCTCCACGTTCAACAGTTGGAACTATAACCGAACTGTATGATTTTTTCAGGTTATTGTACGCTCGGGCTGGAACGGCATATTCAATGGTTACCGATGAACCCATGGTTAAATACACCGAAAGAGAAATAACCGATCTCATTTGTAGTCGCTATGCCGGAAGAAAATTCGCCATACTCGCCCCAAAGATTAGGGCAAGAAAAGGCCATTACAAGGAACTATTCGAACAAATTACGCGTCAAGGATTTACCAAAGTACGGGTAGACGGAGAAGTGCGTGACATCACGCCGGGAATGAAATTAGACCGTTACAAAACGCACGATATTGAAGTGGTGATAGATCGATTTACGGAACATGTTTCGGATTTGGAGCGCGTTTACAAAGCGGTTGGAACGGCCATGAAAATGGGCGCTGGCATTATGATGGCAATCGATTGGACATCCATGGAGGCCTCCTATTTTAGCAGAAGCTTGATGTGTCCGAGCAGCGGGATTTCTTATCCTGACCCAGAACCGAACTTATTTTCATTCAATTCACCCTACGGGGCCTGTGCACCATGCAGTGGGCTTGGGGAGGTAAGTGCCGTAGATTTAGAAAAAATAATTCCAAACCCTTCCTTATCGATTCAAAAAGGCGGGATTGCCCCCCTAGGAAGTTTCAAACATAATTGGTTCTTTGAAAAACTTCAAAAAATCGTTCTTGCCATGGGGCATAGCCTCCAAACACCCCTCTCAAATTTCAGCGCGGATGAAATTAATTTACTGCTGTATGGAAACGAGGACATGCATCTGGGAAAGGAAGACATCCAAGAACGATTCGAAGGGATAATTCAGTTCATGATGCGTTACAAGGACGATGGTGATCCGATTTTGCTTCGTTGGGTAGAACAATTCATGCACAAAACTCCCTGTCCAACATGTCAAGGATACCGCCTAAAACAAGAGGCGCTTCACGTTAGAATTGCTGGAAAACATATTGGAGAAATCTCATCCATGGATTTATCTGAACTGGAAGATTGGTTGCAAGAAATCGACAATAATCTCAGCAGTGATCAACACCTTATTGCTTCAGAAATCCTGAAAGAAATCAAAACACGATTGCGATTTATATTGGATGTGGGCTTGGGGTATTTAACCCTTGGTAGATCATCCAAAAGCTTGTCCGGTGGAGAAGCACAACGGATTCGGTTAGCCACCCAAATTGGAACAGAACTCATCAACGTACTCTACATTCTCGATGAACCTTCCATCGGTCTGCACCAAAGAGACAATACAAAATTGATTAATTCGCTGAAGAAACTTAGAGATGCAGGGAATACCGTTCTAGTGGTTGAACACGACCGAGATATGATTGCGGAAGCAGATCACATTGTGGATATTGGTCCAGGCGCAGGAATCAACGGGGGAAATATAGTGTTCTCAGGAACATATCCAGAACTGTTAAGATCACATACAACTACATCAAACTATTTCAATGGTGGAAATTGCATTGAGGTTCCTTCCACTCGACGCAAAGGAAATGGAAAGACACTAAGCTTAACCAATGCTTCGGGAAATACACTAAAAAATGTATCCTTGAAATTACCCTTAGGCACCTTTACTTGCGTAACAGGAGTTTCGGGCAGTGGGAAATCTACACTTATCAACCAAACCCTATACCCTGCACTGCGTAAGCATTTTTACCAGAGCCTTGGACAAGCCCTACCCTATAAATCGATTGCTGGACTAGAACATATCGATAAAGTGATAGACATCGATCAAAGTCCGATTGGTAGAACACCTCGATCCAATCCGGTTACCTACACCAAGGTATTCGATGAAATTCGCAGCTTATTTGCATCATTGCCAGAGGCACAAATAAGGGGTTATAAACCTGGCAGATTTTCCTTTAATGTTGCAGGCGGAAAATGCGAAACATGCAACGGTGGTGGCCTTCGGCTTGTAGAAATGAATTTCTTACCTGACGTCTATGTGACCTGTGAAACCTGCCAAGGAAAACGCTACAATGCAGAAACCCTTGAAGTCAAATTCAAAGGAAAATCAATTTCTGATGTGCTGAATATGCAAATTTCGGAGGCTGTTCCATTTTTTGAATCGATCCCAAAAATTCATAGGGTATTGTCTACCCTCGATAGCGTAGGCATGGGCTATGTTACCCTAGGACAACCCTCAACCACCTTGTCTGGTGGTGAAGCACAACGAATTAAGTTAGCTACTGAATTATCTAAAAAAGCTACGGGAAATACCCTGTATTTACTTGATGAACCTTCAACCGGTTTACATTTCGAAGACATTAAACTTTTATTAAATGTACTTCATCGCCTAGTTGATGAAGGAAATACAGTATTGGTGATTGAGCACAACTTAGACATTATTAAAACCGCAGACTATATTGTTGATATGGGACCGGATGGAGGAAAAGGTGGCGGAATGATTATCGCAGAAGGAACTCCTGAAAAAATCACCACGAAATGCATTGAAAAATCCGATACCGCGAGGTATTTATTAGAAGAAATGAATAGAAATAAAATTATGAACAAAAACTGAGTTTATTTTTTATAATTTTGTCGAGCTAAAACACATAAAACGTAAAACCATGGCAGTAGAAATTACAGATGAAAATTTTGACGAACTAGTAATGAAATCAGACAAACCAGTAATGGTTGATTTTTGGGCAGAATGGTGCGGACCTTGTAGAATGATTGGCCCTGCTGTAGAAGAACTTCATAATGAATATGCGGACAGAGCTGTCATTGGTAAAGTAAATGTTGACCACAACTCAGGCGTTGCGGCACAATTTGGTGTTCGAAGCATCCCAACTATTCTGTTTATCAAAAACGGAGAAGTCGTTGACAAATCGGTCGGAGCAGTGCCTAAAGCTACCTTAGCTTCGAAATTGGACGCGATCCTTTAATCGGAATCATACCCCCACCCATACATGGACAATTTTTTCCGCAGGCTCAAGTACTATGGAATCGGTTTTGGTGTAGGTTTAATCTTTGTGGTGTTTTTATTTCAGCAGAAAGGGTGCTCCTGGACCCCGGGAAATCGCGTGAAGTCTGCCATTCTAGAACGAATCATTTTTGTTGACTCCTTAGATGCGGCTTACCTAAAAACCAACCATATCAGTAAGAAATCAGTGCGCACCTTTATTGAAAACGGAACAGTCTCCTTTCTTAAAAGCAAACGAAATGGCAACGAAAAACGCTATCATTTCCATGGTCAGATGGGAACAAACAAATCCTTCGATTGCCTGATTGCATACCGAGAGAAAAGCGTTGTAGTAGACATCGATTTTGAACACTCAGACATCAAACAGTATAAACCGCTCAAAGGCTATGCTAAACCATTCCTGTACAAAGAGAAGAACTGGTTTTCAGGGAAATGGGAATTATACGACCTCAAAGGAATGGTAGCTTCGAATGCGCCTGAAAAATTCACTGAATTATTCTTGAAAAATGGAAGGTTAGACTGCGGTAAAAGTACCCTTATCGGGCAAAAACCTACAAGCTATTTATCTTTCACCAACCAATTTGCGAAACATCAAAAACAAGAATTCCTACTACGCACCATTTGGTATCAAGAGAAAATCGAAATTAAAGACTTATCAATTATTGACATCAAGCGTAACAATTAGCAAACGTTAATTGTTAATAATTCAAGTGACGTCGTTAATTCGGCGGACGGATTATCGTTAATTTTGAATTATGGAATTTAGTG
>CANHSL010000007.1 GCA_947463385.1 Flavobacteriales bacterium
ACCACCACTTTTCCGCAGACGTCATGTGGTATTCCGTATTCTTTGGCGAAGGCAACTAATTCCCTGCGTCCTTGAATGCAGTTTCGAGCCTTTAGAGAACCTGGCTTGTAATACAGTCCGGAGTGAATTACCCCGGAATTATGACCGGTTTGATGATCTGAAAGTAAATTCTCCTTTTCAAAAAGAACTAACTTTAAGGACGGATTTCTTTTCTGCAGCTTATAAAAGGTTGCTGCTCCAACAATCCCTCCACCTACAATTGCGATGTCAAAACTCATGCGACAAAGGTAGTTAGAAAATAAGTTGGTTCAACCGATTAGAAATTTACCGCACCATGTGAGATTTATTACTTTTGCATTATGAAAAGACCCACCATACAACGAAGCTACATCGCTAAGGACATCGTGTTAAAAACGTTTGAAGACGTAGAAGGCTATTTTAAGGAACTCTTATCGCGTGAACTAAACGAGCTGGGTAGCTACAAAAAATGGTTGGCTGATGTTAGTGAATTAGAGGCCTTCTTGGAGGAAGATGGTGCGTGGCGATACATCAAAATGTCCATCGATACCACCAACCCGGCACTTACGGAATCGTACACCTATTTCGTAACAGAGATTCAACCGAAGCTTGCTCCACTGTCCAATGATTTGAATAAAAAAATGATGGAAAGTGATTTTCACAAGGAATTAAGTGAAGATCCTGCCTATGCCATTTATTTTCGTTCGGTTGGCGTACAACTCGATTTATTTAGGGAAGAAAACATTGCAATAGAAGCCTATTTGAGCGAAAAGTCCCAAGAATATGGAAGCATAAGTGCTGCACAAACCATTGAACACGAAGGCAAGAACTTAACCATGCAGCAAGCATCCGTTCATTTGAAAAATCAAGATGAAGCCTTGAGGTCACAGGTTTATCATAAAATTGCTTCACGTAGACGACAAGACATTGATACCTTGAATGCGTTGTATACTGATTTAATTCAAAAACGGCATGAATTAGCTGGGAATGCAGGCTTTGACAACTACCGCGACTATATGTTTCAAAGCATGGGACGATTTGACTACACCAAAGAGGCCTGTTTTGATTTTCACGAAGCGGTGGCACAGAAGGTGGTTCCATTGGTTAAAGAAATCCAACAGAAGAAACTCCAGAAGCTTGGTAAATCGAGCTTTAAGCCTTGGGATTTAGATGTGGATCCGGATGGAAAAGAACCCTTAAAGCCGTTTAATAGTGGCAATGAAATGCTTGAAAAAACGATTGAGATTTTCAATCAAATGGACGCATACTTTGGCGACTGCTTGCATACGATGAAGGAAATGGGGCATTTAGATTTAGAATCAAAAGAAGGCAAAGCACCCGGTGGATACAACTATCCGTTATATGAGATCGGTGTACCTTTTATTTTCATGAATTCTGTGGGTTTACATCGAGACTTGGTGACCATGGTGCATGAAGGCGGGCATGCCATTCACAGTTTTTTGAACCGTGAATTAACCTTAACCGCATTCAAGAACATCCCTTCGGAGGCTGCAGAATTAGCCTCGATGTCGATGGAGTTACTGAGCATGAAGTATTGGGACGCCTTTTATCCGAATGCTGAAGATCTCTACAGAGCACGTGAAGAACACCTGGAGGATATTCTAAAGGTATTGCCATGGATTGCCCAAATTGATGCCTTTCAGCATTGGGTATATACCAATCCAACGCACAGCATAGAAGAACGCAGCGCGCAATGGCTAGCGCTAAGTAAGCGCTTTGGCACTGGATTAACGGATTGGACCGGTTTTGAAGATTTACAGGCCCATTCTTGGCAGCGACAATTGCATTTGTATGAGGTACCGTTTTATTACATTGAATATGGAATTGCTCAACTGGGTGCCATTGGCGTATGGAAAAACAGCTTAGAAAGCGAAACCAAGGCTATTGAACAATACAAAGCGGGCTTATCCTTGGGCTATACGCAGAGTTTGCCGAAAATCTATGAAGCCGCGGGCGTTACCTTTGATTTGAGTCCCAAGCGCATTGGTGAGTTAATGGATTTTGTAGATTCTTACGTAAAGGACTTGGCATAAGAAGAAAAATCTTTATATTTGCCCTCTCAAAAATGGCGAGATAGCTCACCCACCTACGCAAAGCTACGGTGGAAAAACCCACCTACGCCAGCTACAGTGGGAAAACCCACCTACGCATAGCTACGGTGGATTTGAGTTGGTTAATTTGATATAATGGCGAGATAGCTCAGTTGGTTAGAGCGTAGGATTCATAACCCTAAGGTCCCGAGTTCAACTCTCGGTCTCGCTACAAGAGCCCTGACGGTTTCGTCAGGGCTTTTTTTATTATTTTTATCCAATGAAATATTTCCCATTCCTACTCGCCCTTGCGTTTTTAGTATACAGTTGCAATTCAGAAGACAACACTAAAATCCCCACTCCACCCGCACCCCCTGAGGCAAAAAAACCAATCGAGGTAAAGAATAAAATCAATAAACCGGATGAGAAACCTAACACCGTTAGAGGTAAATTTTATATTACGCATGAAACTGATTCAGAAAGTGAAATGCCACAATCTGTAATTTATGTGATTTGTCGAGCAGAAACCACCTTAGTTGCAAAAGTTATGGGCGATGCAGCGCTCGTTGAAAAAAGTCAATTTTCCGACATGGACATTCCATCTAACGCAATCACTGCATGTGCAAGCTGGTATGCCGGGGCCGGTGATTACTTTTATTTGATTCCTGACAAACGGAATATGATTAAGGTTTTTCAAGGCTGGCAAGACGAGGGACAAGAAACGCCAGGATATCATTGGAAGAAAGCAAAAGAAATACATTTTTGAAAAAGATGTTGTATTAGCCAAGTTACGTTTATCGCAAGTTGTTTTTCCCTAGTTGGTAATTCCGCAAATCGACCAATTTAATAAATCACTAATTTTGTAATCATCAAATTTAAATTACATGAAAACTCTTTTATCGCTCGTATTAAGCTTAACATTAACAAGCTTTTTCTTTTCACAGGATCTTATTGTCCTTAAAAACGGTACTCAAATAAACGGTAGTATTTTGGAGGTTACTCCATCCCTTGTGAAATTTAAAAAGACAAGTGACGGCCCTATTTATTCAATGAATCTGACTGATTTAAGTTCAATCACTTATAAAAATGGCACGGTCGAGAATTTTGGTCCCGCACCGATAGTTTCTAATTCAAATAAACCCAATACACCTGCAAAGCCTGACCCGAAAGAAGATGAAATGCTAATACCTACAAAACGATATGGCGGTCCACGGGTAGGATTAACTTATATCAGTGCAGGAACCACGCGTACACGGATTGCTGAAGCGTTTGATCGAGCGGATATTACTCCGTTTGTTTCTCAGTTTGGGTGGCAATTTGAAACCCGTATTTTCACACTCGAAAGCGGTGGCGCTGGATTGGTTGAATTCATACCAATGATCGGAGGTCTTGAGCAAGGTCTGTTTTTACCTAGCGCTTCGGGAATCCTTGGTTTTCGTGCGGCGAATGGGATTGAATTTGGTGTTGGTCCGAGTGCATCGCTGGCAGGTTTTGGACTTGTAATGGCGGCTGGAGCATCGTTCAAAGTCGGTAAAATCACTTTTCCTTTCAATATTGCGTTTAGTCCAAACATTAAGAAAATCCTCCCAGATGAGCAGGTGTATAACCCAAGCACAGGGACTTACGATATCGTTCCTGGTGAAACCACTAAATCTGGATTTAGATTAAGTTTACTTGTTGGATTTAATTCAAGAAAGGGTTAAATTATGATGCGTTGTTTACTTTTCATTATTTCACTGAGTTTCTGTTCAACTGAATTTGCTCAAATAACGCAGCATGATTCATTGGTTATTCCGACTAATTTGAATCAAGATACATTGGTTTCTAATTCCGGTGAAATAATCATAGGGAACATAGTAGAACAAGCCGATGGATATGTTTCATATCGAGTACCACTAAGTGAGGAAATAAACCTTGTTGCGGTAGACCAATTGCTGCTTATTAAAAAAGCCAATAAACCCGCTGAAGTGTTGTACAAGAATGACACCCTAATCACTAATATTGGAATATTTATTTCGTGTAGAGTTCTTCAGGTTTCTGCTGATTCCGTTCGTCTTTTTCAGTATAATGGATTCATTGAATCTCCAAAGCAAATTGATCAAAACTCTTTACTTCTAATTAAATATGGAAATGGGACTATAGAGGATTTCAGTACCCTTTCTTCATTGAAACCAATTTCAAAAGAGGAACTAATGGAACTTGGTGAATTGGATGCAAAGGCTTATTTCAAAACAAATCCCGTTGTTATCGCAAGTGAAGTTCTTCTTGGTTTTACCACAATTTTCTTACTCCCCATTCCTACAGCAATTATCATTGCAAGCGTAAAACCAAGCAATCTAAAGAACCCTAAAAATCCCAACGTAACGCTCATCGATAGCGAAGCTGAATACAAATTAGCTTACACTAAACAAGCAAAAAAAATCAAAAAAAGGGATGCTTCTATTTCTTATTTCTTAGGACTTCTTGCTTCTGTTGGGGCTCTATTCCTGATGAATTAAGTAATTTTAAGACCTTGTGAACTAAAGTAATAAATCCGTGTTCAATAGGTCATGACAACAGTTCAAAAAAATATCTTTGGCGAGCCTTTAATTCCATGCTGTATAAATCCAATGACAGGATTTTACAGGGATGGCTTATGCCGAACGGATGCACTCGATGAGGGACGTCATGTAGTATGCGCTCAAATGACGGAAGAATTTCTTGTCTTTTCAAAAGCAGCCGGAAATGACCTTTCAACTCCAAGACCCGAATATGATTTTCCAGGTCTGAACGCCGGTGATTTTTGGTGCCTGTGTGCACTGCGCTGGAAACAAGCATTTGATGCTGGGAAAGCGCCCAGAGTAAAACTAGAGGCCACCTCCGAAGCAGCCTTAGCCTACATAGAAATTCAAGATTTAATTGCACACGCCTACCGAACAATCGATGAATAAATTGGAATACAGTTATTGTGAACTGCCCTCCGCATTTTATTCGAAGGTTAAGCCGCTGAAATTTAAAGGCGCCTCAACCTTTTTATTTAATGAAACGCTCGCAAAAAAACTCCATATTTCTGAGGATTTCATACCCAGTTTGCTCGACTCACCTTCCGAAGCTTTAACTGAAATTATCAGCCCCTTTGCTCAAGGCTATGCAGGACATCAATTCGGTCATTTCACCATGCTTGGTGATGGACGTGCGTTGGTCCTTGGCGAAGTAGTAACGAATACGCAACGCTTCGATTTACAACTCAAAGGAAGCGGTCCTACCCCCTATTCGCGTCGTGGAGATGGCCGAGCAACCTTGAAGGCGATGACTCGTGAGTATATCATAAGCGAAGCCATGGAGGCCTTGCATATTCCGACATCAAGATCATTAGCGGTTTTGTCGACAGGCGAAAGCGTATTTCGTACGGTACCTGAACCTGGCGCTGTTCTGGCTCGGGTCATGAAAAGCCATATTAGGGTCGGAACCTTTGAATATGCACGATATTTTTTAGATGTTGAAGCGCTTCAATCCCTTTTAAGCTATGCGATTGACCGCCTCTATCCTTCATGCAAGAACGCAAACAACCCAGCATTGGAATTCATTAAATCAGTAGCTAAAACACAATTTGAATTGGTAGCAGATTGGATGCGCGTTGGGTTTATTCATGGGGTAATGAATACAGACAATACGGCTATTAGTGGAGAATCGTTTGATTACGGTCCGTGCGCATTCATGAATCAATATGACCCCAACACGGTATTTAGTTCAATCGATACGCAGGGTCGGTATGCGTTCGCAAACCAAGGGGCCATCATTCAATGGAATTTAATACGCTTAACCGAGGCCCTTTTACCACTAATTGACCCCTCTGAAGCCCAAGCCCTAGCGATAGCAAAATCATTTATTCAAGGATTTGAACACGAATGGCATCGGATTTACCAGCACATGATGGCGCAAAAAATTGGTTTTACAGAAGCTGACCAAGAAACAGAACGCTTAGTTCATAGTTTATTGAAGCTCATGGAGGAACATGGTACAGATTACACCAATACCTTTGCAGGACTTTGTCATTCAATTCCCATCGCCCTTTCTCCTTGGGAGCATGCAGCATTTATGGAGTGGAAGAAGGAATGGAATTCCTATGCAAAAAGTAAAGAAATTACCTTGGAGGAACGGAAACAGCTAATGAGCACAAGAAATCCGGTCATTATACCACGTAACCACTTGGTAGAGTCAATACTTTCGGAGGTAGAATATTGGGGAAAGGATACGAGCTATTCAACCAGATTTAACGAAGCACTGGCTATATGGAACAATCCATATCGCTATGACGAGTCGCTCATCCCTTGGATGACACCACCTACCGCCGAAGCGAACCAAGCGCATCAAACGTATTGCGGTACGTAAAATCTAAAAACAATTTCTCTTAAAAAATGTTATTACTTTCATTTGTGATAGTAATACTATTATTTTTGTATTACAACCGGCTTTATGAACATTTCAATTCAAGTAAGTGCAACGCTATATCATAAGGACCCAACAAGTTCCGAGATTGGATTAAAAATTTTATCGGAAGGCATTCAACTAATGCAAGATTTAGGATTTGAGGCATTTACTTTTAAAAAGCTTGCTCAAAACATTCAATCTACGGAAGCTACAATTTATCGTTATTTTGAGAACAAACACTACTTCCTGTTATACCTGATTAATTGGTATTGGGGAATTATATCGTATCGCCTCTTGCTCGCAACTGCGAATGTTACCGATGCAAGGCAACAACTCACCAATTCAATCGAAGTGCTTACCGGATTGCCCGACGCTAGTCATCCGGGTTATATGGAAGAAGAAATGCAACTTAAACAAATCGTCATTCAAGAATCAGGGAAAGCCTTGCATACTAAAATGGTAGATGATGAGAATCAAAACGGCATTTATTTGAATTATAAATCCATCGTTTCTTCCGTAGCTGAATTGGTTAAAACCATTGACCCAAGCTTTCCTTATCCGGAAATGTTGATTTCAAATCTAATTGAAAACGCCAACCATCAACGGTTTTTCAGTGTTCATCTCCCCCGGCTGACAAATACCTCACCAGAACAAGATGCAGTGGTAGCATTTTCACACTTAATCATTCAAAAAGTACTTCAATCATGAAAGCAGAAGAAATGACTCCATTTAAGCGGCTATTAGCGATGCTTAAACCCGATAACAGCGAAATTCGCAACGTATATATTTTCGCTGCATTCAGCGGGGTTGTTGGTTTGGGATTACCCATTGGCATTCAGGCCATTGTGAATTTCATCCAAATGGGACGGGTGAGTACCTCTTGGATTATTTTGGTGATATTGGTGATGCTCGCGATCATTATCTCTGGCTTTCTGAATATTGCGCAAATGCGAATTACTGAAAACTTACAACAACGGATATTTGTACGATCTGCACTCGATTTTACGGACCGAATTCCCTTAATTAATACGGAGGCACTTAACAACAAATATGCGCCGGAGCTACCTAATCGCTTCTTTGATACCATTACCATTCAAAAAGGCCTATCGAAACTCATTCTTGACTTTGCAGCTGCCTCATTACAAATTATATTTGGGTTGGTTTTACTTTCATTTTACCATAGCTTTTTCATTTTCTTCGGATTGGCGTTAATCTTATTACTTGTAATAGTATTTCGAATAACCGCTGAACGCGGATTTCGCTCGAGCTTGAGGGAATCGAACTATAAATACAAAATTGCGCATTGGCTGCAACAAATTGCATACACCCGATTTAGCTTTAAAATGGCAGGAACCCCCTCCTATTTGATGTATCGCACCGATCAATACTTAGTAGAATATTTGAGCAGCAGAAATGAACATTTCAAAATTCTAAAGCAACAATATCTATATCTCATTGGATTTAAAGCCATTATCGCTATGGCGTTGCTAGTCATTGGTGGGGTTTTAGTTATTAACCAAACCATGAATATTGGTCAATTCGTAGCTGCTGAAATCATAATACTTCTCATCTTAAGTTCGGTAGAAAAACTCATCGTGAGTCTTGAAACCGTTTACGACCTATTCACCGCCATTGAAAAAATTGGTCAGGTTACAGACTTACCCCTTGAAGGCAAATCCGGGATGGACATTCCACACAGTGACTTTGGGTACGAAATCGATTTTCACAACATACGCTACGAAAATGACTTGACTAGTCAGACCTTACTTGAAGGAGCGACCTTTACCATTAAACCTAATGAGCGGGCGATTTTCCGAACAGACAATACGGTTTCATCGAATTTAATTTTTGGATTAATTGCTGGAATTTATAACCCAAAAGAAGGGAGTTTATCAATCAACAACATCCCACTGGGGAACCTCAACCGAACCTATCTTCGAAACAGAATTGGAAACATGTTAACACAAGATTTACTGGTACACGCTACTGTTCTTGAGAATATTACCCTCGGAAGAGATTATGTAAGTTTCGGAGAAGTCCAAACCCTTTGCGATCGCTTATTGCTTTCCAAACAAATTCAACATTTAAAAGAAGGTTACGATACCTTGTTAAATCCGGAAGGCCATTTTTTAGCCAAAGATTGCATTCGAAAAATCCTTATTGCACGTGCCCTGGTAGGTTCACCAAAACTAATTTTACTCGAAGAACCGCTACAGGACATTAAATTAGATGAGCGGGAAGAAATTCTAAACGTTATCTTTTCCGCGGAAAATACAACCATACTCATTCAATCCGACGATGAATTAGTTGTACAGCGCGCAACCCAGTCAATAACCATTAACCAAGGGTTAATCACTCATTAATATCGTATAGTATGTTGAATATTTCTCCAAATAATCGAAATGGAATTGATGAGCAACAATTTGTTTCTTATCAAAATGTTAAGAAAGAATCTTCCAATCCAAAACTTAAGCGAACACTATATATCATCGGATCTGTAGTACTATTAATCATGTTTTTACCATGGACACAAAACATACGTTCCAATGGGAAAATAACGACACTTCGACCAGAGCAACGTCCTCAAACGATTAATTCAATAATTGCAGGTAGAATTGAAACCTGGTTTGTTAAAGATGGGGATTTTGTAAAAAAAGGCGATACCATTGTTGTCATTTCAGAAGTAAAAGACGGGTATTTTGACCCCCAATTAGTCAATAGAACGCAACAGCAGATAAAGAACAAAGAACTCAGCGTAGTTTCATATGAACAAAAAGTTAATGCCTTGGACCAACGGATTGATGCATTGATTGAATCGTCTAAACTCAAATTACAACAAGCAAAAATCAAATACCGTCAAGCCCGTTTAAAAATCACTGCCGATAGCATAGAATTCCAAGCATCTGAAACTAATTACGATATCGCTAAAGATCAATATCACCGATTCGAAAAATTACTTGAAAAAGGGTTAAAATCACAAACCGAAGTTGAGACGAGGCGTATGGCTATGCAGCGTGCCCAAGCGTCGATGATTTCAGCACAGCAAAAGCTTTTACAAAGTAGAAACGACCTTATTGATGCAAAAGTAGAAGTGAGTTCAACCGAAGCAAAATATCGCGATGAAATTGCAAAAGCAGAATCAGATAAAATGTCTGCTATGACAAGCATGTATGATGCGGAGGTAGATGTCACCAAGTTGCAAAGCCAAGCCGCTGGATATTCAATTCGTAGTGGAAACTACCTTATTTTGGCTCCTCAAGATGGATACGTTACCAAAATTTTAAGCAGTGGTATCGGAGAGACCGTTAAGGCAGGTCAAGAGTTGGCTACCATCATGCCTTTAAATTATGACCTTGCTGTGGAAATGTATGTACGTCCAATGGATTACCCATTATTGCGTAAAGGGCAGCATGTACGTATGCAATTTGATGGATGGCCCGCGATTGTTTTTTCTGGCTGGCCTAATAACAGCTACGGAACTTACGGCGGAACGGTTTTCGCCATTGATAATTTCACCTCAGACAATGGAATGTTTCGCGTACTGATTGCACCGGATAAAAAAGACCATCCATGGCCCAAGGCCTTGCGCGTTGGGGGTGGTGTTAATTCAATGCTTCTGCTTCAGGATGTAGCTATAGGTTATGAATTATGGCGAAACATTAATGGGTTTCCTCCTGATTTCTATGTGGAAAACGAATCAAAAGATGCAAAATCCTCCAAAAAGAAATGAAACACTTTACCTTAACTCTATTGGTTTTACTTGGTTCCGTTAGCTTCGCTCAACAAGCCTTGACCGAAACAGCATTTCTATCCATGGTCAAGCAGAATCATCCCTTGATAAAAATAAGTGACCTACAACCCAAATATGGAGATGCTTATTTAATCAAGGCAAAAGGTGGATTTGACCCCAAAATAGCGGGGACTTTAAATCAAAAATATTTTGATGGTAAGCAATATTACTCGGTTGGCGATTATGGTATTAAATACCCGACATGGTACGGTCTTACCGTAAAATCTGGGGTTGAAAGTAACCGAGGAACCTATTTAGACCCTCAAGCCAAAACACCTTCAGGAGGATTGTTTTACGGGGGAATTGGCGCCAATTTAGGTCAGGGTATGCTCATTGACCAACGGCGTGCAGACTTATGGAGCGCAAAGATAAACGTGCAGTCAAGCGATGAAGAACGACGGCTACAAGTGAATAAATTACTTTACGAGACAGGATATGCATACTGGGATTGGTTTCTAGCCTTTCATGCGAGAGAAATCCTTCAGGATGCGTATGATGTAGCCTTAGAGCGATTAATTGCAGTACAACAAACGGCAATTCTAGGCGACCGGGCATTTATTGATACCGTTGAAGCAGGACTTCAAGTACAGCAACGTTTGAGTTTATTACGCGATGCGGAAGCCAATTACAAAGAAAAATGCAATGCACAATCCACTTATTTATGGTCGGAGAAACAAGAACCCTTGGTATTGAGCGAGACAACCCAACCCACCTCACAAAACGATTGGATTGCTTCAGCAGAAATCCCTTTTCAGGCCGACTCTTTGTTGAATCAACATCCGTATTTGAAAATCACTTCCTTTAAAGTGGATATGCTTGAAATTGATCGAAAACTGAAAGCAGATCGACTAAAACCTGTAGTTCAGTTAAATTATAACATACTGAATGAACCCGTTAATTACAACCCGTTTAGTGACCTGGATATAACCGATTATAAATGGGGATTTTCCATTGAAATGCCACTCTTTTTACGCAAGGAACGCGGAGAATTGAAGCTTGCTAGTTTAAAAATTGAAGAAACACAACTCAATTTGGTCCAATTAAAAGCGCAATTAAATTTGAAAATAAACAATGCGCGCATAGACCTGGCAAATAGCATAGCTCAATTAGAAATTTACCAACGAAGCGTAACAGATTCTAAGGCATTACTTGATGCCGAACGAAACATGTTTGAAAACGGAGAGAGTTCCTTGTTTCTAATCAATATGCGTGAATTAAATTACATTCAATCGCAATTAAAGTACCTTGAATGGCAGGCAAAAAATAAGCAAATTGGCTACAGTTTAGGCTTTGCTACGGCCACCTTATTTTAAGGAGTTTATATCTTCATTAGTTTCTAATATGTGCTTGGATTCATAGGTATTTGGAATGTATTGTCACCTTTAAAAACAAATGCATCGGGCGATTGAGCCGCAGCCTTACTTAACAAGGCAAGTTCTTTCTCATGATGCAGGCAAGAACCGAAGGCCAAACTAAATCCCTGACTGAACAGTGGGGCAGTTTGCATAAGGCAACTCAATAAAATCAATGGAATCATTTGTATCATGCGGCATAAAATTACTAGTTTTGGGGAGATGGCGAAACCTGGTTTAAATATCATTCATTACCTCGCGGTGCTCGGTTTGTTCGCATTGTGTATGATCCTGATGGTATTTTACAATGGGGTAATGCCTTTACTTTGTTTGATGGGCTTATTTTTTGGCGGGAGATTAGGCATTCGTAAACTAACAGGACATTCCTCCAATGGCTTAGGTATCCTTAAAAATAGCCTCTTAGTCATCTTGTTTATTGGCGCGGGTTTTACATGTAGTGTATTACGAACCGAAACCAATTACTATTATTTTTTAACGCGAACGAATACGCTAAAGATTAAGCAAGATGGCGAGTGGGTGTTAATTCATAATGCGACCCGGATTGATGTGGATGAAATGTATTCAAATCCGTCGGTAGTTGTTCAACGCATTGACATTAAACGAAATCAGAAGGGTATCCTAGGCCGAGCACTAAACCTCGTAGTTTCGCAAAAAGTGAATGTCTTCACCTTCAAACCATCGAATTCCTTTTACTTAGTTGCAGATCCAAGCAATGGATTTGCTCCGCTTACCGTTAAAGAGGCAAATTCACGAAAAGAAAGTAGTTTTCTTATAAACGCGAGTTTTTATGACCCCTCAAACCGTGCGTTGGGCGAAGTAATTTACTGCAGCAAGCAATACCAAACAAAAAGCAGTTCCTCGGGGTATTTCAAAGTAATCGATGGCGTACCTCATGCGGGACCCCGTTCGGTGTTTGAGGGGTATACCAACATCCCGCAATATTCATGTCAAGCGCACCCGTCAACAATGAAAGACGGTGTTATTTTCCAATACATTCTAGATAATTCCTTTGCCAAGTGGCGTCAGCGCACGTATCGTAATTTGGTTGGAGAAAAAGCGGATGGCAGCATTGTATGTATAGCCTCAGGCAATGGCGGATTATTAGATGTTCGTGAAATTAGTCAGCTCGCCAAACTACTCGGCGTAAAACACGCCACCTTGTTTGATGCGGGAATCGCCTTACAATATGCGTTCAAGAGTCCGGGATATTCTATGGAGTTTTCTGCTTTTAATAACCTCTTGGATGCTGGATCTTTTGTGGATAAGGTAGGAATGGAACTTTTTCGCAAGAATTTCATCCAACGATCGCCTGTTTATATTGGCATTACACTAAACGAATGAAACAACTTATCCTCTGCTTTATTTTTATCACATCAAGCACAGCGATGTTTGCTCAAGAACGGGCGCTTGAAAAGAACCATCAAGAAGGAATTGATAAAGCAAAACAAGGCGATTACATCGGTGCAATTGCCTCTTTTACAAAAGCAATCGAAGTATTACCCATGGATGCATACGCATGGTACAATAGAGGAATGGCAAAAAATATGATTGGTGAGTACCTGGATGCGCTGGATGACTTTGGCACCTGCATTGGAATTAATCCAGCATATGGAAAGGTATGGTATAACAGGGGCCTTACAAGAATGTATATTGGACAATATGACCGAGCCATTATTGATTTAACACAAGCTATTCAAATCGAGCGAGAATATGCCGGAGCGTATTATTATCGGGCATATCTATATGAACTCAAGGGATTATTTGATTTTGCATGTACCGATTATCAGAATGCTCAAGCCAAAGGCTATCCTGTTCCGGCAGAGAAATTAGCCGCATGCAGGGATACATCGTACAATGGATTAATAAAACACCCCCTCCTTTTCTTAACTAAAGAAAGTTCAATGCGCTGCTATGGTACAAAAAAACGAAATCCTATTCATGTTGGAAGTACGGATAATATGGAAATATATCTACGCTTACTAAGATCTCCAGATGGAAAATACGTTTACCACAAGGTGATTGAACAAGGCGAACTTTCTGTGGTAGAAATAACCTACACGAAGCATGGAAAGAAGAAAATTGACCTGATTTATTTTGATTTGAGTGTGTTAGATGACCCTAAAATCATTAAAGGGTTCAAGACGTTTAAATAGTCTTTGCATTAAAATCTTCTCGAACCATCCGTTCAACAATTTTTGCTCCATTGATTGCCAAGGGAATTCCCCCTCCTGGATGCACCGTTACACCTGCAAAATACACCCCTTTTACTGAAGGTGCGTGATTCGAATGTCGATAGAAGGCCGCTAGCGCTGAATTGGAGCTGTTCCCGTAAATAGAACCTCCTTTACCGTTATACACCTGCTGCAGTTTAAGCGGATCGTTAATGTATTCTGTTTCAATATAGGAAGCTACATCCACCCCCAACACCCGATTCAATTTATTGATTATATTACTCCGAAGTTGTTCAACGAGTGCAGCCCAGTCCTGACCAATGTTGATCGGGGCATTCACCATAACAAACCAATTTTCACAGCCAGAGGGTGCATCTGTTGGTTCAGCTTTTGAACTGATATGGATATAAATAGTTGGGTCCTCAATTAAGGTTTTTGATTCAAATATTGCATTAAATTCCCCCTTGTAATCTTCCGTAAAAAAAATGTTATGAACCCCGAGGTTTTTGAATTCTTTGTTAATACCCCAATAGAAAACTACCGCAGAAGAGGATAATTCTTGTCTTAAAATTTTAGCAGGACGCTTTACCTGTGGCATTAATTGCTCATAGGTGAAATGGGCGTCCGCATTACTTACAACGATCGACGCCGGATGAAATGCATCGGCAGCATAAACCCCTGTCACACGACCATTTTCTACGTTTATGGATTGAACTGGAGTATCCAACTCAAAAGTAACGCCAAGGGAACGAGCAGCACGTGCTAAACGCTCGGTAATCGACACCATTCCACCTTTCGGAAAATATATACCTTCATTAAATTCTAAATGACCAATAATGCTTAATAAGCCGGGCGTTTTAAATGGATCACTGCCGTTATAGGTAGCGAAGCGATTCATAAGTTGAATCGATTTGGGATGTTTAAAAAATCGTTTTGAAAATCCATTCATGCTGATCAATAACCCATAGCGAGGAATGTTTAAGATGGCAGGAATCAGGTTTTTGTTAAATAAATGAGAAAAACGATGCAATGTTGTTTCAATGAAAACAGGCTTCAACACCTCATAGTTCTTTTTCAAGCGGTTTAAATAGGTGTGAACCTTTTGTGGATTTTCATTAAACTCCGCCACCAAGACATTCATTGTGGCCTCCATACCAGTGGGTAAGATATGACTAGTACCATCTGAGAAAAAATAACGAAATGACTCAGTTAAGGCATGATATTCAAAAGGCTCTTGATCGATTCCTAAGGCAATCAATTCACGAATTAATTCGGGTTCGGTAAAAACCGAGGGTCCCATGTCATACCGATACCCGTTGAACTCACGCGTATGGACCTTTCCACCAATAAATGAATTCTTTTCAAAAACAGTAACCTTGTTACCCAATTTAGCAAGTCGAATTGCTGAGGCTAAGCCGCCTACCCCACTTCCAATAACAATAACTTCTTCTTTCATAGCAAGATTTGGAACAACAAAACAAGAAAACAGTTCATGTTTATTGCCACGTTTTCAACAAAAATATGGTTTTTTCAACATTTTATTAGATTTTTCAAGGGCTACAGGTTTACGGGAAAGATATTCAGATATATTTGTCCCGTTAAACGTTTTTATTAACCTTTTAAAAAAATTAATTATGAACAAAGCAGAATTAATTGACGCAATGGCAGCTGCTGCTAATTTGTCAAAAGCTGATGCAAAAAGAGCGCTTGATGCGTTTGTTGATGTTTCTACAGGAGCATTGAAATCAGGTGACCGTATTTCTTTAGTAGGATTTGGTTCTTTCTCTATTTCAGATCGTAAAGAAAGAAACGGAAGAAACCCTAAAACTGGTGCAGTTATCAAAATTGCTGCTAAGAAATCAGTTCGCTTCAAAGCGGGTGCTGAATTAAGCGGAAAAGTAAACTAAGAAAAGATTACTTTAAAGAAAGGGAGCCTTCGGGTTCCCTTTTTTTGTGCGTATAATGTTGTTTTATTCCCTAATGATAGCCTCAATCATCACCTGACCTGAGATTAAGTTCAAGTGCAGTATGTATTTCCCTGCATTCAGCATGGATACATCAATAGCCTGTGTAAAGTTCGCCTCATATATTTTTCTTCCCTCCATGGAATAGATTTGATAGGTTTTTACCTCATTCAGTTGATTACCGTTCAGGTATATTTTATCGCTGCTTGGGTTTGGAAAGAGCAGCAACTTCATGAAATCTGCCTCATGAATTCCTACCCCCTGGCATTCTCCCGGCTGATAACTAGAAACGCCGTAGTAGTTAATTGCAATGCAAGAATTTTGATACGTCACCGAATCGCAACCACACACGGGGTCAATTACCCCTGGACAAAGCACATTTAAATTAATTAAATTCGAATCAATGCATGCTAAGGTTACTAAGGTATCATTCATACACAAGCTATTGCAGGCATACAAACTGTTGTAGAAATAGCCGCTATAATCAACTCCATTGCTACCAATCATACTACATCCTGATACGGCAAAACACGAATCATTTTGTCTAATCACGCCTAAGGCCATGGCACAGGCTCCAAAATCAACGCCCGAAGGAACTTCCATACAGGTATCTAATTCCAAAGGTTCACAAGGACCGGGAGTCCATGAGGTAACTCCTCCATAATAAAAGGCCTCACAGGAATTGTTATAGGTCATACTATCGCACCCACACACTGGATCCACAACGGTTGGACATAATACGGAAACATCAATTTGAGAAGGGTCAATGCAATTATTTTGATTGCAGGGACCTGGAGTCCATGACGTTACGCCACCCGACGTGGTAGCAATACAGTCATTCGCATAGGTAACCCCATCGCATCCACATACCGGATTGTATACCATCGGGCAAATTGCCATAGAATCAATCAAGGCAGGGTCAACACAGGGCTGCGCGAGCGCATTGAAACCGAGTAATAAAAATAAACCGATTAATTTTTTCATGCGTTTATGTGTTCTAATTCTCCTTCGGAACGAGCAATCACTGCGGTGGCAAGGCAATTCCCCAATACATTGACAGAAGTTCGAGCCATGTCCATCACCGCATCGATTCCTAGAATCACACTCGCCTTCTCTGGATCTAAGCCCATGGAGGCAACTGTACCTGCTAAAATCACGAACGAAGCCCCTCGAACTCCCGCAACACCTTTGCTCGTTAACATTAACACGAGGCAAATCGAAATTTGCTCCCCAATGCTTAAATTGATTCCTGACATTTGTGCAATAAAGACAGAAGCTAATGATAAATACAAGGTGGTGCCATCCAGATTAAAACTATACCCAGTTGGAATAACGAATCCTACAATATGCTTAGGAATGCCAAATTGCTCTAAATTTTCCATTGCTTTCGGTAGGGCCGCTTCACTACTTGCCGTTGCAAAAGCTAAAGAAACAGGCTCAGATACGGCATTCAAGAATTTACGAATTGGTATTTTAGCGAGTAAGGCAATCGGTAATAAAACAAGAAGTACAAAAACTACCAAAGAAACATAAAGGGTACCGACCAATTTCATGAGCGACATCAATACGTCGACACCGGACTTAGCGACGGTAGAAGCCAAAGCTCCGAAAACTGCCAAAGGTGCCAGGTACATGACAATATCAGTAAACTTAAACATGACTTCAGCTAAACTCTCATTCATCCGAAGCATGGTCAGCTTATGCTGCTCATTTTTTACCATACCTAAGCCGATGGCAAAAATCACAGAGAAAACAACGATTTGAAGTACTGAATTTTCGGAAATAGACTTAGCAATATTCTCCGGGAAAATCTCCACAATGTGATCCTTATGTTCAGATCGTTGTGCTAATAATTCGGTGCTTTTTTCTTTGACTTTTTCATTTACTTCTACCTGAACCCCTTTACCAGCCTGTGTGATATTGATAGCCATTAAACCAATAAACAAGGCCAAGGTGGTAACAATCTCAAAATATATAATACTTTTCAATCCCATACGTCCTACTTGCTTGAGGTTGCTATGCCCAGCAATGCCAACAACCAAGGTGGCGAAAATTAAGGGGGCAACTAAGGTCTTTATTAAGCGGAGGAAAATTTTTGCTAAGCGTTCCATTTCTAAAGCAAACGCAGGAAAATCCATCCCAACCTCAATCCCTAAAACCATGGCACTAAATATCCATAGCGACATTTTTTTCCGAACGAAAGAAATTAAAAAAAGCAAGGTAATTAAAACAAATCGAAGCGATTCAAACAAGCCACTGGGCGCATTTTTCATATAGGCCTGAGCAACAAAACCTGCCAATAAGAGACCAAAAATCACTAGATATGCCTTTAAGTTGGCCAACCCTTTTACTGTATTCCACATGCCGTAAAGGTAAGGAATTCGAACTTTGATTCCCAATCCGTATCTTTGTTAAAAAAACGCCCATGGCCATTTCAAACAAGGAATTGGAATTCAATTTTAACGAAGACCGCATGCGCCTTCGAGTTAGAAATTTGGAACAAGAACTCGAAAAAATATACCTTGGAGGAGGAAAAAAGCGCATAGAAAAACTGCATGAAGCAGGTAAATTAACGGCTAGAGAACGAATTGATTTACTTCTTGACCCGAATACCGATCGCGTAGAAATTGGCGCAATCGCTGGACACGGGATGTACAAAGAGCATGGTGGATGTCCGGGTGCAGGCGTAGTCGTTTTTATTGGATATGTAGCTGGAAGGCAATGCATCGTGGTGGCAAACGACGCTACCGTAAAGGCAGGTGCTTGGTTTCCTATTACAGGGAAAAAGAACCTTCGAGCGCAAGAAATAGCCATGGAGAATCGCTTACCCATCATATATCTTGTTGATTCAGCCGGGGTGTATTTACCCATGCAAGATGAAATATTTCCAGACAAGGAACATTTCGGACGAATATTCCGGAATAACGCCATCATGAGCTCTGAAGGTATTGTACAAATTGCTGCCGTGATGGGAAGTTGTGTGGCGGGAGGCGCCTATTTGCCAATTATGTCGGATGAGAGTTTGATTGTCAATAAAACAGGCACCATTTTCTTAGCAGGTTCATACCTGGTAAAGGCCGCAATTGGCGAAAGCATAGATAACGAAACCTTGGGTGGAGCTACCACGCAAACAGAAATATCAGGGGTTTGCGACTATAATGTTGATTCAGACCACGAATGCCTTGCTACCATTCGTGATTTAATGTCGCGCATCGGACAAACGGAACATGCAGGTTACGATCGAATTGCTTCGGAAGCACCTTTAGAAGCGGCCGAAAAGCTGTATGGACTCATGCCAGATGAACGATCAAAACCATACAATACTAGAGAGATACTCAAGAGTTTGGTGGACGGCTCTACCTTCACCGAATATAAGGAGGGTTATGGCAAAACCATACTTTGTGCGTATGCGCGGATCGACGGATGGAGTGTTGGCATCGTGGCGAATAACCGAGAAATTGTGAAATCAGCCAAGGGTGAAATGCAGATGGGGGGCGTGATTTATTCGGATTCTGCAGATAAAGCGGCACGGTTTATTATGAACTGCAACCAAAAGGCGATTCCCTTAGTGTTTTTACAAGATGTTACTGGGTTTATGGTTGGATCTAAAAGCGAGCATGGAGGGATCATCAAAGACGGGGCAAAATTAGTAAATGCGATGGCAAACAGCGTGGTTCCGAAATTCACAGTAGTCATGGGTAACTCATACGGTGCGGGCAACTATGCGATGTGTGGAAAAGCCTATGACCCGCGATTGATTGTAGCATGGCCGACGGCAGAAATTGCGGTAATGAGTGGCGCTGCGGCAGCAAAGACCTTGTTACAAATTGAAGTTGCTGGCTTAAAAGCCAAGGGAGAAGAAATCACACCGGAACGAGAAAACGAGTTATTTACGAAAATAAAATCTCGCTACGACGAGCAGATTTCTCCATATTATGCAGCAAGTCGACTATGGGTTGATGCAATCATTGATCCTATAGAAACTCGTAAGGTGATTTCAATGGGAATTTCAATGGCAAACCACGCTAAACCTACGAAACGGTATAACGTTGGTGCGATTCAGACTTAGTTTTGATGGGCTCTTTCTTAAAAGTTAATCAGTTAAAATTCCATTTTCTTTACAACCTTGTAACCATTTAAGAATTAAATAGTTTTTGATTTTCTTTGCAATATTAAAACTTTAAGGCATGAAGAAGTACATACTATTGGCCATACTTTTACCCGTATTAACGGTTGGTCAAGAAGACAAGAAAATCAAAGGAAATATAACTTCAAAAGACGTTAACATCAGTATTCTTGGAGTTTATCAAGACGACTTCCCGAATGTTTCCGTGGTCTTTCGTGCCGAGAAAAGCAATGGAAACCCAGTATTTGGGCTTAAGAAAAAGGACATGACCGTTAAAGAAAATGATGAAAACTGTCAAGTTATCTCCATTCAAGAACTTTCTAAACAAAAACCGATTAATGTCGGTATTGTACTCGATCATTCGGGATCCATGCAATTTGATGAACGTCAAATAAACCAATTAGGCTACGACATTAGTGAACTACCTGTGGATGAATATGGATATTATTCCTTTCCTAAGGGATACGTTCAGCCAATTACCCTCGCGAAAAATGCACTATTGGAATTCGTTGAATCTTTTAATTTCGACAAAGACAATATTGGTGTTGTAGGATTTTCCTCGACCGTTGATTATCAATTGGGATTAACAAACCAATCCGGCAAAATAAAACGAAAAATTAGATCAATGAAATCGGATGGTTCAACGGCTTTTTACGATGCCATACTTGCCAGTTTAAAGCAAGTAGAAAATGCAGACGGCGTAAATGTGGTTGTGGCCTTAACCGATGGGAATGATAATTCCTCTTACTCCAATATAAATACGGTAATAAATAAAGCAAAATCGATTGATATTCCTGTTTATATCGTAGGATTGGGGGATGTTAATCAACGTGAACTTGAGCAGCTGGCGACGGCTACTGGAGGGCAGTTTTACTTTGCGAATTCGGCCAAATCTTTATCGCTTATTTATGAAAAAATTAGTGAAAAACTCCAATCGTTTTATGATATTGTTTACCAGTCGCCAAACTTAGAAAACAATTCAACCGAACGGTCCATTGAAATCTCCTTCCTCAATGAAGGCACTAAGGTGGTGAGTGAAGAGGAACGCTTCACCTTGGACTCAAATGCCGTGGTTTATATCACTAAAAAACAAGCAGAGGCCTTGCAAAAAGCTCAGGAAGAAGCACAAATAATTGAACAACAAAAATTAGAAGCAGAGAATCAAAATCAAATGCTAGTAAACGGGGGGATTGGTATTATGGCCTTATTAGTTACTGGGGGCATTATATTTTATTTTGCCCGAAAAACGTCAAAAACCTCGATTCATATAGCCAAGGTTTTCCCCAATCCAAGCGCGGGCAAAGTTACAGTTGAAATTAGTAATGCGGGACAGGAGCAAGGCATATTACATGTATTTGACCTCCAAGGCAATCAGGTACACGAACAAGCCATTGGAAACCGAGAAGAAGTTGACTTATCACATTTAGCAAACGGTACTTACATCTTGAAAGGCGAATTTGGTGATAAAGTTACCGAAGGGGTTAAAGTTATTGTTCAGAAATAATAGAATTTCGGCCTAGCCTACTCCTCGTCCCAACCCGAATTTGTACTTTTCTTACCGTTAAAATAGCGTGAATACCCGAATCCAACAATCAGGTAAGAGGAGACCTTATTCAGTTCACTGGCGGAGTACCCTAAATCAGAATTAATACCGATATCCCAAGGTTTATACCCAAAACCATAAAATGCGTATCCAAGTGTTAAGCGAAACGACGCGTTCACATCAGCCGCCAAACAAATCCCTATATTCGGTTCAATATATGCCGATTGCTTTGAATTATAGGTGATTCCCATACTCTTTAACGTATCCGTAACGAAGGCACTTTGTGCGAACCCTACCTTAACCCCTATATCCGTTGCCAAGCTTGGCGTCCAAAATTTCTCATGTCCAAATTTCAAAAAGGCTGCCGCGTTGTGCATTCCTCCGCTTATTTTCTGGTTTATGCGAAACTGATTGATGTTAAAGTAAGAATAATGCACCCCCGCGCCAAACATTATTCCCGACCTCAAGGTATATTGATACATCGGTGAAACATATACAACTCCTTGCATGATGTTTTTAAATGGGGCGTTCACAAAACCATTCGGTAGCCCCAATTCCAAGACAAAAGAATCGTCAAATTCCATATCCTGTGCCGTATAACTACCTTGTAGCCAAGTAAATACTACTAGTATCAGGGTATAAATTCCTTTTTTCATGCCTTATAAAATTACAACTTTAAATACTTTTTCTTAATCGTCTGAATAAAACTACGTGCATATCCCGCAGTCTCTGGTTCCAAATTAAAGCGTAGAACCGGTAAGACAAATCCACCAAGCACTAACGCTTCAATGCAGCCTATACGCAAAAGCTTATAAATCGTTGTGGATTCGGAATAAAAAGGGAAAAAATAGCTTGTTATGTAATAAATTGCCAGCACGCCCAAAAAAACCATCAAAGGCTTTGTATGACCCCAATGAAATGGATTCAGTCGGTAAGCCCAATAAATATAGATGGAACGGGCTACATTGTAAAACACAAAGATAAATCCGGTAGCAAATCCTACACCAGCTATACCATACCTAGGAATTAATAAGCGATTCAGGGCATAGATTCCTGCACATAGAAATACCGTAAAGAGTAAATCGTACTTGTACTTACGTGAAGTAGCAAAAATGATCCCGTTGAGTCCGCAATACATATCCACTACCCTACCCAAGAGTAAGAAAAACAAGACAGGGATGCCCGCATTGAATTCTGGTTTCAAGAAGGAAAACAACTCATGAACCGGCAACCATAAGCCCAAAAAGGACAATAAACCAATAAATAACCCTGCGCCGCTTGACTTTTGATAGATTTCTTGAAGCCCCTTCATGTTTTTTTCTTTCCAAAGTTTAGCCACAATGGGTGAGCTTACACGCGTCATGGCACGAAAGGGAATTAACATAGCGCTCGTCACTTGTACCATGGTGGTATAAATCCCGGTAGCGGCAAGCCCAATCATACCACCGATCATCACTGCATCCATGGTCACCACAACCATAGTGGCTAAGGTGTTCACATAGGAAAAGAGGCTGAAAGAAAGAATAATCTTTCGAAATCGTTTAGGAATGGTAATGTGTTTTAACGAATAATGTAATTCTTGGTGATAAATTAAATATCCCATTAAAACTAACGCAGGCAACATGTTGCTCACCATGAGCACCGTTAAAAATACCTCAAACGAAATGTAATTTAACGCATATACTACAAGCAGTATCGTTGTTACAACTCGAAGCCCTATGTCCTGTAAAAAAACCGGTAGAATATTCTTAAACATACCACGCATATGGTTCTCAAATAGCATAAACAGCACATTGCCAACACCAACCGGAATTACCCACCAGGCATAGCGATTAAATAAGGGCGATTTATCCTGGAAATATGCGCCGATTTCAACTTTAAACAGCCAGAACAATACGGTGCAAAGCAAGATTCCAAAGCACACGATAAGCACATTAAACAACAAAAACCCATAGTGCTTTTTTGCTTCGTTTCGAAAAAATGGAAAAAAACGCCACGTGACATAGATGCTCCCGAGATTACTCAATTGAGCAAACAATAATCCGGTGGTTGTCAATAGGTTAACCAACCCAATTTCAACTGTCGTTAGAAATATAATAAACAGAAAGGCTTTGTTGATATACCCGAGAACCAATCCTGAGTAAGAGATTAGCGTTGTTCGTAAAGCATCTTTCTTTACAATCCCCATGCTATCTGGAAAGGTGCATATTCCGCTTGGAATACACCTTAGTAAAGAACGGATCTTTCAAGTCTTTTATAAACCGAATTGCTTCACCAGTAGATTTCATTTCAGGTCCAAGTTCTTTCTTCACATCGGGGAATTTCTCATAGGAGAATACTGGAATTTTAATCGCATACCCCTCCTTGCGTGGATTGAAGGTGAAATCCTTTACTTTCTTCTCTCCGAGCATGACCTTCGTTGCGTAGTTTACATAAGGCTCGTCATATGCTTTAGCAATAAACGGAACCGTTCTCGAAGCGCGCGGATTGGCTTCAATCACATAGACCTTATCGTCTTTGATGGCAAATTGAATATTAATCAACCCAACCGTACGTAATTCCACGGCTATTTTCCGTGTGATGTCTTCAATTTGTGTCATCACAAAATCACCTAAATTATACGGAGGCAACACCGCATAGGAATCTCCGGAGTGAATCCCCGCAGGCTCAATGTGTTGCATGATTCCAATGATATACACATCTTCTCCATCGCAAATCGCATCTGCTTCTGCTTCAATCGCACCACCTAAGAAATGGTCTAACAAAATCTGATTACTTCCCATCTCATTGATTATATCAACGACGTGGTGTTCAAGCTCTTCTTTGTTAATTACAATTTTCATTTTCTGTCCACCCAACACGTAACTCGGACGAACCAACAACGGAAATCCTAATTCATCAGCTAACTCAAGCGCCTGTTCTGCACTTTCTACCACACCATATTGAGGAAACGGGATATTATGTTGTTCTAATAATTTCGAGAACCGCCCCCTATCCTCTGCTAAATCCAAGGCATCAAAGCTAGTTCCTAAAATTTTAACTCCATATCGCTGTAATTTCTCTGCTAATTTAAGCGCCGTTTGTCCACCTAACTGCACGATTACCCCTTCAGGTTTTTCATGCTGAATGATATCATAAATATGCTCCCAGAATACCGGTTCAAAATATAGTTTATCCGCGGTATCAAAATCGGTAGAAACGGTCTCCGGATTACAGTTAATCATAATCGTTTCATACCCACATTCACGTGCTGCCAATACGCCATGAACGCAGGAATAATCGAATTCAATACCTTGTCCAATACGGTTAGGACCTGAGCCTAAAACCACCACTTTTTTGCGATCACTGACCACGCTTTCATTTTCAAACTCAAAGGTTGAATAATAGTATGGGGTTTGTGCTTCGAATTCTGCGGCGCAGGTGTCAACTAATTTATACACGCGTTGAATTCCTAGTTCCGTACGTTTAGCATATACCTCAGATTCAAGACAACGCAACAAATGCGCTACTTGGCGATCCGCATACCCTTTTTGCTTGGCTTCGAACAATAAATCTGCTGGAATATTTTCAATGGAGTTCCGTTCAATTTTGCGCTCCAATTTGATAAGGTCTTCAATTTGTCTCAAGAACCATATATCAATTTTTGTTTTCTCGACAATGGTTTTAAAAGGAATCCCCAATTTAATGGCATCGTAAATATGAAACAAGCGGTTCCAGCTTGGTTTTTCCAAACTATTCAATATTTCATTCTGATTGGTCAATTCCTTACCGTCTGCTCCTAGGCCATTTCTATTGATCTCTAAGGATTGACAGGCCTTTTGCAGTGCTTCTTGAAACGAGCGTCCAATGCCCATTACCTCACCTACCGACTTCATTTGAAGGCCTAATTCACGGTTAGTTCCCGGGAATTTATTAAAGTTCCAACGCGGGATTTTTACGATTACATAGTCTAAGGTTGGTTCAAACAAGGCAGAAGTTGTCTTGGTGATTTGATTTTGAAGTTCATCCAAATGATACCCAATCGCCAGTTTAGAAGCAATTTTAGCAATCGGATACCCCGTAGCTTTAGAAGCCAAGGCCGAAGAGCGCGAAACTCTTGGATTTATTTCAATGGCAATAATATCTTCCTTTTCATCCGGAGATACGGCAAACTGCACGTTACATCCCCCGGCGAAATTGCCAATAGATCGCATCATTTTAATGGCCATGTCGCGCATTCTCTGAAACGTTGTATCTGATAAGGTCATTGCGGGAGCCACGGTAATTGAGTCACCCGTATGGATTCCCATGGGATCAAAATTCTCGATAGAACATATAATCACCACATTATCGTTGGCATCTCTTAGTAATTCTAGCTCATATTCCTTCCACCCAATTAAGGCTTTATCGATCATTACTTCGTGAATTGGCGATAATTCCAGCCCACGCTCCAAGAGGTTATCAAATTGGTCTGGTTTATATAAGATCGAAGCCCCTGAGCCACCCAAGGTATAACTCGGACGAATACACAAAGGAAACCCAAATTCTTGGGCAATCTCTTTCCCTTCAAGAAAAGATTTTGCAGTTTTTTGTGGCGCCATGGGCACACCAATCTCGGTCATTAAATCACGAAAAGCCTCTCGGTTTTCTGTAATTTCTATGGCTTTAATATCCACTCCAATAATTCTCACCCCATGCTGCTCCCAAATTCCGAGTTCGTCGCATGCGATACACAAATTCAAGGCTGTTTGGCCCCCCATGGTCGGAAGTACTGCATCTATTTTATGCTTTGATAGTATTTCAACGATACTTTCAGTTTCTAAGGGTAAGAGGTATACGTTATCCGCAACAACCTTATCGGTCATGATGGTTGCCGGGTTAGAATTTATGAGGGTTACCTCAATTCCTTCCTCCCGCAGTGAGCGAGCGGCTTGAGATCCAGAGTAATCAAATTCACAGGCCTGCCCAATCACAATTGGACCAGAACCGATAATTAAAACAGATGAAATGGAGGTGTCTTTTGGCATGTTTACAATTTAAGCTTGCGACTGTATAAATTGTGGACAAAATTAGCTTAAAAACAGGCACGACGAATCATTTCATGCAAGGTAATTTTTACACAATTCCATTAAAAATGTTAATAGCGATGTTACCCTTTCAGGAAAATCCTATTTTTGTTGTAGCCATGAGGACAACCATTACATTTTCCCTAATTCTGATAAGTTATTTATTGCTTGGTCAAACACAAAGCAGTTATAAGTTAGCGGTATTAAAATACAACGGAGGGGGAGATTATTATGCGAACCCTACCGCCCTGCCGAATCTGGTTCAATTTTGTAATCAGAATATTGGAACACAAATCGCAAAAGAGGTTCCATATGTAGATGCGGGAAGCAAAGACATTTTCTTGTATCCGTTTGTGCACATGACAGGACACGGAAACGTAGTATTTTCACGTGCTGAAGTTTCTAACTTAAGGACTTATCTTTTGGGCGGAGGTTTTTTACATATTGACGACAACTATGGCATGGATGAATATGTACGAACCGAAATCAAGAAGATATTCCCAGAACATGATTTGCAAGAGCTTCCTTCAACTCATGAAATTTTCTCTGTAAAATACAAACTGAACGGATTGCCGAAAATTCATGAACATGACGGTAAACGTCCACAGGCCTTTGGAATCTTTCATGAAGAACGTTTGGTCCTGTTGTACACCTATGAAACAGATTTGAGTGATGGTTGGGAAGACCAACGGGTACACAACGATCCCGACGATAAACGTCAGCAAGCCTTAAAGATGGGTGCGAATATTTTGTACTATGTTTATACACGTTAGTACAACGCCCACGCTATCGTTCAGTTCAGCTTATCAGTAAAAAAAAGCACCCCTCAACCGAAGGATGCTTATTCTTATAAAAGTTACTTTACTTAATTAGTGCTTATGATCGTGTCCATCATGGTCGTGATGTTCTTCGATTACGGGTGTTTTTTGCGGTGCCTCTAGGTTTACCATTTCAATTTCAAACACGAGGTCAGCGTATGCAGGAATTCTTGGATTCCCTTGTGCGCCGTATGCTAAACGATACGGAATGTACAATTTGGCTTTTCCTCCTTTACCTATCAGCTTTAACCCTTCTTCAAATCCAGGAATCATCCGTTGAACTTGATAATTGAAATCCATAGGCACATTACGGTCGTAAGATGCATCAAATTTCTCGCCTGTAGCAAAGAAGGTACCTTTATAATGTAGGGACATTTTTGAGCCCATTTCTGCTTTATATGCCTCACCCGGCGTTTGAATCACATAGATCAAGCCACTGGCAGTTTGTGTAAGGCCTTCACTGATGTCTTGGGCAGAAACACGTTTTTTAAAGTCTGCGTTGTATTCAATATCAGTCATGGAAGCGATTTTAGCGTAAACTGCTTGTTTTGCTTTTTCGGCTTCTTTTAATTTCAAATACTTCCCGTCGAACGCAGTTTGGCCATTAAACGCTTGAGCAGCTTTTCCAACGCGCATGATGGTTACTGAATTCATCACATCATTTTGCGCAATGGCATTCACCACATCCTGACCTTGAACCACTTTACCGAATACGGTATGTTTTCCATCTAACCACGGTGTTGCTTTGTGGGTAATGAAAAACTGACTTCCGTTGGTATTGGGTCCGGAATTAGCCATGGAAAGAATTCCTGGTGTAAAGTGTTTTAATGAGGTATCAATTTCATCGAAAAATTTATATCCCGGTCCGCCCATTCCATTACCCTGTGGATCCCCACCTTGAATCATGAAATCAGCGATTACGCGATGAAACTTCAAGCCATTGTAATATGGTTTCGTTACTTTGGTGGTATCAACGCTTAACTTACCTTCGGCTAATCCAACAAAATTACCAACGGTCATTGGAACTTTTTCATAGTACAATTGACAGATGATATCTCCTTTTGAGGTATTAAACTTCACATAAAGTCCATCAGCCAATTTAGGTGCTTGCGCTTGTGCAAATAAGGTCAGTGCTAAAAAAGCAGCTAAAATTAATCGATTCATATTATTCAAAACTTAATAATTCAACTTCAAAAACTAAACAAGAATACGGAGTAATAACGGGTGTTGGAGAAGAAGATCCGTAGGCTAATTCTTGAGGAATGAAAAACTTATACTTCGCTCCTTTCGACATTAACTGAACACCCTCTGTCCATCCTGGAATTACTTGATTCAAAGGAAACTCAATCGGTTCCCCTCGTTCCACCGAACTATCAAATACTATGCCTTCAATCGTAGTACCGTGATAATGCACCTTAACGGTAGATTCTGCGGTTGGATGTGCTCCATCTCCCTCTTTAATCACTTGATATTGCAAACCACTTGCGGTGGTAACTATGCCTTGTTTTTTACCGTTATCAGCAAGAAACTTTTCGCCGGCCACTTTGTACACTTCGCTTTTCTTGTCTTCCTCCGCTTGTTTCATCATGGCTTTTTCTTGGAAATACATCGATAATACCATGTCCGTACTGTCTTGACAGACCAACCGTCCTTTTGCGACTGCATCTCTAAATCCTTGAATAATTAACTCAAAATTAGCCTCGCTCATTTCTTTGCCTAGGCTGTTTCCGATGTTAACTCCCATCAAGTATGACACGGAATCAATTTCATTTTTCAATACTACTTTCTTTGCTTTCTTTTGCGCAAGGGCACTAAAAGCGAACAGGACGGCACCTGTTAAAACAATCATTTTTTTCATAAGTTAATTTCGATTATCAATTCCCCAATACATTTTATTACGAATGGTATCTAAGAAATTCGTATGTTCAAATTTAATCACATTAATTAGAAACTCTGCCTTGGTTACGCGGATTTCTTCCCCTTGTTTAATATTTTTTGTGACGCCATCTAAACTCACCAAGCATGTTCGGTCGCGACTCTCTAGGGTTAAATCAATCGGCATATGGTCTGGAACTACCACTGGCCGTACATTTAAATTATGTGCCGCGATCGGAGTAATGATGTGTACTTGACATCCCGGTGTGATTATCGGACCACCGCAACTCAGGTTGTAACCGGTAGAACCTGTTGGGGTAGAAACAATTAACCCATCCGCCCAATAGGAATTCAGGTATTTACCGTCCAATTTTGCATGCACAGTAATCATGGAAGAAGTATCTTTTTTTGAAATCGTCAATTCATTTAAGGCGAAGTTCTCTAAACCAAATAACTCATCTTGGGTTCTAACCCGGATTAAGGATCGTTTCTGAAATTCGTATTTTTTGTCCTCCAACAATTGAAACGTTTCACCAATGGCTTCTTTAGAAATATTGGATAAGAACCCTAACCTTCCCGTATTAATCCCAAGAATCGGAACGCCGGAATCACGAACAAAGCGCACAGCGCGAAGGAATGAACCATCCCCCCCAAGACAAATCATATAGTCGATTCCTTTTTTAAAATCTTGATCGGTAACATAGGTTGTGCAGGGCAAAGAAAAATCATACTTAGATTTCAGGTGATTTAGCATATCATGCTCCATAACTACATTCCAACCCCGTTTTTGACATTCGGCATGTACTTGATGAACATAGTCCAAGCTTTGCCGTGTAAATTTCATCCCAAAAATCGCTACATGTTTCATTTAGAATTTCATAAAGTTCATGAGGGCATCGAATCGATTGCGCAAATCCTCCTCCGCATCCTTATCTTGAAATGCGGCTTTAACCTGATAGTCATACCGTTCGAAGGTTCGAATGATGGACGATAAATTAGAGGTGTTTATTTTTAAGGTAACTTCAGTATTGGTAGATTCTTCGTTCGAAGTAATGTAAGAGCTTAAAATTTTCGCGTTGTTACTTTCAACGATCTGTGCAATTTGTGCTAAGCTATAATCTGACTGATTCATTTCAAGCACCAAGATTCCACCATGTTCTTTCAAGCTTCCAAAATCCGAGAGCACCGACATGATGCCGTAAACAGAAATGCATCCCAAATATTCTTCATTATCGTTTAACACCGGAAGTACCGAGAGTTTTTCAGAAGACATTTTAAGTAGAATGTCGTACAAATGCGCATTTTGATTGACAAAAGGTCGCGGTAAGTGGTCAAACAAATGATCAAGATCCGATTCAAGATTTAAGTGGTCAAGAACCGCAGATTCAGATACTACGCCAACAAAATTTCCATTTTTCAATACAGGGAGGTGACTAACCTTGAATTCATCCATCCAAAGCATGACTTTTTCACCCGAATCTGTATGCAATAAGGGAGGAATTTCTTCAGAAAGGATTTCTAGCGCACGCATAACCGGATGCTAAGGTATGGAATTCCGTATAGAGTTTGTAATTTTGAACAAAAATCACGTGACGAAACTCAGCGTAAACATTAATAAAATAGCGACAATCCGAAATGCCCGAGGGGGTCAAACCCCTAATGTAGTTCAATTTGCCATTGATTGTCAGACCTTTGGCGCGGATGGCATCACGGTACATCCCCGACCAGACGAACGTCACATCACGTACAAAGACACCTTAGAAATTTCTGAGATTATCACCACTGAATTTAACATCGAGGGATACCCCGATGCACGATATTTCGAATTATTAAAAAAAACCAAACCAGCACAAGCAACCTTAGTGCCTGATAGTCCAACGGTACTTACCTCAAACGCGGGTTGGGATGTCAAAGCAAATGAAACGGCCCTGGCACGATGGATTGATGAAATTAAACGCTTGGGAATTCGATGTTCTCTATTTATGGAAACAAATCATGAGCAAATTGAGCTAGCAGCTAAACTAGGCGCCGATCGAATAGAATTCTACACGGGACCGTATGCGGAGCAATTCTCTTCCAATCCGGACTGCATAAAACCCTATGTTGATGCCTGTGCTTTTGCAGTGGAATGCGGACTAGAAATTAATGCCGGTCATGATTTAAGCCTAGAGAATTTGAGATTCTTTAAGCAGCACATGCCAAGATTAGACGAGGTTTCGATTGGACATGCGTTAATCTCAGATGCACTTTATTACGGAATAGAAAACACGATTCACCTGTACAAGCGCTGTTTAGGCTAAGCTTTATTGATTATGGTGCGGGTAGGGTATGCAAAATGCACCTGATTTTCTCTAAAGAGTCGGTCGATTTCAAAGCGGATTTCAGACTTATAATTTCCTATATCCCAACTATTTTCTGCCCAGAAAATAAGTTCCATTTCGATGCCATTTTCGGAAAAATTCGACATTCGAACAATTACTGGTTCTTCCCTACTTACAATTGGATGTCCAAGTGCCGCGGTTTTCAATAATTCTGTTGCCAATACGGTATTGCTACCATATTCTATCAAGGCGTGAATGGTGAACATAGAAAAAGACGAGCTATGGCTCCAATTTTCTACTTGTTGTTGTGTTAAATGTGTATTTGGAATGATGAGTACATTCCCTTCTTTCGTTTGAATTTGGGTTGTTCTGAAACTGATTTTAATGATACGTGCCACAAAATTATATGCCCCTTTATGGGAATTCGTTTGAGACTTAGCATCAATTTCCACAATATCCCCCACTTTAATATTACCCTCTAAGAGTAAAACAATACCTGCAATCGTATCTTTAAAAACATCCTGCAAGCCCAATCCAATACCGACCAAAAGTCCAACAGAACCCGTTAAGATTAACGAAATGTTCAAACCGATCACATTAAAAGATAAAAGCACAGCAAGGGTATAGATTATATACCTTGCGATTTGTACGTAAACATATTCCACACCGGGATCATAGGCTACTTTAGCTCGATGTTTTTTTCCAATATACAGCTTGTAAACACTGGATATGATTTTAGCGGACAAGAAAATTACAGCCACTAGAATTACGTTGTAGAGTGAAATTTTTAAAGACCCAATGCTTACTAAATTATATTTAATGAACTCCTCAAACGTAATGTCACGATTATTGAATCTAAAACTTAATACAGCAAAGTACAAGGCAATTAAATACACACTTTGAGTAAATAACTTAAAATAGGTTTCTCTTCTTCCTTCGAGGTGAATGTTATTACTTTTAAGTTGTTTTTTGAGAAATCTTGAAAGGAGTCGACGAAGTACGAATGCAGTTAAGAATATAATGGAGAGAAACACTAAATTCCAAATACAAATATTGAATGGGCCGATTTTGAATAAGGTGGTACTTAACATCATTTTATAATAATTCTTCCCAATTTTTCTGAGAACGTTTGTTTAATTTTTTCATATGCCATTTGTTCGGCAAGAAGCTCTAATTGTTCTTGTTCACTCAGCGTTTCGGATGCCATTTGAATGCGCAAACTTTTAATGTGCTCGGTTATCTTATATTGCTTGAAATTGTAAATAGCATAAAGAACCGTACCTAACAAATCGCTATCCTCTTGTTTAGTATAAATCCTATACTGAGAAGCCCATTTTGGACTTAATTCATCTTCAAAACCTATTAATTGTGTGGTTAACTGTAAAATTTCAGGCTTACTTGATTTCAAAAAATACTTATAGGTGTACAAAATACCTTCAGCAACACCGTCAGCGATTTCACCAAAAATATCATAACACACGGAATGTTTGAAACTTAGGTCGTCTGAATTTAATTCTTGAATAACCAGTTCATTTACGCTAACAGGAATTTTATCTCCGTTTGGATCTAACAACACCTCTTTATTTCCAAACTTAAGCATCAAGCGAATAAGTTCTTTTTCCACCAAAGCCTCATCCTGGGGAACTTCTTGAATATTAACCTTTGGAGAAATAGGTTTTGAAATAATCGCATCTTTAACCCAAGGTTCATCTACCTCCTCAGCAAATTTACCCGCACGATGTTTTGTAACCTCCTGTATAATCATTTCCTCGGTCAACTGATACGAAGAAGCGATTTGCTTGGCAAAAATGGTTCGAGTAATTGAATCGGGGATCAACGAAATTGAATACACAATATCTTTAATCAACTTTGCTTTCTGTAGCGGATCATTTTCCGTACCCTTCAGTAATAAGCCTGCCTTAAATGAAATGAAATCTTGTCGATGAGATTCTAAGAACTCGTTTAATTCATCCGTGGTGCTTTTTTTGGCGAAGGAATCCGGGTCCTCCCCTTCTGGGAATAACACCACCTTAACATTAAGCCCTTCTTCTAGAATCAAATCTATTCCCCGGAACGACGCTTTTATTCCTGCGGCATCTCCATCGTAAAGTATCGTAATGTTTTTAGTGTATCGCGAAACGAGCCGAATTTGCTCCCTAGTTAAGGAAGTTCCAGAGCTTGAAACCGCATGCTGAATGCCCGCTTGGTGCATACTAATGACATCCGTATATCCTTCGCAAAGCAAACATTCATCCTTTTTAACGATTTCACCCTTGGCAAAATATAGTCCATAGAGAATTTCACTTTTATTGTAAACTGGGCTTTCTGGCGAATTAAAATACTTGGCAACTTTTTTATCAGACAACAAGGTTCGTCCACCAAAACCGAGTACACGACCGGAAATGCTATGAATTGGAAAGATTACCCTTCCTTTGAAAAAATCAAATTGGCGACCGTCCTTTTCTTTACTTAAGCCCACCTTATCCAAGTATTCAAATTTGAATCCTTTATTTATAGCTGCTTTGGTTAAATCCGTTCCTGTGTTCTTGCAATAGCCTAATTGAAATTTAGTAATGATGTCGGCATGAAATCCACGTTCAATAAAATAAGATAAGCCGATACTCTTACCTTCATCGGTTTCATGGAGCGTTTCCATAAAATGATTCTTCGCAAATTCATTGATAATAAATAAACTATCCTTTTCATTGGCGGCGGCTAATTGTTCAGCGGAAAGCTCTTCCTCTTTCGGAAGTTCAATATTATACTTATCAGCTAACCATCGAAGCGCTTCTGGATATGAAAAATGTTCCTTCTCCATCAAGAAACTCACAACGTTCCCTCCTTTACTGGTTGAAAAACACTTATAAATTTGCTTGGCTGGAGAGACGACAAAAGACGGAGTTTTTTCGGATGTAAATGGACTTAATCCTTTAAGATTGCTTCCTGCGCGTTTCAATTGCACAAATTCACCAATAACCTCCTCAATTCGGGCCGTTTGAATAATTTGATCTACAATATGTTCTGGAATTCTACTCATCCGGGAAGCCGTAGTCTTTTTCGCTAATTACTTTTCCTTTTTCATCGTAGGTAGTCCAAACACCCACCATTTGATCATTGCGGTATTCTCCACGGTAATGCATGGCTCCGTTCGGATATTTCACCAAACTAAATCCTTCGCGCATCCCGTGGTTATATACAGTGATTGATTGCTCATTCCCATTTTCAGAATAAAACACCCATTTCCCGTCTCGATTCCCTTTTTTATCAATGGAACCATGAAATTTCAACTGTTTTTTACCAGGATACCATTCGGAGTATACACCGTGTTTAACCTCAATTAAATTCTCAGATTTAACTTGTTTTTTCGTTGCCTTCTTTGTCGTGCAAGAAGCCAAAACTAAGGCAATAAATAAAGGGATAATTATTCTCATTTTGTTCGATTCATAGTATATTCAACAAGGCCAAGCAAGGCCATTTTAGCTTCATTGTTAGGAAACTCATCGAGTAAGGATTTAGCCTCATTCCCCAAGGAACGCATCCGTTGCTCCGCGTATTCAATTCCCTTATTTCGCTTCACTAAATCAATTGCTTTTCGGATATGTGGTTCACTATCGTTATGATTTTTGATGATGTTTCTTAATTCAGTAGCTTCGGATGCAGGCGCATTATTCAGTGTGTAAATGATTGGGAGCGTCATCTTTTGTTCTCGAATGTCATTCCCCGTAGGTTTTCCAATATCTGCCGCGCTACCAAAATCAAAAATATCATCCTTTAGCTGGAAGGCTAAGCCCACTTTTTCTCCAAAAAGGCGCATCTCCTCACGGTGGGCTGTCCCACCCGAAGCAAGATATCCTGCTTCACAACATGTGGCAATCAAGGATGCGGTTTTCTTACGAATCACCTCAAAATAAACATCCTCCGTGATGTCAAGTTTTCTAGCTTTTTCGATTTGAAGCAATTCACCTTCAGACATCTCACGAACCGACCGGGCAATGATTGCTAGTAAATCCGTGTTTTGTTTTTCAATGGATAAAAGTAAAATTCTAGATAACATGTAATCGCCAACCAATACTGCAATTTTATTCTTCCAAAGGGCATTAACAGAAAAATATCCCCGACGCTCATTGGCATCATCCACGACATCATCATGCACCAAGGTTGCAGTATGTAGCAATTCAACCAAGGCAGCCGCGTCAAACGATTTAGCATTTGTTTCACTAAACATTTTGCAAGATAAAAACACAAATAAGGGACGAATCTGTTTCCCTTTCCGCTTGACAAGATAATGCGTCACTTTATCAAGCAAAGGAACATCAGATTTCATGGTTGACGAAAAAAACTGCTCAAACTCCGCGAGTTCTTTTTCTACTGGGGCAATAATTTCTTCAACACGCATAATGACACAAAGGTAACAAAAGGTAAGCGGCGAATATCATAACATAGATTGCCTTTTCAACAAATATCTCGTAAGCACCTCATTGTATCCATCTTCAATTGCCAACGGAACAAAATCGACAGCCAAATCACCACATTTTAATTTTAATGCACTGAGTCCTTTTTCATATCGAGCAATGTATTGGCTTTTAAATTCATTGGGCAACATGCGCAATTCTTCACCTGTTTCCATATCAACCAAAATATATGGCCTATTTTCGAGTGTAAAATCCTGCTCAATCGTTCGGCTGTATAAGTGAAAAACGACTACCTCGTGACGTTCATGTTTCAAATGACTCAAGGCATTCATGAAATCCTCTTCATTTTCACCAGAGGACCACAAATCTGTAAAAACCATAACCATCCCACGCTTCGGTATGCTTTGCGCAACCTCATTCAGCGCTTTTGCAATGTGTGTATCTGACGCTTTAGTCGGAGTATAAGCTGCAAAGAATTTTTCTAATTCAGCATAAACAAACCGCTGATGCATCGGTGAAGACTTAGCTGCGGTATGAAGCAGTAATGACTCATGGAACAAACTGATTCCATAGGCATCTCGTTGACGTTTTAACAATTCCATTAAACTCACCGCCGCATAAATTGCGAAGGTTAATTTGTTCTCACGTTTGTCTGATGGAAAATACATTGACGGAGAACAATCGATCACCATTTGACAACGCAAATTCGTTTCCTCCTCATACTTTTTTGTGTACAAGCGATCGGTTCGACCATAAAGTTTCCAATCAATATGTCTTGTAGATTCTCCTTGATTGTAAATACGGTGCTCCGCAAATTCTACGGAAAACCCGTGCAAGGGACTTTTGTGCATCCCCGTAATGAATCCCTCTACCACTTGTTTTGCAAGTAACTCTAAGTTTCCAAACTCCACTAATTTCGAACGATCCATTGGTGATTTTAAGCGAAAATACTAAAAATAAGTGGGCTCTCTTTTGGCAAGCAACTTATGCTTAGCTTATGGCGTCTAAAAAATTGTTAAATTTATATCATGAAAAAAATTCTACCCTTTTTAGTTGTTGCCTTGTGTGCATTTCAACTCAATGCTCAAACCGGATACACACTCACTGGACTTAACTTGATGCCAAATACAGTGACTACGCGATGCGACACTGCGGTTACGGTTGCTTATTATGCGCAATCCGCAGCAAATAATGCACAATCCACTCATACGCTTCCCTTCGTCCTTAGCGGAAACAACTTTGTTTCTTCTCAATTTCAATTCAGCATCAGTTGGGGGGACGGAACAAGCAACACCTACAACGGCGGTGTTTCAAGCACTGGTACGGTCATTAATTTAAATCCTCCACCAGCACACACCTATCCAGGTCCTGGAACGTATACCCTAATCACGAATGTAATTAATTGGGCTAATCAAACGAGCGCTGTGGACACGGTTGTTCTAAACCTAGGTTCATGTGGACTTCCTGTATATTCTTTAATTCAAGTGGATTGCAATAATGATGGCGTGATAGACTCGACATTAAACAATTCTGGAATCCCATTGGTCATTACTGGCTCTGGTCAAAGCTACACGGGGATTACGCAAAACAACTATTATTTATTTACCGGGATCGAACCGGGGTTGTACACCCTAAGCATAGATCCAGCGTGGCTTGCAGCGAATAATTACACCATCGATAACATACAAGGTCCACCATCTTTAGTTGCGGGCACAGGCGCTCAAACCATGATAATCACCCTGAATTGCGGAAATGGCGGAAATCAAACTGCGACCATGTGTGTTGGCGGACAAGTATACTGTGATCAAGACAATAACGGACAGTTTAACGCAGGTGATATTGCTATAATCAATGCACCGATTACTATCAATTACGGGTCAGGTTCTACCATTGTTTACACCAATCAACAAGGGAACTACAGCACGAACTATTTGGGTCTGATAGGTGGTATTGCGACCGTATCGCTAAATAACAACTGGTTAGTACAGCATGGATACAGTGCATCAAATTTAATGGATACCGTATTTAATACGGCATGCAATGCGGGTGCAGCTCCTTCCACGGCATCCTTTCCTGTTCAGTGTGGTCAAAACCCGGGGAATCCGAATTGTTATACGGGTTATGTGTTCTGTGATGCGAACAACAACGGCATCATGGATAACAATGAACTCCCGATGGCTTTTGCACCGGTAGTACTCTCTAATGCTCAAGGAGCAAATGCAAATACAGTTACTGTGTACACAGACTCTACAGGTTATTTCTCGTTTTGTGGTCAATTTGGAAATGGGCAGTATGTTCTTGCTTCTATCCCATCGAATTATTTGAATTATCTAGGGTACAGTGTTAATTTCAATTTCGTTACACTCATCGTGAACCAAGCGGCAGGAATGTTGCCAGTGAATTGCGGAGGAAACGGAGGAAACGCTTGTGCTGATCTTTGGACAACAGTTACCCCGTGGATTGGGTATTACCAAAACACCACAGCGCACATCCGCTTGAATTGGGGTAATTACGGACCCTCTTCACCTGGACCATTTACACTTACATTAACCTTTCCTGCTGGGGTAACTGTTAATACGGCATCAATTAATACCCCAGGGTACAGTATTGCTGGAAATACCATTACTTGGAATTTAAATAGCGCGTTAAGCAGTTTCTCTACCAATGATCTTATATTATTTTCAATTCCTGGTGGACTAATTAACGGGGCGAACCACTACTTCACCAGTACAATTGCACCTACTGGAAACATCCAAGATTGTAATCCTCAGAACAACAACGGTAATTTATTACAAATCCTAGGAAACAGTTATGATCCAAATGATAAAAACGTTGCCCGACCTGAAATCTATAACAGCAACATGTTTGGATCAACAGAAATTGAAACGGGTGTAGACGATATTCTAACCTATACGATTCGTTTCCAAAACACAGGAACTGCACCGGCACAAAATGTTGTCGTAGTAGATACGTTGGACTCGGAGTTAGACTTATCTACCTTTACCTTGGTTAGCAGCAGTCATGCCGTAGAATTAGTGAACATGGGTAACGGAATCATACATTTTGAATTCAATGGCATTTGGTTGCCAGATTCAACTTCGAATGAACCCTTAAGCCACGGACAATTTACCTATCGAATTAGAGAAAATGCAGGAAATGAAAATATGAGTGAAATCACAAATACTGCCTACATCTATTTTGACTGGAATGCACCAATTATTACAAACACTACGTATAATGTAAATGTTTGGGTTGAAGGAATTGATGAGGCTTCTGATTTATTCAAGGTATTCCCGAATCCAACAACGGATGTAGTAACCATAGAAGCTAGTGAAGCATTTAATTACACAGTGTATGATTTAAATGGAAGAGCAGTGCTTCAAGGAAAAGGAAATGCTACGGAAGCAATTTCACTTTATTCATTAGTGCACGGTCAATACATCTTATCATTAAACACTGGAAATTCGACTAGAAACCTGAAGGTGACGAAGTTATAAATCAACACCTTTCGTTTAATTCTTTAAAAAGGCCTTCGGGCCTTTTTTTAGTTGCCGCCTTTCTGTTTTGTTTGAGAGTATCCAGCAGCTATGAGAAGGTCGTATACTTTCTGCTTTAACTTTCCTTGAATAAGGATTTCACCATCTTTAGCAGAACCTCCTACCCCACACTTTGACTTCAGCAATTTCCCGAGTTCTTTTAAATCCTCATCCGAACCCACAAAACCTTCCACCAAGGTAACTTCCTTACCGGCGCGTTGTTTTCGATCAATAGAAACATATAAGCGCTGTTGCGGCGGAGCTAAGGTATCTACTTGCTCATCTGAAGCTTCTTGGTAATTAAAATTGGGATTTGTGGAATAAACCACATTCACGCGATTATTATTTTTTTTACTCATACCCTTACATATCTGATGGACCAGCATCTTGTCCTGACTTTGGTTTTGTCATTTCAAGTTTACCAAATTTATACGTCACATTAATATAAAACCTGCGAGTTAACCATTTGAATTCGATGTCTTGACTAATGGTAGGCTGACGTAAATAGGCGTAAAACCCTTGTCGATTAAGCACATCCGTAACCTTACACCCAAGGGTCCAATGATCACCCAAGCGCTTATCAAAGGCCACATCAATCGCTCCCCTACGTTGTGCTGTTCCTAGAATGGTCACACGCGGTGCAATATAATTCACATTAAGCTGAACGGTCGCTGTTTTTTTCCAAAAATCAACCGAAGAATTCAATTTAACATTCCCATTAAACCCGGAACGATTCCAACTTGATACATCCGTAATATACTTTATGAAATTCACATTGGATGATAAGGTTGAACGAAACCAGGTGGTTGGTTTGTAACTAACAACGAATTCGGTTCCCACGCTGTGCGAAGTATTTAAATTGATAAAGGTCTGCACCGAAGCATTGTTTTCACTGAATTGTCTAAACCGTGAAATCATATCCGTAGTTCGACGATAAAAAACGCTGGCTGAGAAATTCACCTTTTTAGCCTCTCTGCTGTAACTAAAATCGTATGAATCTATAAACTCCGGTTGCAAATATGGATTCCCTCGCTGTAAATTCAAGGGGTCGGCATACGAAGTAAACGGATTTAAGTCAGAACTGGATGCACGGGTAATTCTGCGGCTATAGCTTAATCCTAATTCACTACCCTGTTTGATGGTGTAGCGAATGTGAGCCGAAGGGAAAAAATTGAAATAATTATTTACAATCCGCAGGGTATCTGATAGCAGGTTGGGAATTTGATAAGCCTGTTCTAACCTAACGCCTGCTTGGTATTTAAATTTCTTGTATTGATGGGCTACGATTCCATACACGCTAAAAATTTGTTCGTCGTAGTTGTACAAGAAATTAGAAAGGGTATCCTCTTGAAATAGATTTGAAACGGAATCCATAGTTTCAGAATAGGTATCCACCACTTGATGCCGCACTATGCCTTTAGCACCAAATTCTGTCCGAATTGATTGGTCAGGCCATAGATATACCCCGTCGGCTTGGAGGGTTGAAACACGCGAAGATTCTTGATTTGAAAGTCTTTGCCTGAGGGGAGCAACCATCGATAACAAAACCGTATCTAAGGTATATTGATACTGATCATAAAAACCCTTTATGGCATCGGTTCCAATCGAGTGCGTTGCATCTGCGGTAAGATAACCCCGGTTGCTTTTAAAATTCTGTCTGAAGTTCAAATTAAAATCGATGTTCTTTTGATTACTTGGGTCATAAGAAACACGTTGCCATAAACTGGTGGCGTACAAAGATCCAAGGGCATCTTCACTATATCTGGTATTCCATAAATCTCCCGTCCGATCTCGCTGTCCCATAGATGCCGTTGAGGAAAATGCAATACTTCGGTTATGTTTCATTGTCCAATCAAACCCCATCCTGGCGGTATGTCCAGCGTTTAAATCGGTTCCGAGTCTGTTCTGATCTAGTACGACTACAGAATCATTTGCTAAGGTTTGACGACTATACAAATAATTGTTTCGGTAGCCATCCAAATAGCGCCCATTATATGAAGCAAACGCATTAAAGGACGCGTTACGGTAACTTAAAGAAACACTTTCATCGGCTACGTTACCTCCGTTTAGATTTCCACTTCCAAGATTTGCTGTGATAAGTCCATTGAAGCCTTTAAGCTTATTCTTTTTAAGTACGATGTTAATTATCCCGGAACTTCCATCTGGATCATATTTAGCAGAAGGATTGGTTACAATTTCAATCCGTTCAATCGAACCAGCAGGCAAGGCATCCAACAAGGTTTTACCATTTGAACCGGTGAGTGAACTTGGTTTACCATCAATCAAAATATTCACCGAACCTTCACCGCGCAATAAAATCCTACCGTCTTGATCCAAATCAATAGAAGGCAAATTCTTTAACACATCATTCGCTGTGCCTCCACGCAAGGTCAAATCTTGAGCAACATTATACACCTTTTTATCGATACCGCTTCGGAGGATGTCTTGTTTTCCTTGAACTATGATCTCATCAACGATGCGCTGGTTATTAACCGTAAGGTTGGATTCACCAAGATTCACCACTCGAAGCTCCTTTGTTGGTATAATTTGATTAATCCACAAGGTATCATACCCGGCAAAAGTAGCTTGTAACAAGAGGGGCGCAAACGGTAGGTTTTCAATGTTGAATTTTCCCTCACTGTCAGTAAACTGCCCGGAAACAAAGGAACTATCTTTGGCTAATAGCACTTTAATCTTGACATATTCTAAGGCTTTTTTTGCATTCTGATCCACGAACCTCCCCAACACAATTCCCTCACCCTGAGTTCGTTGCGCTACAACTGCAAGCGAAAAGAAAACAAATAAAATCCCCAACCGTATTTTCATAGGTCCAAAGGTAATACATTGCAAAAGAATTCACGGGAATTCTAAAAAAGAGTCCGAACCAATCAAAGGAATAATTTCAGGTTTTTAACATTCTTTTGTGAATGAAATCAGGGTGAACCGTTGCTTTTAATCGCCACTTAGTGTATTTTTGACACATACCAGAATATAACCTATGGGTAAAAAACAACAAGACACAGAAAAATTCAGCAAATTCAATGTAATCGTATTTGGTGGTGACGGAGATTTAGCATTTAGAAAAATATATCCTGCCATCTTTCATCGCATGTTAGACGGGCAAATTGAGGATCAATTCAATGTGGTTGGAATCATAAGAAAAGAGGTAGATCGAACTACACTTGATGCAAAGGTTCGTCAGTTTTTGTTAACTACGGATGATCAACCTGCTACGGACGCGCAATGGGAAGCCTTTAATTCAAAATTAGCTTGGATTAAGGCGGACAAACCGGATGTAGCTTCCTATGCTGAATTAGCGGCTTTCTTAACTAGCCAAAATGAATACGATCATATTTTCTATTTTTCAACCCCATCGGCTGCATTTGGCCCCATTTCACAAACACTTAAAGCGTGTGGACTCATTAATGAGCGAAGTAAAGTTGTTCTTGAAAAACCCTTAGGCAACAGCCTTGAATCGTCCAAACAAATCAATGAGGAGATAACACGTGCTTTTGACGAACATCAGGTATATCGAATTGATCATTATTTAGGAAAGGAAACGGTTCAGAATTTAATGGTTCTTCGGTTTGCGAATAACCTTTTCCAACGCACCTGGGATTCCATCAGTATTGACAACATCCAAATTACCGTGTCTGAAAGTTTAGGTGTGGAGCAGCGCGCTGATTATTACGACAAGAGCGGTGCCTTGTTGGATATGGTTCAGAATCACCTGCTACAATTACTTTGTCTTGTTGCCATGGAACCGCCTCATATTATTGAAGCCGATGAGGTTCGAAATGAAAAGCTGAAAGTACTCAAGGCCCTTCGTCCAATGACAAAGCAAGCTGCCATAACAGATACCGTAAAAGGACAATACACACGTGGTAATGTCCAAGGAGAACAGGTAAGTTCTTATCTGGAAGACATTGGTAAATACAATTCAAAAACGGAAACCTTTGTTGCGATAAAAACTTACATTGATAATTTTCGATGGAAGAATGTGCCATTCTATTTGCGCACTGGAAAACGAATGAAAAAGCGTTATTCTGAAATTGTAATTAATTTCAAAGAAATCGCTCACAACATCTTTCCTTCTAAAGAAAAACTTAACAACAACAAGCTAATCATTCGTCTACAACCTGAAGAGCGCATTGAACTCGTTCAAATGACCAAAGTACCCGGTCCTGGAGGCTATCGATACAAGCCTATTGCACTCAAACTTGACTACATGGATTCTTTCAAAGAGCGTTTACCTGAAGCATATGAACGATTGCTCATGGACGTTATCCGAGGAAATCAAACATTATTTATGCGTCAAGATGAATTACAGGCCGCATGGCAGTGGATAGAAACCGTGACTGACAGTTGGAAACTTAGCAATCAACCCAATGTACTTTACGAAGCAGGCACATGGGGTCCTGGCGATTTAATTCTTGAAAAAGGTGCAACATGGATAACAAAATCATGGAAAGACTAATCTCATTTGATTCGAAAGAGGAAGCATTTGATCGCCTTACTCAGCGAATTATAGCATTAATCGAAAAAGCTCAAGAGACAAAAGGAAACGCAAGAGTCTTATTGTCTGGTGGCGGCACTCCGATGCCGGTTTACGAAAAGCTATCCGATTCAAGCTTAGATTTTTCGAAGATAGCATTTGGTTTGGTTGATGACCGCTTTGTTCCTGTTCAAGATCCCGCATCAAATGAAGGTGTAATTCGAAATATATTCAGAAATCAACCCGATTTCACCCTCGAACCTATGGTGGAAAACCCACAGGATTATGCAGAAAGTATTTCGCAATGCAATCAGGCTTATCGTAAATTTATCAACGGCGATGTCATTTTACTAGGAATGGGTGGTGACGGTCACTTTGCCTCATTATTCCCGAATGATGAGCCCTCCGTTGAAGGGTTACACGCAACGGAATATGGATGCTTGGGAACCAATGCGCCAAGTCATCCAACAAAACGCGTTTCCACTAATCTAGCGTTCATCGAATCTATTGAACACCGTATTTTACTAATTACGGGAAAAGACAAACTAGAGAAACTTAAGGCATCTCCAGCAGAAAAAACACCAATTTCTTATATTGTCGATAACCTGACAGAAATATATTACGCCCCATGAAGTTGAATTCTACCATAGAAGCAATAACCGCACGAATCACCGCAAGGAGCGCTGAAACTCGCAGCGCGTATATGAATCAGATGCAACAAGCTCGTATCGATGGAGTAGCTCGTTCGGCTATGAGCTGTGGTAATTTAGCCCATGCTTATGCGGGTTGCAGTACGCATGAAAAAGATGCATTGGCAGAAAATGAGCTGAAGAACATTGGAATCATTACCTCCTACAATGATATGCTTTCGGCACACAAGGTGTATGAAGATTACCCTAAGCAAATCCGATCATATGCTACAACTCATCATGCAGTTGCACAAGTAGCTGGAGCTGTTCCCGCGATGTGCGATGGGGTAACCCAGGGTCAAGACGGGATGGACCTTTCCCTTTTTTCAAGGGATGTGGTTGCCATGTCTACGATTGTTGGATTGTCACACAATGTATTTGACGCGGTACTGTGTCTTGGGATTTGCGATAAAATTGTACCCGGCTTACTTATGGGAAGTCTTCGATTTGGCCATTTGCCGGTAGTATTTGTACCGGGCGGACCAATGCCGACAGGAATTTCGAATGAAGAAAAATCAACCATTCGTCAGTTATTTGCCGAAGGAAAAATAGGTCGTGCCGAATTGTTAAAAGGAGAGTCAGATTCATATCACTCCCCGGGAACCTGCACCTTTTATGGTACAGCAAATAGCAATCAAATGCTCATGGAGATCATGGGACTTCAATTACCCGGATCGAGTTTTGTGAATCCAGGAACAGCGTTGCGTGATCTACTAACCGAAGAGTCTGTGCGTGTGGCAGCTGAAAATGCGCGGAAAGGTTCAAATTTATTAATGGATATCGTCACAGAAAAAACCATTGTGAACGGTATCATTGGACTTTTGGCGACAGGTGGGTCAACGAATCACACCATCCATTTAATTGCCATGGCAAGAGCCGCTGGAATTATTATTAATTGGGAAGACATGTCGGATCTTTCAGCAGTGATTCCATTAATTACGCGCATGTACCCGAATGGTGCTGCAGACGTGAACCACTTCCATGCGTCCGGAGGAATGGGCTTTGTTATACACACCTTACTTACACATGGATTACTTCATGAAGATGTAACAACCATAATAGGAAAAGGACTAACAAAATTTACTCAAGAACCATATATTGTTTCCAATAAACTAGCATGGAGAGAGGGTGCCAAGGAATCGCTTAATGATTCAATAATCCGAGATGCAAGTAATCCTTTTTCTGTAGATGGCGGAATAAAAATCATCAAAGGAAATATCGGACGAAGTGTTGTTAAAACCGCAGCAGTTTCTGCGGAGCACCTTATCATTGAAGCACCTGCCATCGTATTCAACGAACAGCAGGAGTTAATTACAGCGTTCAAAAACAACGAACTAAACAAAGATTTCATCGCCGTGCTCCCGTTTCAAGGTCCTGCACATAAAGGCATGCCAGAATTACATCAATTAACTCCTACCCTAACGATTTTACAGAAGAAGGGATTTCGGGTGGCTTTGGTTACCGACGGACGCATGAGCGGAGCCTCGGGTAAAGTTCCTGCAGCAATTCACATGAGTCCAGAAGCAAGCAAAGGAGGATCCATTGGGAAAATCAAAACTGGTGATTTACTTACGTTGAACTGTGTAGAGGGAACCTTAACATGTCATGATTCAGATTTTGCGCAACGTACTATAGTTACCAAAGAAAGTACAGATCAAGTTGGCTTAGGCCGTGAATTATTTGGAGTGTTTCGACGTCAAGTGACTGATTCTGAGGAAGGAGCCTGCACCTTATTCTAATCCGCAGTCCGAACAGAGATTATAATCGAAACAAGCAAGGTACCAAGAATCACCCCAAGTGAAACGATTGTTTCTATGTGATACATGGGTGCAATCAGCATCTTAAACCCAATAAACGCTAGGATTACCGAAATACCATATTTCAATTTCTCGAATTTATCCATTGAATTGGCTAGAAGGAAATACATGGAACGCAAACCGAAAATCGCGAAAATGTTGGACGTATAGAGGATGAGGGGATCATCTGGCGCAATTGAAAAAATAGCAGGAATGGAATCAATCGCAAAAATCAAGTCGGTTGTCTCTACAATAAAAAGCACCATGAATAACCGTGTAAAGAATACTTTACCATTTCGTTTAATCCAAAAAGAATCGGAGGCATCTTTCGTCAATACGCGGAAGTTCTTTCGAACAAATCGGGCACCAAACGAGTTATTAAAGTCTTGATTCGCGTCATCATCAGCAGAAAACAAAGATTTAATCCCCCCGTACAAGAGCATGATTCCAAAAATAGTCATCACGAGATTTACCCGATGAAATCCATCCCCCCCAATATGTTCCGGTGCTAAGGTAAATTTCCAAAAGGCTGGCAAATAGGTTATTTTAATCAACCAAGTTCCCGCAAATATAAATATTGCACGCAATGCCATTGCCCCCAATATGCCCCATAGTAAAATCTTATGTTGTGCCTTTCCTGTAACCTTGAAGTATTTAAATACCATCAAAAACACAAAAAGGTTATCAACAGATAAGGACTGTTCTATCCAATAGGCCGATTGAAATTGCGAAAATTTTTCAAATCCTTTTTCATAAAATACAAAGCCACTGAATGCCATTGCAGTCAATACCCAAATAGCTGTCCAACGTATTGAATTCTTCGTGGAGACCTCATGTTCTTTAAACTTAAAGAGTGAGCGAATATCAAACGTTAATAACAGCGTAACAACGACGGTAAATGCTACAAGAATTATTTGATTTTGATTCATCTACGGCAAATGTAATACGAAAAGTGCTGCTCAAGTAAAAATCTATTTAAATTTGAGGATGATCCAAAGATTTACATATCGATTTGATGAATTAACGCCTGCTCAGCTTTATCAGATATTAGCCTTACGAAGTGAGGTTTTTGTCGTGGAACAACAGTGTATTTATCAAGACCTTGACAACCTTGACCAAGAGGCTATTCATTTGCTTGGTATAGACGACTCAAACAATCTGGTTTCCTATGCCCGTATCCTCGCACCTGGTGTTGTTTATCCGGAATACGCAATCGGCCGGGTAATTGTAGCGCAATCCCACCGAGGAACGGGTGAAGGACACAAGCTCATGCGTTACTGCATGGATGTGATTGAATCATTGGCTGGAAAGGTACCAATTCGTATTTCAGCACAGGCTCATCTTGAACAATTTTATCAAACACATCGTTTTAAATTTACCGGAAAATCCTATTTAGAAGATGGTATCCCACACATAGAAATGATTTATAATCCTAATTTAGCCTCATGAAAAAAAGTATCTTTTATTTTGCGAGCATCCTGTTAATCGCAAGTTGCGCAAGCACTAAACTGACTGATAATCCGCTAGGCAACAGCTACAAAACCGTTTCCACGGAATTAATGGATAAGTCCTTAAATCCCAGCGAAGACTTTTTTATGTTTTGTAATGGAAATTGGGTAAAAAACACAGTCATTCCTGCCACTGAATCGCGATGGGGAAGCTTTAATGAATTGGAGAAATCCAACAATGAAAAACTAACGAAAATCCTTGAAGAATGTTCAGCCCAAGCGGGTGAAGTTGGCAGCCAAAATCAAATTCTTGGTGCGTATTACGCCAGTCTTGTGAATATGAAACAACGCGATGCTGTAGGGATCACAGCTATTCAGTCAGAACTAGCGGTAATTGACGAATTAAAACGCAAGGATTTGCTTGTTGAACTTATCGCCAGTCATCACAGCGATGGTATCGGAAGTGCATTTGGCTTTGGAGTAGGTCAAGACTTAAAAGAAGTGAACAAAAATATCAGTTACTTAGGTCAGGGTGGTATCGGTTTACCTAACCGAGATTACTACACCGAAGCGAACAAAAAAGACATTCTAAAAGCGTATCAAGTACATATTGCCAAAATCTTTATTATGGCTGGTAATAGCGAAGAAACGGCATTAGAAGCTTCCGCAAGTGTTGTGAAATTCGAAACGAAATTAGCAGAATCTATGCTTACGCCAGCCAAAATGAGAATTCCCGAGTTGACCTACAACAAATTGTCATTTAAAGATGTAATCCAGCGTTTCGGAACCTTTGACTTTCGCTATTACTTATCTAAAATTGGGGCACAAACCCCTGACAGTATTATTGTATCTAATCCTGATTTTATTAGCACCTTGGCTAAGAGTATTGAAACCGAATCGCTACAAACGTGGAAGTATTACCTGCAATGGAATGTATTAAATCATTATGCGGGACATCTTAATCAAGCCTTTATTGATCAAAACTTTGACTTTTATGGCAGGACCTTAAAAGGAAAGAAAGAACAAAAACCACTGAATGAATATGCCATAGACGAAATAACCAATTTAGAAATTGGTGAATTACTCGGCAAGGCATTTGTAGAGAAATACTACTCAGCAGCAGCACAGAAACGAGTAAATGAATTGGTTGATAACCTGCTCCTTGTTTTTAGAGAGCGAATCGAAAAACTCGAGTGGATGACCCCAGCTACAAAAAAACAAGCCCGAAACAAATTGGATTCAATTGGCAGAAAACTTGGGTTCCCTGAACGATGGGAAGATTACTCATCCCTTTCTTTTAATCCTGACGATTATATCGGAAATATAAAATTAATGTCCCGTTATTCCAATCAGAAAAATCTTGCCGAATTGAATAAACCCGTAGATAAAGAAAAATGGGGAATGCCCGCACACATGGTTAATGCATATTACCACCCCCTTCTAAATGAAATCGCTTTTCCCGCAGGAATTATGCAAGCGCCATTTTTTGATGTCGAAGCTGAAGACGCCGTCAATTATGGGCGCATAGGAATGGTGATTGGGCATGAATTCACGCATGGATTTGATGATATGGGGTCGAAATTCGCAGCAGATGGGAGCTTCACCAACTGGTGGACAGAAGAAGACAGAAAGGCATTTGAGCAACGAACCGCACTTTTGGGAGAAACCTTTGCCGGTTTTTGTCCGATGGAAGGCAATTGCGTTAATGCTGAACTTACGATGGGAGAGAACATTGCAGATTTGGGCGGGTTAACGATGGCCTATTACGCATACAAACTAACGGATGAATTTAAAATGAATGAAGTGCGTGAAGGATTTACGCCCGCGCAGCGCTTTTTTATTGCTTACGGTCAATTATGGAAGATTAAGTATACTGATGCAGAAATGAAAAATCGCTTGGCCACTGACCCACATTCGCCAGGCATGTACCGCGTGAATGGCCCTTTGAAAAACTGTCCGGAGTTTTTTGAAGCCTTTGGAATTACCGAAGGAAAAAAGATGCGCAATCCCAAAGAAAAAGTATCTAAGATTTGGTAAGCATGCACCTGCAATAAAAAAGGCCGCAATAGCGGCCTTTTTAGTTTAGTTTATTCCCTGTTAGTCTGCAAGGTCGTATGCTTGATAGGATTTATCCTTGTAAAGCAACGTTGCTTTTTGAACTACTTCATTTAACTCGTTAAAGATTTGATACGATTCGCTATAACCGAAAAGGTCTTGGGCGATGTTTGATTTAATCCGAATGCGTATCGCCTTTCCACTGATGTCATAAGCTTGTTGGTCGAATGTTAATTTAGGATCTTCCTTCGAAACATAGCTAAAAAAGCCTTCCATGAAGGAAGCATCGGTGTTAAAATTCGCAATGAATGCTTTAACATCCGGGTACTTTTTCTTTAATTGTTCACGGTTTGTATTCACAAATTCTAAACTATATGAATTCACATGCCCACCACGAATTAAACTGCTATAATAGTCTGTTATATCCGTAGTATCTAAAGCCACAAAAACATCAGGCATAATTCCGCCACCACCGTATACCAAGCGATTTTTAATCATGGTATAGAACTTCAAAGAATCCGGCAATTTAATAGAGTCCGCATGCTGAAATTCTCCATTTAAATACCGTTGCGTAAGGTCTTTACGGTAGGTCTCCACGTCTTGATATGGTTTTTGAATAAATCGTCCAGTGGGCGTATAATACCGTGCAATCGTTAATCTTAATTCACTCCCGTCTGCTAAGGGTGTTGGACGTTGAACTAGGCCTTTACCAAAGGTTCTTCTGCCAACTACCAACCCACGATCCCAATCTTGAATGGCTCCAGAAACAATTTCACTCGCTGAGGCTGTGTATTCATCGGTTAAAACAATCAAACCACCCTCTTCCCAAAGTCCTTTTTTACTTGCAGACAAGTTACTGCGAGGCTGTGCACGTCCGATGGAATAAACCAATAATTTGTTACCCGAGATAAATTCATCAGCAACTCCCCTTGCCGCATCAAGGAGCCCTCCCCCATTTCCTTGTAAATCGAAAATAAGGTTTTTCATTCCTTTTGACTTTAAATCTTTGAGTGCT
>CANHSL010000008.1 GCA_947463385.1 Flavobacteriales bacterium
CCCTTAAGATGGTCAAAGCCAAATTAGAGAAACTCGCACGAATCAACACCCCTGTGGTAGAATTCACGAACGAAAAACTAACCTGGAGTGTGTCTTCCGAAGCCTTTAAGTTTCCTTACATACAGGTAGTTGATTCATCAATTAGCGTGGTGCCAAAACACATGAAGGCTCGAGTTGATTCGCAGCTAAAGCAAGATGTTGAAGTACAGAATATCCTTGGATATGTTCCTTCTAAAAACCTAAGCGATAGTTTTATTATTGTTTCTGCTCATTATGACCACTTGGGTCGAATGGGGAAACAAACCTATTTTCCTGGAGCCAATGATAATGCAAGTGGCGTTGCCATGATGCTTAGCATAGCCAAAGAAATTCAAAATCAGCCGCTACCAAATCACAACGTGTTGTTTATCGCTTTTGCTGGGGAAGAAATTGGGCTGGAGGGGTCGAGTTTTTTTGTAAATCAGCACGTCTTGGGTGGAGATCAAATAAGCTTGGTTTTGAATTTAGACATCATGGGTAGTGGTGAAGAAGGAATAACCGTTGTTAACGGCACGGTTTACCCACAACTATTTCAACGATTAGTAGGTTTAAATAAATCTACACAATCTGTTAATCAGATCAAACCAAGAGGTAAAGCGGCAAATTCAGATCATTATCCGTTTTCGGAAGCAGGAATCCCTGCAGTTTTTATTTACACGATGGGGCCTAATAAAAACTATCACGATATTCATGATAAAGCGAAAGCCTTATCCTTTGACCGCTTTGATCAGCTGCATTATTTATTAGTGAGGTTTTTGCAGTCGTTTTAAGTACTTGCTTTGTTCGATTACTTGAATCAGCAGTGTTCCAAAAAAAACGATTAATGTCCAAAGGACGGGCATTAAAGACCAGCGCTTAGCCATGAACACAAAAAGAAAGGTTAGAAAGGTGAACACTTGTAGCGTAATCAACGATAAGGCGGGAATAATTAGCTCCTGCTTTCGTTGCTTGTAAACTGGCGAAAACGTTACGGCGTAAAGTGTTTGCAGAAACAAACTTACCGTCAATATATGAACGGGATAAGAAACACCAATCAACATCAATAAACCCGATACACAAAGCGCCCAAGCATAACCAGCAAGAAAATACATGTTATGAATTTAAACGATTCAACGCGCGTATGATGTAAACCATAGATCCGATAACACCAAGCAATAAACCACTAATAAGTAAATACGGAGTGTGAAAGCCAAAATACACGTCGCCTCGGTATCCAAGATATCCAAAAATAGCCATGAAGGCAATCATTTGAAAACCCAAAGAAGAGTATTGCATGAATTTACGTTGCGAATTCGCCGGGTCGGGTTTAGTCATCTAATTTGACATCCGCGGTAAAGGTAGTGTGGGAAGAAGGGGATTTCATAACACAAGACCCTTCAAAAATTGCACCTTCTTGAATAATCAATTTGGTGGTTTGGATATCTCCTTTAATGCGTGCAGTTTCATTCAATGTTAGGAGTCCTTCAACGGTAATTTCTCCATCAACGCTACCATTAATTTCTGCATTAACACAAACTAAATTACCACGTAATTTTCCTGTCGAGCCGATAACTACCTTACCTGAGCAAGACAAATTACCATGCATTTCTCCTTCCAACACGAAATTAGAATCGGAAACGACATCGCCAGTTAATTCTGTACCAACAACAATTCTGTTAGTTTCTGTGCTCTCCTCGTATTGTGAGGTGCTATTAAAAAAGTCTTTTCTTTTTAACATTGAATCAGTAGTTAAGATCGTAAAATGTCTTATATCCTTCAAAGTTATCGGATTCAATCAACTTTTTCAAATTTTCCTGGGTAATAATTGCGATTTTGTTGTTTTGGTATTCTCCTAACACATCCGTTGAGGCCTTATATAGATTAACAAAATCCATAGCTGCAGCGATGGTTTTAAAATCTGAAATTAGCACCATGTTCGTTTCCTTTAGCGTCATTGCACTGGTAACTTTCGGTTTACTCTTCTTAAAAGTTTTAGTCGAAAAATCTGAAACAGTAGATTTCAAGTCATCGAAATCTTCCTCTGCATCTAGGAGCACCATAACAAATTGTGGCACAGAATCATTAAACACAAAAACTCCGTTAGACTTTGGGCGGTAGGGATCAAATGCAGAAACACCTTTTTCTAGTATGGTCAATAATTCTTTTGCTCTATCTGCCTGAGGGGTTCCGGGTTTTTCCTCAATTACATTTTTTAATTTCGGGACTAATAGTTTTTTATCTTGTGTAAGTTGTCCATACGATAGGACATTAAGTAACAGGTATTCTGCGCGGTATGCATTCGCTTTATCCTCCAAAACCACCTTTTCTGTAAGCTCAAAAGCTAGCTTGTAGTTTAACATCTCATACTCATGAAGCGCGAACAAATAATCCTTCTCTGCTTTCACTCTATTTTCCTTTAACTTCTCAAAGAATGCAGGGTCTAAAAAATAATTCGCAACATCTGATTTTGGATAGTGGGTTAAAATATGTGTTTTATACGGCGTTTCTTTTCCTGTAGACTCGTTTATTTTAAATAATTGGTAGGCTGAGGATAAATCTGTTAAGTTTCTGGTTTGTTCCGTTAACACCAAATCGAATTGCTCTGAAGCCAAGACCGGTTCTTCTAATAAATCTTTATACAAGGAGCCCGCGGTGTAACGTGCATCTATTTCACGAAGCACCGATGCCTGATACGCACTGTCACTGAGGGGCAATCGTTTTCTCATGGTTTCTACATCCAAGGTGTCCTCCGTATTTTTCGCTGTTTGAGTTGTCCCAAGGGAATCTTTTTGGTCCTCTACGGCCATGGGATCGATGTTGGTGCTTAATTTAGATGAACGTCGCCAGTCATCCTCGTTTTTACGGTCACCCCATTGTTTTCTAAACTCATCAAATCCTTCCTGTTTCAATTTTTGATTATTGAAAACCCACTTATCTCCAGCACCTGCCTGAGACCCCGCTTGCGCTTGGTCTTGTAAGGCCCGTAATTTGGCTGCTTCTAATTCTTTACGTTGTTGAGCTTCTTCTTTCAGTTGCTTAATAACATCTTTAATGAATGCTGTTTGAGTTTTATCATCCATTTTCGCAATGCGCTGCACGCTATCCTCGTAGAGCGCAATCTCCATAGCCGCCACCAAATTCGCCAATTTAGATGCTTTTGATCGAATTAATTCCCCGTTTGGATACTGTTCAGGCATGCTTGTAGCACATGAATCATAATATTTCTGAGCGGCTACATAGGATTTTTCGTTGTACGCTAAATCTCCTAATTTTTCATAGGACAGGGCTTTTTGACGTTTATTCTTGGTTGAATAGAATGCGGACATCGTATAAAACACCTTCGCCATAGCCACATTCGCTCTGGATTGCTCCAGTTGGGCTTTTGCATAAAAAATTTGGTCTTTGAATGCTGCATTTTTCTCATCACGCAACATTTTCTCTAGCATTTTGACATCCCGATCAGAGGTACCTAGAACCGCACACGTTAATTTCGCATTGAAGCTTACGTCATACACTGCCGCTGGTGAAATAGCACGTCTGAATGAAATAAGTGCTGAATCGATGCGATTGTTGCTGAGGTAAAGTTGACCAAGAATGAATGAAAGTCTTGTTTTTTCACGTTTAGACTTACACTTATTCACCGCCATGGTAAGAGGAAAAAGCGCTTCCGAAGCTTGATGTTTCCTCATAAATAAGTCTGCGCGTGTTTTATAAATTTCAAATTGAATCTGATCATTCATTTCTGGTTTAAAATCATCCGCATTCTTGTCTTTTGCTTTGACTTTCCTAATCTTTTGAAAAAACGACTTCTTTTTTTGTTGTAAGGCCTCTTGCTGCAATTCATCCAAAATGGTTAGGGCTTCCGTTAATCGATTCTCTTCGATATAGATTCTAGCAATCCATAATTCAGATAAGTATTTTGAGGGGTCTTTTTGAAAAAATCGTTTTACAAACTGAAAGTTTTTGAGGGCTTTTTCAAAATCTCTTCGGTAATAGTACGCTTTTCCTATCGTTAACCAGTTTTCATCAATCCATGCGTTGTATTCTGCCTCTTTGGGTCCATCAGCGGAGGGCATCGAATGATTACGAATGACTTTGGCACATTTAACAACGGCTGTATCAATTGCTGCATACATGGATTTTGATTCTTCCTCACTTGGAGCGGGTTGAATCTTTAACCAATCATAAAAATCTTCTTTGCGATTCTTTTCATAACTATTGACCGACATAGTTAATAGTTCATTGGCATTAAAGTACCCGTTATATTTAGCCGTCATACCGTGGTAGGTACGGTTGATAAATGCATTTTTGTTGGTTGAACAAAACACCAAGAAAAGTGGAGATATCAGTAAAGCTGCTTTGAGATATGGGTATAGTATTTTCTTCATGCGTGCGCGCGACAAAACGAATTCCCTCGCCTTTTATTGTTTCTTATGCAATGTTTGTAAATACTTGTTGGATGTCATCATCGTCTTCGATTTTGTCCAACATTTTTTCAATATCGGTTAATTGTTCCTCAGAAAATTCAACTGGAGAGGTAGGAATACGCTTTAAACTAGATTTCTGAACTTCTATCTGCATGTCTTCCAAGGCTTTGGCAATTGTTCCGAACGACGTATAGTCACCATAAACGATAATCATTTCCTCCTCTATATCTATGGATTCGCATCCCGCATCAATTAAATCCAATTCCAACATTTCTGGATCCATTTCTGCCGTTTTTGCAATTTCGAACACACTTTTTCGGGCAAACATAAATTCCATAGAACCATTCGGAACCACCATGCCACCTGATTTATTAAAATAGGATTTTACATTGGCTACCGTTCGCGTAGGATTATCCGTGGCACATTCAACATAAACCAACACGCCATGCGGACCTTTTCCTTCATAATTGACCTCAGTAAACGAGGCGATATCTTTTTGAGCGGCACGCTTTATGGCGGATTCTATATTATCCTTAGGCATGTTCTCAGACTTTGCATTTTGAATTGCTGTACGCAATTTAGCATTGGCGGTTGGGTCCATCCCTCCTTCCTTAGCGGCCATTGTTATGGCTTTTCCTAATTTCGGAAACATCTTGGACATCTTGTCCCAACGTTTTTCTTTTGCTGCTCTGCGGTATTCAAATGCTCTTCCCATAGTAATCTGATGTGTTACAAAGGTAATGTAATCCGTAGAAATTTTCAAACACCTGATAACTGTGACAGTACCGCTGTAATATAATTCAATACGGGCTCTTTACCGCTTGCGGAAGTGGCGGAAGTAGTAAACAAGGGGGGCAATTCTTCCCAAGTTTTTAACATCTCTTTTTTATATTTAGCTAAGTTTCGGTTTAATTCGGTACTTGAGAGCTTATCAATTTTAGTAAATACCAAGGCAAAGGGCACTTGATTTTCTCCACACCAATTCATGAACTCCAAATCGATTTTTTGCGGTTCCAACCTTGAATCCAATAAAACAAACACCAAGGTTAATGCCGTACGTTGGATTAAATAATTAGAAATCAACTTCTGCCATTTATCGCGTTGATTCTTGGATACTTTAGCATATCCATAGCCTGGAAGATCTACTAAATACCATTTCTCATTGACAATAAAATGATTAATAAGTTGGGTTTTTCCTGGAGTTCCCGATGTTTTCGCTAAACTTTTATTCCCCATTAACATATTAATGAGTGAAGACTTGCCAACATTCGATCGACCGATAAAAGCAAACTCGGGAAGATTTGTGTCTGGACATCCTTTATAATCAGCACTTGAAATTAGGAATTCCGCTGTTTTTATTTTCATGGTCCAAAGGTAAACTTTAGATTGGGCTTGAACAATATTGCAAACGACTTGTTTTCATTTTATGGCATTCTATAAGATTCGAGACGTAGAAGTATTAACAGGTATAAAAGCCCACACGCTCCGCATTTGGGAGCAGCGGTATGGCATGTTGATTCCAGAACGTACAGAAACTAAAATCCGCACCTACACAGATGAGGAGCTTGTTTACTTGCTGAATATTCGAATTCTAATGGACCATGGAATGAAAATTTCCAGATTGGCTGAATTTTCACGTGATGAGATCAGGGCTAAGGTTGCCGAAGTCAAATTGAACACACCGGCCGGAAGTGCCCAAGAAAAATTGATCGTTTCTTTAGTGGAAATGGACGAAGGTCTATTTCATGCTACCTTAAATGAAATCATCGAATCAACATCACTAGAAGACGCGTTTCGGCAGTGTCTAATTCCTTTTTTCGACCGCATTGGTGTTATGTGGCTCACAGGATCAATTAATCCAGCACAAGAACATTTTATTTCAAATTTGGTACGACAAAAAATTGTCTCTGAGGTAGATAAACTAACTGTTCCTGCAGACCGTGAAAACCCCGTTATGTTGTACTTGCCAGAACACGAATGGCATGAAATAGGCTTATTGTTTTATCATTATTTATTACGAAGTCAGGGTGTTTATTCCTTGTATTTAGGGCAAAGCCTACCGTATGAATCGGTGGTATTAAGTATTGAAAAAGTGCAGCCTCGATGTGTGGTTAGCTCGTGGTTGACCGCTGTAGAGGAAGGATTTATACACGGATACTTTTCACAATTACGTAGACAATTTCCGGAATTATTAATCATTGCGGGCGGAGCTCAACTTGGAATACACCACGCTTCAATCAGCACCTTGGTTACGCCGCTTCAACACGCCGAAGATTTAATCAATTTGATTAAATCACCACATTTACAATCTTCCCAGGCACAATAATAACTTTCTTTGGTGCTTTCCCTTCGAGCCACTTAATGGTTTCGGCTTGGGATAATATAGTGGCTTGAATTTCTTCAATGCTCAACGATACGGGTAAGGATACTTTAAACCGCATCTTCCCATTGAACGATACCGGGTACTCGTAATCAGATTCAATCAGATAATCTGGATTAAATTCCGGATAGGCTGCCTCATATAATGAACCAGGTTCATGGCCAAGTTTCTCCCAAAGTTCCTCTGTAATATGTGGAGCATATGGCGCGAGTAAAACGGTTAATGGCTCTAAAATTTGACGGGAATTACATTTAGACTCTGTCAATTCATTCACGCAAATCATAAAATTGGAAACGCCCGTATTAAATGAAAAGCGGTCTAAATCTTCACGAATCTTACGAATCGTCTTGTGCAAGGTTTTAAAGTGTTCTTTGGTTGGTGTTGTTTCATTCACCTCGAATGTACCATCCAGATGAAATAATCGCCAATATTTCTTCAAAAACCCATGTACCCCAGTAATGCCTTTGGTGTCCCATGGTTTACTTTGCTCCACTGGGCCTAGAAACATTTCATACATCCGCAGGGTATCGGCTCCAAACCGATCAACTAACTCGTCTGGTGTTTGAACGTTGTATTTAGACTTCGACATTTTTTCTACCTCGTGTCCACACAAGTAAACCCCTGATGACTCTAAAATAAACGAGGCATCCTTATATTCACTGCGCCAAGCCTTGAATCCTTCAAGGTCCAACTCATCGTTATTTACGAGTGAAATATCCACATGGATTGGGGTGGTATCGTAGCTATCTTTCAATCCCGCACTTACAAAGGTTTGTTCTCCTACCACACGATAAACAAAACTGCTTCGACCTAAAATCATTCCTTGATTGATCATCTTTTTGAAAGGCTCATCAAACGGAACAATTCCTAGGTCGTGTAAAAATTTACACCAAAACCTCGAATACAATAAGTGCCCAGTAGCATGTTCTGCACCGCCCATATAAAGATCAACATTTCCCCAATACGCAATTTTTTCAGGTGAAGCCAATTGCAATTCATTGCTTGGGTCTAGGTATCGAATAAAATACCAAGAACTTCCTGCCCAACCAGGCATGGTAGATTTTTCATACTCATACACCTCTTCAAACTTCCAATGCGTTGCTCTACCAAGTGGCGGGTCACCATCTTCTGTAGGTAAATATTTATCCACCTCGGGTAAATCTAAGGGGAGTTGATCTGCTGGAATCAGGTAGGGAAGGTCTCCTTTGAAATATACTGGAATTGGTTCGCCCCAATAACGCTGACGGCCGAATACTGCATCTCGCAGTCTGTAATTAATCCGTTTCGAACCGTACCCGTGTTCGGCTATATCAGAAATCATTCGTTTAACAGCCTCCGTTACAGATAGGCCGTTGAGGAAATCGGAATTGATCATTGTACCTGATTTCTCAGTCCAAGCTCCCGTACTAAAATCGTGATCCGAAGTAGGACTTATCACTTGCTTGATCGCTAATGAAAAATGGGTAGCAAATTTATAATCACGTTCGTCATGGGCTGGAACCGCCATCACTGCACCTGTCCCATAACCCACCAAGACATAATCACCTACCCAGATTGGAATCGGTTCCTTGGTAAAGGGGTGGGTAGCATATGATCCGGTAAAAACACCTGATATCGTATTTACATCGGCCATACGTTCGCGCTCACTTCTATTCTTCGATGTGGAGACATAGGTTGCAACAGCAGCTCGCTGTTCATCTGTCGTTAATTGGTTTACCAGCTCGTGTTCTGGAGCCAAGGTTAGAAACGAAACCCCAAACAAGGTGTCAGGTCGCGTGGTAAATACCTCAATGGAGCCCTCATGATTTAGCAAAGGAAAATGAACGGAAGCTCCTTCGCTTCGACCGATCCAATTTCGCTGGGTCTCTTTAATGCTATCAAACCAATCTACTCCATCTAAACCATCTAATAAACGTTGTGCATAGGCGGTAATGCGCATGCTCCATTGCTTTAAGAGCTTACGCTCTACGGGGTGACCGCCTCGTTCAGACAATCCGTTAACCACCTCATCATTCGCTAAGACCGTTCCTAAGACAGGGCACCAATTTACATAGGACTCTCCAAGGTACGCTAAGCGAAAGTTCATTAATATTTCCTGTTGTTTTTGTTCTGTAAAAGTTGCCCATTCGGAAGCTGAAAATGGAGTGATTTCAGTTTCTATTCCTCCATGCAAAGCGCTCAATGAAACTGCCGATAAGCCCTGTTTCTCAAACTCATTAATTAACTCATTAATGGACGCTGCTTTATTCGTTATCGGATTATACCAACTGTTGAATAATTGCATAAAGATCCATTGGGTCCATTTGTAATAAGCCGGCGAAGAGGTTCGAATCTCTCTAGACCAATCATAATTAAAGCCAAGCTTATCCAATTGTTCCCGATACCTGTCGATATTTTCTATGGTTGTTTTGGCTGGATGCTGACCGGTTTGAATGGCATATTGTTCTGCGGGTAAGCCAAAGGAATCGTAGCCCATTGGATGCAGCACATTGAATCCAATATGTTTTTTATATCTCGCAAAGATGTCCGAAGCAATGTATCCTAAGGGATGTCCTACATGCAATCCGGCACCGGAAGGATACGGGAACATGTCCAATACGTAAAAAGTAGGTTTTGTTGAGGTTTCATCAACGCGGTACGTTTGATTAATCTTCCAGAAATGTTGCCATTTCTTTTCAATCTCTTGAAAGCGATATTCCATGGGTGAATTTAAGGCACAAAGATACGAAATGCCCCATTAACGTAAGTAAAGAAGATTGCCTAAAGCAAACAATAGTAGGCCCGGGTCTAAATCAAAAACCCTTGGCATATTCCAATTTCTTACCAACACATAGGTAGAAAAAACGGTAAACAATATAGCTCCCAAGAGCCAGTTAGGTAGCAAGAAAAACGTTAAACCTAGCATTGCGCCAATTACACTGAATAAAACCCAACGCAATATCGGCCAAGGCAGCACCTGAGGTAGCGTTTTCAATCGAATGGGATCAATCTCGCGATCTTTAACGTCAGATGCTGTTGCTAAAACACCAAACAAGAGAAATAATACCAGGCATGAAACCAAATTTAAGGACTCTGATGTTGACATGACACTTCCCATGAACATCGTCCAACTGCTGGCGATTATTGGTGTTTTCATCCAAGATATTTCACGGAACCACGGGTACGTTATAGTCAATACCATTGCACACAATAAAGGGAACACAAGTACACGATTAGATGTCCATGTCAAGGTTAGAACCAAGCACAATCCAAAAAGTAAATAACCCCACATAATGACTGAAGTTCTCGGGAAAGAATAATACACAACTACTGCTATACCAAGCAGGATTATGTACCATAAATCGGTTGTTTGATTCAAAGAATAAGCAAAAAGAAAGGTTGAGAGCCCAAGCAATATATGGGTTGACTTAAACCGCATTGACAACATCTTCAAGTGGAATCTCTGTAATACACCTGCAATCCAATCCCTGAGCACAGCCGGCACACAAGGGGTCTTTCACCATCGCTATGGAATGCTTGCCGAGGGGCTTCCATCGGCCCGGATGAATGGGGATGCGAGAAGAAAATAGACCGATCGCTTTTATATCTAAAATTCCAGCGATATGCAATGGACCGGTTGAACAGGCAATAAGGGCATGGGCTTTACTAATTAAAGAAATTAAGCCGCCAAGTGAAAATTTCCCACACACATTTTCAACGCCTGCTATGTGATCGAACGCTGTTCCTATTAGAATCCCTTCCTTCGCAGTACCCGTAATTAACACCTGTTTTCCCCGCTTTGATAACATCTCCGCTAGCTCAACGTAATGAATCAATGGATAATTAATCGCGCTACCCTGTGAAAGTGGGTGTAAAATCACGTAACCGGGCGGAAAGAAGTCAGGTTCGGTTGGGACAACAAACTGGTCTTTTACTGATTTAAGCTCCTCAAATTTTGGAATGGTATCCAAACCGAGCGGTTTTAATAAATTAAAATTCAATTGAGCTTCATGCAGGGGTGAATTTTTTCGTGTAAATGATACCCGAATATTGCAATTCAACCAGTGAAACCAGCGATGGCTTGTCCCAATTCGATGTTGAATGCCGGCTTGTTTTGCCCATGAAGCAATCTTTTTATTTGGAAACACATGCAGAATAAGGTCACTTTGAAGTAAGGAATTACGTGTTTCGATGTCGGCGTTTTCGAGATCTTCATACAGCAGGATTTCATCCACGGGTTTAAAACATTGCACCACATCTTGCGTGTAGCGCTTGCATAAATACACCAATGTTGCCCGGGGAACATTCGCTTTTAGCCATAAACAAAGCGGCAAGGTTAATGCCACATCCCCGATACTATCGGTTCTAGAAACAATAATTCGTGACAGCTTATTTATTTTCACCTTTCAAGCGTTGAACTTCTTTGTATTTAAAATAATTTGATTCGGCGCTAATTTTAGCAATATAAAATCCTTGCTTACCGTCTAAAAACCCAAGTTTAAGTATATACATGGATAAAAACCGAATGCATGCACTGAACAACGGTTGTCCAAAAAACACGCCTTTTCCCGCTTGAACATATTTTTGGGCGGTCAAGGAAGAATAATGATCTGCTCGTTGCCTATGTTGCGCATGCGAATAATATGAATAATGAAACAGGGGGCCTTTTAGCCTGATAACCTCCATCTCAGGTTTCAAGTTAAGGGTTTCGTGAACCAAGTCTCCTTGCCACTGAATATCTTTTGGGAACAACCTAATCTTTAGGTCTGGGTACCATCCCGAATGATAAATCCAAGTTCCGCAATAATTAGTTAAGCGATTTACGGCATAAACTCCTTGCGTTTGAGTTTGTTTAATCCGGCGTAATTCATTGGCTAATGCTGGAGATACTTCCTCATCAGCATCTATGGATAAAATCATATCAAATGACGCTTTTTGATTTAAACAGTTTTTCTGCTGTGCATACCCCAACCAAGGTTGATGAAAGAACTTGACCCCTTTTTGTAAACAAATTTCTTCCGTACGGTCAGAAGAACCAGAATCCATGACCAGCACCTCATCTGCGATATGAACCAGTGAATCAATGCAGCGAGCAATGTTTCGCTCTTCATTCAGCGTAATAATCGTAGCGCTAATCTTCATGATTACTTTACTCTGATTCTATCCCCCACACGGATCATATTGCCTACCCCGGGATTCAGTTTTTTCAGTTGCGCTAGCGTGAGGTTGTTCTTAGTTGCGATTCGACTCAAGGTATCTCCTGATTTAACGGTATAATACTTCTTCGGCTTAGGTATTTGTACCGGGGTAATTGGGGTTTGTTTAACGGTATTAATTTTTTTCAATGTGAGGCGTTGACCCACATAAACATTGGTGGTTTGCAGTGCATTCCATTCCATTAATTCATCTGTCGACACACTATATTTCAGCGATATACTCTTTAATGTTTCACCTGTTTTCACTTTATGAAACGCATAATTAGCTGAAAGCGAATCAGAACCTGTTGCCGCACTATCGAGCTGCATCGTTGTATCTTGTGTAAAAGGATTTACTGCTTGCGACGGATTCTCAAGAAGATATAACGAATCTTCTACACCCACCAATAGGGTTATTTTATCCAACGGGCCTGTAACACACCGTTTTTTAATAGACGCGGGGATGAATTCCGTTTTATAAATTGGATTTAGGTCCTTAATCTGTTGTAACTCCCAATCGAGTGCTTTAGCAATCGTACTCATGTGTAACCCGCGCTTTAGGCACATGGTATCCAATTGTGCATTATGAATTTTTGCTGCAGCCGGCATCAAATTATGTTCGGCATGAAAGGTCATTAAGTATGCGGCGGCTATAAATGTTGGCACATATCCTTGAGTTTCCGAGGGAAGGCTTGAGCGAATGGCCCAATAAGAGCGTTGATTACCGGAACGTTCTATCGCTCGATTAATCGTTCCTGGACCTGCATTATACGCCGCTAAAGCGAGGTTCCAATCCCCGTAAATTCCGTAAAGTTTTTTCAAAAACCGACACGCTGCATCGGTTGCTTTTTGTGGGTCCATGCGTTCGTCTATGTAGGAGGTTTCTTCTAAGCCATAATACAAACCTGTTCGGTACATAAACTGCCATAAACCAAGCGCACCGGCCTTAGACTTTACTTGAGGCCTTAAGCCACTTTCAATACAAGCCAAATATTTTAATTCGAGTGGCAAGCCATACTCTGCTAATTTCTCTTCAAATAAGTCAAAATATAAGGCTGAACGTCCGAGAATAATTTTAACGAATGACCTTCGATTTTCTGCAAAATAGCGAATAGAGGAAAGGGTAATGGCATTGCAATCAAATCCAAATGGGCTTTGATTATTCATTTGATTTAAGCGTTCACAATACACATCTTCTGTAAATAAAGGAACGGTGGTTGGTTCGTAATTTAGGGCTTTAATGATCGAATCCGAATATTTAGTGTTCGCGTAATCTGCATAAAAATAATTTAAGGATTGCTCGACAGTATTTAAAAAATGATCCGGGTGGAGTGTATCATTTGGATTTTGCAGATACGGGTTTTTCTGTCCAAACCCCACCGTATAAAGCGCCGTTATTAAAAAGCAAAAGGTATGCTTAAGCCGTAAATTTCTCCACCAGTTGCGTTGCATAAAACAAGTCGTTTTCCCGAAACTGATCGGTCATTAATTGAATACCAAAAGGCAGGCCATTGGAATGGACACCAAGCGGTAAACTAAGCGCTGGATTGCCCGTAAGGTTGGCGTGAACTGTAAAAATATCTTGTAAATACATTTCAATCGGATCTTTTACCTCTCCGATTTTAAATGCAGTTGAAGGCGTTGTTGGCATTAAGATACAGTCTACTTTCGTGAAAATATCCCGGGTTTTATCCTGTAGTACTCGTCTAACTTTCTGCCCTTTGGTGTAATAGGTATCATACTGCTCATTAGACAAGACAAAAGTTCCTGTCATTATTCTTCGCTTTACCTCTTCACCAAACCCTTCGTTTCTTGAACGGATATACGTTTCTTCGACTCCTTCAGCCAAGGTAGACCGGTGGCCATAATGCACCCCATCAAAACGGGCTAAATTCGAAGATGCTTCAGCGGTGGTCAGTACATAATAAACTGGCACCACGTAATCCATATATGGAAAAGAAAACTCACTTACCTCGTGACCGCTTTCCTGTAATTTTTTAATGAGTACATCCATTGAAAATTTAACCTCTGAATCTAAGCCAGGATGGTTCATGTATTCCGCAAGCACGCCAAAGCGCAGTGGAGAAGCTTTTACGGTATGGGCTTCCACCTCGCGGGATGACGTTGTGGAATCTTTTGGATCTTTACCGGCCATTATTTGATATAACAATTCGGCATCCGACACATTGGTGGTAAATGTTCCGATTTGATCAAACGATGAGGCATAAGCAATTAAGCCGTACCGGCTAATTCTTCCATAGGTGGGTTTCAGCCCGTACGTCCCGGTCCATGAAGCGGGTTGCCGAACGGATCCACCGGTATCACTGCCGAGTGAGGCGGTGCACAATCCTGCCGAAACGGCAACAGCAGACCCTCCTGAAGAACCCCCAGGAACATACGCTGAATTTATGGCATTGCGAACCGGACCAAAGGCGGATTTTTCGTTAGAACTTCCCATGGCAAATTCGTCGCAATTTAATCTACCTAAGATTATGGCATCTTCATCAATTAAGCGCTGCACAGCGGTAGCGGTGTATAAGGATTCGAATCCCGCCAATATTTTGGAAGAAGCAGAAACATGATGTCCATTAAAACACAAATTGTCTTTGATGCCAACAAAGGTGCCTGCCAATCGGCCTGCGGTTCCGTTATTAACTTTACCTTGGATTCTTTCAGCAGCATCACGCGCTGAAACTTCAAATACTTCTAGGTATGCATTTAAGTGTTTATGCTCCTCTATCTGCCGTAAATAATGCTCGAGGATGTCCACAAGAGGAACGCCCGACGCAAGGGCCGACTTATTTTCTTGAATCGCATTAAACATAGATTACTTCTCTTCGATTTGCTTTTCGTTGGAAGCTGTTGGCTTATTTTCTTCGTTTTTAGAAGCGTCTTTAAACTCCTTAATTCCTTGACCCAATCCTTTCATGAGTTCAGGAATTTTTTTTCCTCCAAACAACAATAATACAATAAGTAAAATCAGGATAATGTGTCCACCTGAAAAAAGCTGCGCATGTTGGATATGTTGCATACTAAAATAGTTTAGATACAAAGGTACGCAATTCTAATTCACAACCGTGCACTAATTATAGCTTTCTTGCTACCTCAACCTCTTCGTAGGCCTCCACATGATCGCCAATCTGAATGTCGTTGAATTTATCAATATTCAACCCGCACTCATAATTGTTTTTAACCTCTTTTACATCGTCTTTGAAGCGCTTAAGTGACCCGAGGGTACCGTTGTGAATCACAATTCCATCGCGAATCACACGAACTTTAGACGTTCGCTTAATAATACCATCAAGGACGTAACACCCTGCAATCGTACCCACCTTGGTGATTTCGAAGGTTTCGCGAATTTCTGCAGTACCAAGCACTTTTTCTTCAATATCTGGAGAAAGCATTCCCTCCATAGCCGCTTTGATTTCTTCAATGGCCTTGTAGATAATTGAGTATAACCTGATGTCGATTTGTTCTATTTCTGCAAGCTTTCTTGCCCCAACCGTTGGTCGAACCTGGAATCCGATGATAATGGCATCAGATGCCGAAGCCAAGTTAATGTCGGCCTCAGAAATGGCTCCAACGCCTTTAAGTACAATATTTACTTGGATTTCTGGTGTTGAAAGGTTCAATAAGGCGTCAGAAAGGGCTTCAATCGATCCGTCCACATCACCTTTGACAATGATGTTTAATTCTTTAAAGTCTCCAATGGCTAAACGACGACCAATTTCATCGAGTGTAATGTGTTTATTTGTTCGAAGGCCTTGTTCTCTATAGAGTTGCTCTCGTTTGGATGCGATAGATTTTGCTTCTTTTTCATCATCCAACACGTGAAATTTATCTCCTGCACTAGGGGCTCCATTTATTCCTAGAATTGAAAGTGGTTGTGACGGTCCGGCTAATTTAAGTGCCTTGCCATGTTCATCATGCATTGCACGAACGCGGCCGTAATGTCTACCAACAAGCACAACATCTCCAATGTGCATTGTACCCGCCTCCACAAGAATGTTTGTGACATAGCCTTTCCCTTTATCTAAGGAAGACTCGATTACTGTTCCAACTGCATTCTTATTTGGATTTGCTTTCAATTCGAGCATTTCTGCTTCGAGTAGCACTTTATCTAACAATTCGCTAATGTTCAAGCCTTGTTTTGCTGAAATCTCTTGCACCTGGTATTTCCCCCCCCAATCCTCTACAAGGATATTCATTTGAGATAATTGTTCTCTAATGCGGTCTGGATTGGCGCCAGGTTTATCTATTTTGTTAATTGCAAAAATCATAGGAACGCCTGCTGCTTGGGCATGAGAAATGGCTTCCTTCGTTTGAGGCATCACATCATCGTCTGCTGCTACTATAATAATGGCAAGGTCAGTAACCTGGGCACCTCGAGCACGCATCGCGGTAAACGCTTCGTGACCCGGTGTATCGAGGAACGTCATTTTTCTATTGTCCTTAAGGGTTACCGAATAGGCCCCAATGTGCTGGGTGATTCCTCCGGCTTCTCCTTCGGTTACATTCGCATTTCTGATGCGATCTAACAAGGAAGTTTTTCCGTGGTCTACGTGACCCATTACCGTAATAATTGGCGGTCTTGAAATCAGATCTTCAGGAGCATCTTCAACGGTAAGCACGGCATCTTGTACTTCTGCGCTAATGAATTCTGTTTCGTAGCCAAATTCATCAGCAACAATTTGAATGGTTTCCGCATCCAATCGTTGATTAATTGATGCAAAAATACCTAGAGACATACAGGCAGAGATGACTTGTGTTGGCTGAACATTCATCATACTAGCCAATTCAGACACCGTAACAAACTCAGAAAGTTTTAGTACTTTTTCATCCATCTCAGCGGCAAGCATTTCTTCTTGACGACGTTGAGCAACATTATCTCTCTTAATTCTTCGATTCTTGGAGGACTTAGATTTAGCGCCTTGACCGGAAAGCCTAGCCAGGGTCTCTTTAATCTCTTTTTGAATGTCCTGTTCGGAAATTTCTTTTTTCTCTACTTTAAACGCTCCTGGTTTAGCGGGTTGGCCTTTCGCACCTGGAGCAGGTGTTTCCACCTTTTTAATGCGTTTACGTTTGCGTTTTTCTTCTTCCGAAGCACTCGATGTGCTAGACTTCGGCCGCTCAATTGGAAGCTCTATTTTACCAAGTACGGTTGGCCCACTTAGCACCGTTCGCTCAGTTTTTATAGTTTCAATAATAGGAGCAGATGGCTTTTCTTCAACCTTAGGCTCAATCGGTTTAGGTGCTTCAACAACCGGTTCTGGTTGGGGAGGCTCAGGTTTTTTCTTGGTATTTAATTGGTCTAAATCGATTTTTCCTACCACATTAACTTGTGATTTTGGCTTTACCGTTTCAGGCTCAAAAACCGTTCGTTTAATTTCTTCAAGATTAATCTCGTCTTCTTCCTCTTCAAGTTGTTTTTCTTGAATTGGGGCTTCTTGACGGGCATCTTTCAGTGAAATTGATTCCTTCTTTTCTTTTAAGGAAGAACCTTTGGCTTGTTCTTTTAGTGTTTGATCTGCTGCAAACTCGGTACATAAAATTTGAAAATGTTCCGGGTCTAGTTTAGTGTTTGGATTAGAGTCAATAGAAATGCCTTTAGACCCTAAAAATTCCACTAACGTTGGTAATCCAACATTCAATTCACTTGCTGCTTTTCCTAAACGAATGGGTTTCCCTGCCATAATATTATTCCCTATTGTATTTCAAAGTTATTCAAATTCTGCATTCAATATTTTGAATACTTCTTCGATTGTTTCTTTTTCTAAATCCGTACGTTTCACTAACTCTTCAATGCTCATCTCTAATACAGACTTAGCGGTATCGCATCCAATGGTTTTTAACTCATCTATAATCCACCCGTCAATTTCATCTGCAAATTCTTCCAAGTCTACGTCCTCAACGTCTACTTCACCATCGCGATAAACATCAATTTCATAACCCGCCAATTTGCCAGCTAATTTAATGTTGTTCCCTCCGCGACCTATTGCCAACGACACTTGATCTGGCTTTAGGAACACCTTCACGCGTTTCTCTTCCTCATCAATTTCCATGGAGGTGATTTTCGCTGGAGACAAGGCACGTTGTATTAATAATTGATTGTTTGATGTATAATTGATTACATCAATGTTTTCATTTCTAAGTTCACGAACAATACCGTGGATTCGACTTCCTTTCATACCAACACAGGCACCTACCGGGTCGATTCGATCATCATAAGACTCAACAGCAACTTTTGCTCGTTCTCCTGGTTCACGAACGATTTTTTTAATCGTAATTAACCCATCAAAAACTTCCGGCACTTCCAGTTCGAACAAACGCTCTAAAAATTCCGGAGCCGTTCTTGAAAGAATAATTACTGGCGTACTATTACGCATATCCACCTTAGACACCACCGCACGAACGGTCTCTCCTTTCTTGAAGAAATCCGATGGAATTTGCTCAGACTTCGGAAGGATTAGTTCATTGTGATCATCGTCCATTACCAAAATTTCTTTTTTCCACACTTGATAAACCTCACCGGTCACTATCTCTCCGACACGTTCTTTGTATTTTTTATACAAATGATCTTTTTCTAATTCAAGAATTCGGGAGATTAAATTTTGTCGCAATGAAAGCACGTTTCTTCTTCCGAAATCCATAAACTTGAATTCTTCAGTCACTTCCTCGCCAATTTCAAAATCCGGTTCGATTTTAATGGCATCAGAATAGGCGATTTCTGTATTTGGATCTTCCACTTCCCCATCATCCACAATTTCTTTGTTTAAGAAGATCTGAACATCACCTTTTTCAATGTTCACAATTACATCAATATGCTCATCGGTATTGAATTTCTTTTTCAACATGGCTCGAAATACATCTTCAAGCACATGCTGCATGGTTTGCTTGTCAATGTTCTTAAGCTCTTTAAACTCGGAAAAGGATTCAACTAAATCAATACTATTCATTTGTTTTTATTTAAAGGATATTACACGTTTTATTTCTTTGATTTCTTTTTTCGAAAGAGACAGTTCTTCCTGAATGCTTACATTTTTATTCTTTTCATTCTTAATCTTCCGTTCAACGGTCACTAAAAACCCGTCCGAGTTGAACGATTTTAACACCCCTTCAACCTGCACCCCATCCGTCTTAAGAAAGGTAAGAAGTCGGCCTGTATTTTTAATGAATTGTTTTTCATGACGCAAGGGCCGATCCATGCCTGCAGAAGAAACATTTAATTCAAAATCTACCGATTCACGGTCCAGATTGTGTTCCACATTCCTTGAAACAGAGATGCAGTCTTCAATTGAAACACCACCCTCTTCACGATCCAATTCTATGTTTATCACATTGCGCGTAGAAATTGATAAGTCTACAATGAAAAGCCCTCTATTCAGTTCTTGAATGCGCTCTTCCGCTAAGCTTAATACTAAATTCTTGTCAATCATTGTAAAAAAAGAGGGGACTTTCGTCCCCTCATTATCGTTTATCTTATGGCAAAGATAGGGTAAAACTCCTTAACTACCAAATACAAAAAATTCCTACTAATTTTGGGACATGCTAATTGAGTTAAACGACACCATTGTCTCCGCTGAAATTTTCAAGCGAAAATTTGTATGTGACCTTACTGCATGTAAAGGAGCATGTTGTATTGAGGGTGATGCTGGCGCCCCACTAACAACCGATGAGGTAGCTCAAATTGAAAACAATTTAACGCATATTATACCCTTTATGCGGAAAGAAGGCATTGACGCGGTAAATAAAAATGGGGTATCTTACTTTGACCAAGAGAAAGAGCCGGTGACCATGTTGATAGAAGGTAAGGAATGTGCCTTTGTGTTTTTTGATGCGAACAAAACGGCGTTATGTGCCATCGAAGCAGCGCACCGCGCCGGAAAAATCGAAAACATTAAACCTATATCTTGTTCACTCTATCCAATTAGGGTTAAACAATACCACGATTTTAAGGCCTTGCAATTCGATGAGTGGAAGATTTGTGAACCCGCGTGCTCATGCGGAGAAAAACTCGACGTTCCGGTTTATAAGTTTCTTAAAGAGCCTTTAATTAGGGCGTTTGGAAAAGCTTATTACGAAGAATTAGAATTAGTGGCTCCTGAAATCGAACAGATTGAGCCATAAAAAAGCCCCTTTCGGGGCTCTATCATTTCAATTAATGCTCTACTTCTCCTTCTGCAAGAGGAACATCCTGAGGAATAAAATCATCTGATGCACCAGGCTTAGAATAATCATACGGCCAACGGTGAACTACAGGTAAAGCGCCAGGCCAGTTTCCATGAATATGCTCAACCGGAGTTGTCCATTCAAGTGTGTTTGACTTCCACGGGTTCTGTGGTGCCGCAGGACCACGGTAGATACTATAGAAGAAATTAAATAAGAAAATAAGCTGACCTAAGGCAGCAATAATTGCGAACACCGTAATAATAACATTAAGATCCATTATCATATTGAATGATTCTGTATCAAATTCACCATAAACGGAATAATCGTAGTAACGTCGTGGTGCGCCAGCTAGACCCACAAAGTGCATTGGGAAGAATACGCCATAGGCACCAACTATAGTAATCCAAAAATGTACATAACCCATGCGGTTATTCATCATTCGTCCGTACATTTTAGGGAACCAATGGTATACACCCGCAAACATTCCAAATACAGCTGACATACCCATAACGATATGGAAGTGAGCTACTACAAAGTACGTATCATGAATGGCAATATCCAACGCGGAATCCGCTAAGATAATCCCAGTAACACCACCGGTAATAAATGTTGAGACAAGAGCAATCGCAAACAACATAGCTGGTGTATACACGATTGAACCTCTCCATAGGGTTGTAATGTAGTTAAATACTTTAACTGCCGAAGGAATCGCAATTAATAGTGTTGTAAATACAAACACACTTCCTAAGAATGGATTCATACCCGTAATAAACATGTGGTGACCCCACACGATAAAGGATAAGAATCCAATCGCTAAAATTGATCCAATCATCGCTTTATAACCAAATATTGGTTTTCTTGAATTGGTTGCAATAATCTCTGAGGATAAGCCTAGCGCAGGTAATAATACAATATATACCTCCGGGTGACCTAAGAACCAAAATAAATGTTGGAATAAAAGCGGTGACCCACCATGATTTGTTAGCATCTCACTACCTACCATAATATCCGATAAGTAAAAACTTGTTCCTGCCATACGGTCCATGATGAGCAATAACGCAGCAGACAATAATACAGGGAAAGATAGTACCCCGAGAATTGCAGTAACAAAAAACGCCCAAATGGTTAACGGCATTCTTGTCATCGTCATGCCAGTAGTACGTAAATTCAATACCGTAACGATATAATTCAAACTTCCGATCAAAGAACCTGCGATAAATATGGCCATAGAAAACAACCACAGGGTCATCCCGAAACCAGACCCAGAAACGGCTTGAGGCAACGCAGATAATGGCGGATAAACTGTCCACCCTGCCATCGCAGGACCATTCCCTACTGTACCCCAATCACCTGGAAAATCAATCCCGAAAACTGAACCATTCATCACAAACAATGAAAGGAACATAATTAAAGAGGACAATAAGAAAAACCAATAGGACAACATATTTAAAAATCCCGACGCCATGTCTCGAGCTCCTAATTGAAGAGGAATTAAAATGTTAGAAAATGTCCCTGAAAGTCCCCCAGTTAAAAGGAAGAACACCATAATGGTTCCGTGAATGGTTACCAATCCCAGATACATATCTTCTTTAAGGACTCCTTCTGGGGCCCATTGATCGCCTAAAAAGAAATTCAAGAAATCTGAACTTTCTCCGGGCCATGCCAATTGAATTCTAAATAAAATAGACAAGAGCATTGCCACTAATCCCATAAAAACAGCAGTTATTAAGAACTGCTTTCCAATCATTTTATGATCTTGGCTAAAAATATATTTTGAAACAAAACTTTCTTCATGATGATGATCATGGTGATCATGAGAATGTACATCGTGTGCTGCTGAAGCCATGTTTATTGAGTTTAAATCTTTATTAATTAATTCATTGCTGTTTTAACGGTATCCTTTGCAGGGGTAGCGGTTGCTGCGGGAGCAGCTGGCGCAGGAAAATAGGAGGCCTTAAAGTTTTTAGCTGCCCTTCCTTTCATCCATGCGTTATACTCTGCCTCTTCCAATACAACCACCATTAACTTCATTTTATAATGTGCTCCACCACAAATTTTGTTACACATTAACACGTAATTAAATGTTGGAAGGTTTTTGATGGTTCGCATTTCTTCCGTAGTCTTGTTCGGTGTGAACTTCATGCGTGTTCCGTATCCAGGAACGGTATTCATTTGTGTTCTAAAGTGTGGGAAATATGCAGAGTGGATTACATCCTTTGAGCGAAAAGAAAACTCGTAAGGTTTATTCACGCACAAATACAAGGTGTCTTTTTGAACAATGTCATCATATACATGCTTATCCATAGAAACATTGTGTGTAGATTTCATTTGCGTTAACAAGCGCAACAACCGTTCTTTACTGCCTAAATCTTTTCTAAGAACAGCGGTCAAAGAATCCGTTAATACAGTATCTCGGTTATTTAGCAACTTTTTAATATCTGAAATACCACCTGCTCCTTGACGCATAGCTAAAATAGAAGAATCAATTGTAGCCGCAGTCATTAAGCCTAATTCGTTGTTGCCTAAAATTAATTTATAATCTGTTTTACCTAAGGTGTTATCTCCTCCGGAATATCGTGCAGTCCAATCGAATTGCTTAGAATACAATTCTACCTGAATAGCATCTTTCGGGGAAGCCGAAGTAACTTCATTCCACGTTCTTAACCCTAAAATTATTATTACCGCCAATACCGCTGCAGGTACCACAGTCCACAACATCTCTAGTTTGTTGTTATGCGGATAATAATACGCCTTTACTCCTGGTTTCTTAACATACTTATAGGAGAAAAAGAACAACAAGAAGTTTGTTAGGAAGAAGATTGCTATAACAATAACAAAATTCAAATTCAACAACCAATCCGTCGCTTCTCCTTGAACCGATGCAGCCGGACCTCTTCCTGTCCATCCGTATTTCAACATCAAATAGATGAACCCGCCAAATTGAAATACCATAAAGGCTAGCATCAACTTAGCGTTCAAGTAATTATCACGGGTTGGAATTTCATGTTCACCCTGTTTTCTCAACTTTGCCGTTAATTCATAAACTCGAACAAGCTGTGATATGGCAATAGCTCCTATTACCACAATCAAGATCATTATCAATTTATTTTCCATTTCTTCCGCTAATTTTCATTAAAATTCATGATGTATACTCTCGTCCAAAAACGGGTGATTAACCGGCATTAATGGTGCTTTCGATAGATTCTTTAACAAAATCAAAATAAATATTCCCGACATCATAATCGGTAAGCCTATTTCTAACATTCCAATATGCCAATTCGACCCAAGGGAACCTCCGGATACCATAATATATACATCCAACCAATGTCCAATTAAAATTACTAGGCCAACAAACGTTAATACTCCTGCATCTCTTTTCGCATCTCTTGACATTAAAATCAACATTGGAAAAACGAAATTTATAAAGAACATACCAAAATACAAGTACTTATAGTTTTCCGTTCGCATAACATAATAAATGACCTCCTCACCAATGTTAGCATACCAGATAAGCATATACTGAGAGAACCATAAATATGACCAAAGGAATGAAATCGCAAAAATCCATTTACCAATATCATGTATGTGTGAATCATTTACGTTTTCCAAATACCCTTGTTTTTTCAAGTAAATCGTGGTTAACACAATTACCACCATAGCTGAAACCCACATTCCTGCAAAGGTATACCATCCAAACAAGGTGCTATACCAGTGTACATCAATAGACATTAACCAATCCCAAGCAGAGGTTGAACTAAATACTGCGAAAAACACTAGGAAGGTGGCTCCTTTTCTGTAGTTTGTAAAATGGATCTCTGTTCCACCTACTTGATCCTCTAACAATGAACGCTTTCTAAATCCGCGCAAAAACAATAAATAAACCGCGAAGTATACCAAGGTTCGAATCCAAAAGAATGCAATATTTAAGTAAGGAGACTTCCCTTGAATGAGCTTATCTTCTGCCACTACATGTCCATCCATCCATGTATAGATGTGAGCACCTTTCATGAATGAAATTGTTAATAAAACAACCCCGAATATTCCGATACCGTAAGGCAAATAAAGGGCTACAGATTCAATTACACGTTTTACCACAGCATACCAACCGGCTTCCGTAGCGTAATTTAGCGCAAGAAAAAACAAGGCCCCTAAGCCAATTGCAAAAAAGAAAAAGGCATTTATTAAGCCATTCGTCATTAGGCGAGTAACAAAATGTGCTTCACCAATGTTGCTGATAATTCCAACAATGGCTAATAAGGCGCCAACCCCAATAAGTCCGAAGGCTGTGTTTTTCGCTTTTTTAGTAATTGTAAATTCCATGATCTTAGTTTTGTTTTGTTGTATCCGCAACTGCCGCGGTACCATTTGCATTAAACTTCCCGTAATCGGCTGATTGGAGGGTTCTGATATAATGAATTACCGTCCAGATTTCCTTTTTATTTAACAACGAACGGTGGGCTCCCATCATACCTTTTCCGTAATAAATGGAATAAAACATTTGTCCATCCGATAATGCCGCGCGTTCTGCATAATTAGGAACACCAGAGTAGGCTCCAGAAGTTACCATTGGACCGTTACCATCTCCTTTCTCACCATGACAGTGTTGACACATGGCCGTGAACAATTCCTTTCCCTTTCCTAATATTGCCTCTGCGTTTCCTGCATTGAGAACCAACATGTTTTTATCCGCAGCTGCTGCTGTGTAATGATCTTCACGCGTTAGCTGATCGTTGTACATTCCGTGGCTCGCTTTGAACGATTCATTCGCCAAACGGGAGTATGGCATCATTAATCTTACTTCCGTACTATCGGTACCAAAAAACGGGATAGTAAATGCCGGAGGGGCCATTGCCGTTAAGCGGGTTTTCTTTGTTTCATCAATACGACCGCGAACTTCACCATAATCAACATAGGCTTCAATCGCTGGTGAACGATACATGTCGGGCATATATTCTAGACCCGGGCTATCTGCATTGGATGTGCAGGAACTCAAAACGAGTACACTTACGGCTACAGTTCCAACTATTTTCAAAAAGGACTTTTTCATTATTCTCCTTAATTCTTATTCGATTATTTTCTTATCTAACTCAACAAAACCAGTGTCTTTTAACAACTCATCTAACTTCTCTTCGGAAACACCATGGTTATCAGACATCCGGATTTCCATTACAAATTTATCATCTGTAGTTCTCGGGTCTGGGTTTTGAGCAGGCATACCTGGTAGCGTTCTATTAAGTAACAAATAGGTAATTGCCATACCATGCGCAGCACACAACACCGTAAATTCAAAAGAAATCGGAATGAATGCCAATATATTCTCTACATAAGAGAAATTTGGTTTACCCCCTATGTTCATTTTCCATTCAACTACCATGAAATAATACATCCCAATAGTTGCTAGAGTCAACCCGGTTAATCCATATAAGAACGCCATGATTCCAAGGCGCGTGCCTTTAACACCGATAATTGGATCAATACCGTGAATTGGGAACGGACTATAAACTTCCGAAATTTTTACCCCTCCAGAGACCAACTTTTTAGCGCTTGATTTCAGCACCTCGTCGTCTCCATACATTGCATATATTACTTTATCTGACATAATCCGATATTAATGATGTTTATGATAATCAGGTGATTCTTTATACGATTGTCCTGAGCCTTTCAAAATTGTTTTTACCTCATTCAATGCAAGTACCGGGAAATAACGCGCAAACAACAAGAAGAACACAAAGAACAAACCAATTGTACCAACGTATACTGCGATATCAATGTGGCTAGGATAGTGCATACTCCAAGCTGCTGGAATGTAATCTCTATGAATTGATGTAACAATAATTACGTAGCGTTCAAACCACATTCCAATATTCACAACAATTGAAATAAAGAAGGTAAATAATAAGCTTCTTCTTAATTTTCTAATCCACATAAGTTGTGGTGAAATCACGTTACAAGTCATCATCGACCAATAAGCCCACCAATACGGTCCGGTTGCACGATTCAAGAAGGCATATGCTTCATACTCAACGCCAGAGTACCAAGAAATAAAAAGTTCTGTAATATACGCTGTTCCAACTATTGAACCCGTTACCATAATTACAATGTTCATATACTCTACGTGCTTTGTATGAATGTAGGCTTCTAAATTCATTGCCTTCCGCATGACAAGCAATAAAGTTTGTACCATTGCAAATCCCGAGAATACCGCACCCGCAACAAAATATGGAGGGAAAATCGTAGTATGCCATCCCGGAATTACCGACGTAGCAAAGTCAAAAGATACAATCGAGTGAACCGAGAACACGAGTGGTGTTGCTAAGCCCGCTAATACTAAAGAAACTAATTCAAAGCGATTCCAATGTTTTGCTCTACCAGACCAACCAAATGATAAGATGGAATACATGCGTTTTGCAACAGGCTTTTTCGCACGGTCACGAATGGTTGCGAAATCTGGAATTAACCCGATATACCAAAACACCAAGGAAACTGATAAATAGGTAGAAATCGCAAACACGTCCCACAATAACGGAGAGTTAAAGTTAACCCATAAGGAACCGAAATGGTTAGGAATTGGAAGTACCCAATACCCTACCCACAAGCGACCCATGTGAATTAACGGGAAGGTACCCGCCATAAATACCGCAAAAATCGTCATTGCCTCCGCGGAACGGTTAATTGCCATTCTCCATTTCTGACGGAAAAGCAATAGTACCGCAGAAATTAAGGTGCCCGCGTGACCAATACCTACCCACCAAACGAAGTTGGTAATATCCCAAGCCCAACCGATGGTCTTATTCAATCCCCAAACACCAATACCCGTTCCAAGTAGATACAAAATAGATCCAACGCCATATAATCCAATGATTAATGCGATGGCAAATAAGATATACCACATTTTGGGTGCCTTGCCTTCAATCGGACGACATACATCTTCTGTTACGTCGTGATATGTTTTATTCCCAAGGATTAGGGGTTCCCTAATTGCTGCTTCCTTTTGCATTGTTCTTGCTTTTAGTTTCTGTAAATATCTTAGTTTCTAACTTTTACTTTATACCAAACGTTCGGTTTAACACCAACCTCTTCTAACGCTTGATACGCCCTATTGTCCGAGGAACTCGCTTTTACTGCGGAGTTATCGTCATTCCAATCTCCGACGATAATGGCATTTGTAGGACAAGCTTCAGAACAAGCTGTAGCTAATTCACCATCTTTAACCGGTCTTGCCTCTTTTTTAGCCGTAAGTTTCGTGCTTTGAATTCGTTGAACACAGAATGAACATTTCTCCATTACACCACGCGTTCTAACCGTTACATCCGGATTAAGCACCATACGACCTAAATCATCTTGCGCTGGATTTACTTCTGTAAATTTCTTATATGACGGATAATTAAACCAGTTAAATCGTCGCACTTTATATGGACAGTTATTTGCACAATATCGGGTACCGATACATCGGTTATACGCCATTTGATTCAAGCCCTCATTGCTATGCGTTGTCGCTGCCACGGGACAAACCGTTTCACATGGTGCATGGTTACAATGATGACACATCAATGGCATGTGAACCACGGCTGGATTTACCGCCGCTTTCTCTGCTTCAGAATAATTAAAATCGTCCTCATTCGCTTTTTTACCAATGGTGGACTCCTCCGCTGACGCATAATATCTATCGATTCTCAACCAATGCATTTCACGACCACGTCTAACCTCATCTTTACCAACAACAGGAACGTTGTTTTCTGATTGACAGGCCACTAAACAAGATCCACAACCTATACAAGAAGATAAATCGATCGTCATTCCCCATCGGTGACCAACTTTCTCAATTGGATGCGCATTCCATAAGTCAAACTCCTCAAGCGGAGCTTCTTCATGGTGACCGTGCTCATTTAATCGTTGTAATTTATGAATCGGATTAAACGCTTCTCTATCACCCTTCAAAAATGTAGACAAGGTGGTTTCTCTTACGATAGAATCACGTCCCATCACCGTATGATGAATTTGGGTAGCAGCAATTAAATATTCACCTTCGGCCTTCGCAATTGTAGCGCTGGCAGCATATGATGGCAACCCATTAAATACAGATACACACGGGTACACATTAACTCCGATTGCTATTCTTTTTCCTTTATCATCCAACTCATAGCCGCCATATTCCTTCGTTTGATATGCGCCACGGCCGATTTTTTCGCCGTTTGCTCCGCGACCATAACCTAAGGCAATTCCAATTGTATTGAATGCCTGTCCTGGCTGAGGATAAACCGGAAGCGTAACTTTTTGTCCATTCACAGTAACAGTAGCCATATTCAAGCCATGTTCCTGATCGTAAGTCGTTACATATCCCATTTTCTCCATTTGAACTGGATTCATGGTAATGTAATTATCCCAAGTAACCTTGGAAATTGGATCCGGTAGTTCTTGTAACCATGGGTTACTTGCTAATCCTCCGTCACGAATCGCCGTTTTTTGATAAAAAACAACTTCCCACTCACCACCTTTAGTCGTGGCTGAAGAAGCAACAGCTTTGTATGCAAATGTTGAAATAGGTGCACTCACCGCACCACAACTGTTGTGCGTTAATAACGCGAAATCAGTGAATCCAAATTCTGCAGAAGCAGCAGTGCCTTTAATTGCATCATATGCAACCGTTGAATCTTTTCCATTTCGAACCGCAGCACCCGCCCAAACCAACACAGATTCTAGACTTGAATAGGTGTCACCTAATGGACGTATTGTAGGTTGTGCAACTGCGTATTGCGTAGCTTTTGGTTTAAAATCACTCCATCCTTCAAGTTGGTGATGATCAGGAACAATATATGCCGCTACCGATGAACTTTCGTCTGCATATCTCGACGTAGAGACATACATTTTTAAGCCTTCTAATCCGTTTCTTAATGCTTCCCCATTTGAGGCAGAATACACAGGATTCGCTCCTAAGTTAATTAATACGTCCGGACCTTTGCCAGCAATAATTGCATCAAAAAGTTGATTTGCCTCCTTGTCATTCGACTGGAAAAGTTTAACATCATTGGCGAGATCAATGGTTGTACCGTATGCATTTAATTGATTATTAATTGCATTCGTTAATAATTGCTCAGCCTCATTATTCGATCCACAAACAACTAAGGATTCTTTTTTGCTTGACTTAAGCGCGGCAATTGCAGCGTCTGCCACTTTTTTTGCTTCACCAGACAAAGCGCTAGAAACTAAGGTAGAACCACCAATACTTTTAAGAATATAGGCCAAAACGTTAGCGGATTCAGACGGCTTAATTTGAACTCTTCCATCAGCATTTGATCCAGTAATGGACATGATGGATTCAAATTGGTAATGCGATGACATATCTTTACCTGGAGCTCTATTTACACCATATTGAACCGCGTATTCATTAGCCAATAACCACGTACTTAAGAAATCTGCACCAACACTAACAATAGTTTTTGCTTTTGAAAAATCATAAGATGGAATTATCGAAGCGCCAAAGTTTAATTCATTCGCTTTACGAATTGCGCCATAAGAAACCGCATCGTATTGAACCACCTTAACCTTTGACAAACCATTCACAGCATAAGCAGTTGAAAACGTTGAAAGCGCAGTGGTCAAGGATGGACTAATAATGGTTGGAGAAAGCACAACGATTTCTTTTGCCGCTTTAAGCGCAGAGCGTATTGCTTTATCCGCTTTATCAACTGAAATATTCGCATCAACACCTTTTGCGCGGACACCATTTAGTCTTTCGCTATCATACAATCCAAGAACCGAAGCGATAATTTGCGGGTTAGTCCCCCCTTTGGTGAAACCAAAATCCTTATTTCCTTTGATAAATATAGGGCGCGCCTCTCTCGTTTTAACAAGAACACTCGCATACGATAAGCCATCATAATACGTAGAAGCATACCATGTAGCAACACCCGGTGTTACATCTTCTGGTTTATTTACATAAGGTACCGCCTTGGTTACCGGAGCTTCACACGCAGCCAAGGTTGCAGCCGCAACGGAAAATCCTAAAAATTTAAGGAAATCACGACGACCGGTTGAAGATTCAGCTAATTGCTCATCTACCAAAAACTGTTCAACTGAGTTTTGAAATGGGAACTCGTTGTCTCGATGCTTTGTAAATTCAGGAGTTTGATTTAATTCTTCAATTCCTTTCCAATATTTCTTTGTTACTTCCATAACTTGTTTTATTCGCTATAGTAAATTAATAGTGACATTTAGCACATTCCCAACCACCTAATTCATTGACAGTTAATTTACCGTCGTTGGTTAAATATTTTCGGTATAGGGCTTTGTTTTTCTTCAAACGGCTATGTATTTCGTCATAATATGCGTTTTTGCCGTCACCAACAGTCACCTCTTTGGCGCCGTGGCATTCGATACACCATCCCATCGTTAGGGTAGCTTTCGTTAATTTGATATTGCCTTCGATTTTATTTAACTCCTCGATTGGCTGAACCTTGGCGGTTTCTTTCATTTGTGTCATATCCCCGTGACATTGTTTACAATCCACCCCACCAACAACAACGTGTTGAGAGTGATTAAAGTAAACGTGATCAGGCAACACATGCACCTTATTCCACACCAGTGGTTTTCCTTTAGTATTTCGATATCCCCCTGCTGGACCAAATTTAGTGTCCCAACCCGCAGCAGCATAAATCTTCTTGATTTCGCCAGCAAACGGCTTACCATCACCGTTGATTTGTTTATGGCAGTTCATACAAACATTTACAGATGGCAATCCTGCATGTTTAGACTTGGTAACCGAATTGTGACAATATTTACAATCAATGCCGTTCTCTCCCGCGTGACGTGAGTGTGGGAAAGCAACAGGTTGCGACGGTTGATAATTTTCCATCACATTAATTGAATACAAACTTTTAAATACCACCACCAACACAGCTATTGTCAATACTAAACCTACTAATCCAGTTACCCCACGATATTTCCAAGCTGTTGTTTTAAACTCTTCCCAGTATGTTAACTCGTTATATTTCTCATCGCCCGTACTTGCTACCTTGAGTTGACGACGAACGCCACCAACACTTAAAATAATTACGATAAACAATACGGCTAGTATTAACCACACAAACCCTAATCCTCCTTCTTCCTCTTCACCACCCTGTGTTGCATTTGGATCAGCTGCGCCATCTTTGGCTGCTGCAGGATCTTCTTTGGGTTGCGCATCGGCGTAATCTAAAATTTGATTCACTTGATCATCTGTCAAATCAGCAAAAATGCTCATTTGAGAACCCCCATACTCTTTAAAAACAGCGGCAGCGCGTTTAGACGCACCACTTGCTCTTAACGCCGCATTGTTCTGAACCCATTTAGTGATCAAATCCCCTTCCCCGGCATCAATCCATCGTTGACGTGCACCAGAAAGCATTGGACCAGTTCCGTTTTTATGAATTTGGTGACAACTGGAACATTTTGATTTAAAAAGCGCTTCTCCTTGCGCATTAAGGGTGTGTTGAACAAAAATGGTAACACACAAAAAAGCAAACAACCTGAGGGATTTCGCCATTGTAACTTGTTGAATATTAGATATTTTCATGAAACTAGTTTCTAAATTCTCTTTTTAAAAAGCGCATTTTAACACTTTTTCACGTTGCAAATTTACACGAATAGAGAAATTTCATGACACATTCATGACAAAAAAAGCGGCCTAGAATTAATTTATAATCATTCTAAATAAGGAAAAAACTACTGCTGCTTGTAAGTTGATGAAAGTTAATACCTTTGACTTATGTTAAATCGCTGTTTCCTCAAGCTCTGTTCCTTAATACTTCTGTTAATGGCTAACATTAATGTAAGTGGTCAGCTCACGCCACACATTGATCCAATCATTGAGCGCGGTATTGACAGCAACAGACACTATCGCAATGAACTCTCGGGATACAGAATTCAATTGGCGTTTGATAGTGATAAAAAACTAATTGACTCCCTTCGATTAAAATTTATTACTTCTTACCCAAAGACCGAAGCCTATATTAGTTTCGAGGCACCTTATTTCAACTTTATGGTGGGTGACTATCGCAGCGAGATAGAGGCCGGATTATTTAAACAGCAACTCCTGGGCGCTTATCCCCTGACCGTTATTCAGCGCACCAGGATTAAGCTTCCTCGAATAGATTAAAAGAATTTTAGAAATGCGCCCAGCCCTGTGCTTTTATTTCATGGATCGACCCTGATTGGTCCATAAGTTGAGCAATACCATGTTCTTCTGTAAAATATCCGATCGGGGTAAAATGCGGATTACCTTTAAGTGCTAGAAAATCCTCTTGAGATACTGAAAACAACAACTCGTACTCTTCCCCACCGTTCATGGCGCAGGTAAGCGGAGAAAGATTAAACTCTGAAGCAAGCAACATCGTATCTTCATGATAAGGCAATTTCTCTTCGTGTATTATGCATCCCAACTTGCTGGCAGCGCACAAATGTTTTAATTCCGAAGCAAGTCCATCCGAGATGTCAATCATAGCGCTTGGCACGACACCTAGCTGCTCCAACAAGGAAATCACATCCTTACGTGCCTCGGGCATTAATTGCTTTTTAATCAAGGGGTCAAATGGCGCCAATTCTGGTTGAATGTTAGGATTTGCAAGAAACACACTTTTTTCTCGTTCCAAAATTTGCAAGCCCAAATATGGGCGGCCTAAATCCCCTGAAACCATAATAATATCATTGGTTTTAGCGCCTTTTCTATATGAAATTCTTGATTTACTAACCTTGCCAATCGCCGTTACAGACAGCATAAGTCCTTTTGATGAACTGCTGGTGTCTCCACCCACCAAGTCAACTTGAAAATGTTCACACGCCTTCTGAATCCCTTCATATAATTCTTCAATTGCCTCTAGCGGAAAACGACTCGACAATCCAATGTTTACGACAACTTGCTCAGCCATCCCATTCATAGCATATACATCAGAAATACTGGCAGAAATCACCTTATAACCCAAGTGCTTCAGCGGAACATACATTAGGTCAAAATGAATATTCTCTAAAAACAGATCAGATGATACTAAGGTATAGGTGGCTTCATCGCGCACTATGACTGCGCAGTCATCTCCAACGCCAAAAACTGTAGATGAATTTGAGGCATTAAAAGCAGCTGTTAAATGGTTTATCAAACCAAATTCGCCAAGACTTTCAATGCTTTGTTTTCCTAGATCTTCTTTCATAAGGCGGTAGATTGGTTTTGAGCCAAGTGATAATTCTCTTTTAAAAACAAAAACCCTGATTGCTCAGGGTTTTATTGTTGACCCACTAGGGCTCGAACCTAGACTCTTCTGAACCAAAATCAGACGTGTTGCCAGTTACACCATGGGTCATTGGGTGCGCAAAGTTAGGAACTTTATTTAATTTTCAAAAAATCCAAATTGAAATTTATCTATGGAATTTTCTCTCAACGCGATATATTCCTAAATTCGCGTTTATATATTATTCTTTTCTCATGAACTTTAAAAAGCTTAACACATTAACCGGATGGATTGTTTTTGCGATTGCAACAAGTGTTTACCTAATGACCATGGAATCTACAGCAAGTTTGTGGGATTGTGGGGAGTACATAACGGCAGCTTATAAATTAGAGGTCGGACATCCTCCAGGCGCTCCCTTATTCATGGTACTTGGCCGTCTATTTTCATTTTTCGCTGCGCCAGAATCTGTTGCCCTATGGATTAATGCATTGTCAGCCATTTCAAGTTCATTAACCATTCTCTTTATGTTTTGGTCAATGAGTCTTTTACTAAAGAAGCTCGTGATCAATCAAAAAGGCGAATTAGGAGGTACGGATGGAACAATGGTAATTGTAGCTTCGGCAATTGCTGCTTTAGCCTATACCTTTTCAGACTCCTTTTGGTTTTCTGCTGTTGAAGGCGAAGTTTATGCCATGGCGTCACTTTTTACTGCAGTCATTTTTTGGGCTGCCTTGAAGTGGGATGAAGAAATGAATTTAGTTGAAATTCAGAATGCAAGTCCAAACCGTTGGATTTTAATTATTTTCTTCATGTTAGGTTTGGCTGTTGGAGTCCATTTACTTGGAATTCTTGTGGTTCCTGCTATTGGATATTTAATTTACTTCAATGTATCCAAAAACATCACATGGGGATGGTTTCTTCTTACTGGCGTGATTTCCGTCTTTGCCCTTGGGTTCATTCAAGAGGCAATTATCCCGGGATCTATTGCACTTGCGAGTTCTTTTGAGGTCTCATTTGTTAACTCTTTTGGCCTACCATTTTTTAGTGGCACCTTATTTTTCTTCATTTTATTAATTGGTGCTTGTGTTTTTGCCATTCGATATGCAAGAAAAAAACAACACACCATATTATATAACACCATCATGGGGCTTACCGTATTGCTGATTGGTTACGGATCTTTTGCGGTTATTGTTATTCGCTCAAATGCCAATACGCCATTGGATGAAAATGACCCGGAAAATTTAGTGACACTACATTCTTATTTGAAACGAGAGCAATATGGCTCTAATCCTATATTTTTTGGACAGTATTGGAATTCATTTCGTTTAAACGAAACCTTAGATGAAAATGGTCAACCGCGATTAACGTCAAAAGATGGTTGGGGTGACTTGTCTCCATATTACCTTAGACGTTTTGTTGTACAAGAAGGAGAATCCGATGTGAAGGCCTTCATTAAAGAAGCTGACGCAAAAGCTTGGACAACAAAAAACAAAGGGGCTTTCACTATAACGGAAAAGTATTATGAAAGCAATAGCTCCATTCGAATGGGCGCTGAACCTGCGTATGCGCAGACCACTATTTTTCCGAGAATGTATGCAGAAACACCGCAGCACATTCAAGGATATAAAGAATGGAGTGGTTATGATCCAGCTGACGGGGCTGGTGATGAATTAGGAAGAGACGGAATGCGTCTTCCAACGATGGGAGAAAACCTTACCTACTTTTTTAGATATCAAGTGAACTGGATGTATATGCGCTATCTCCTTTGGAACTTCTCTGGACGTCAAAACGATATTCAAGGTCATGGAGATAACATGAGAGGAAATTGGATCAGTGGGATTGATTGGGTAGATGCTCCGAATGTGGGTCCATCCGATGCACAGCCTTTCTATACCAGCGAAAATCCGGCTCACAACCGCTTCTTTCTGATTCCGTTCGCATTTATAATTTTGGGTATATTTTTCCACTTTTATCGCGCACCAAAAGATGCCTTTGTTTTAACCTTAGCATTTCTTTTTACAGGATTAGCCATCGTGGTGTACCTGAATCAGAAACCACTTGAACCCAGAGAACGAGATTATGCCTATTCAGGATCCTTTTATTTCTTTGCGATGTGGCTGGCCTTTGGCGTTTATGCACTGTATGACTTTATTGGCTCCATCGATAAAAAATTAGTAATGAAACTCTCCTATTTTTTCGGGGGAGGTCTCGTATTATTTTTAATTGCGGGTTATGGGCGCATGTGGTTTGTTCTAACGGTGCTAATCGCATTGCTCATTGGCCTTTCGCACCTATTAAGTAAAGCAAAACTTAGTGGTAAAGCCCCGGTTATGATTATTAGTTTGTTGGGTTTATTGGCCCCTATACTCATGGGGACACAAGGATGGGACGATCACGACCGAAGTGGAAAAACATCCGCACGCGATTTAGCATACAACTATTTGAATTCTTGTAAAAAGAATGGCATCTTATTTACAAATGGAGATAATGATACCTTCCCTTTATGGTATTTACAAGAAGTTGAAGGGAAACGAACCGATGTTCGCGTGTGCAACCTATCGCTTATGGGCACTGACTGGTATACGAATCAAATGAAAATGAAGGCCTATGATTCTGATCCATTGCCAATTGCCTATCGTGAAGATCAAATTTTAATGTATGCTGGGAATACAGATCAAGTGTATTTCTTGCCTTTGCTTGAACTAATTGGTCTAAGCAATGATGAGGCGCTCTTGAAGAAAGTAATCGAACTTCGATTAAAGAAAAACAAAACGGTGGCAACACAAGTAGTAAATTATTTCAATGGTAAAATGGGGATGTTGCGGAGTTCCTTCTCTGTAACTCAGCCCAATCTTCAAGTGGCCTTTGATAAAACATGGAGTCAAATCACTTCGAATGACACGGTGAATCTAGCACAAAACATAATCGGAAAATTCACTGGAATAAGTCAGATTTTCAAAAGTGTGCAACAAGGCGCTATTAAAATCGAAGACGGGGCAGCTAAAGAATTACAAACCTTGTTTGATGAATTCGAAAAACCGTGGATGAGTGTTGACCTAAAAGATGCGATGGACTTCGTTCGAATGGATGAAAACTATATTGTTGATCAGGATGGGAATCACATTTATTTCTTCCCTTCTAGTAAATTCTATTTACCTGTTGATAAAGAGAACGTAGTGTCTTCAGACATCATCAGCAAAGGTCAGTTAAGTCAATGTGCTTCTGAAATTGAATTTGCGTTCAATGAAGACCAAGACCGTTATTTAACAAGAGATGAAGTTATGATGATGGATATTGTGGCGAACAACGATTGGAAACGAGGAATATACTTCTCAAGTAATCGTGGGTCGTCCTTCTCCTTAGCCTTGTTAAACGGGGGATGGGTAAAACAAGTTGGAATGGCTTATGTGCTTAGTCCTGTCAAAACCGCAATTACCGATTTTTATGACCGCAACGAGATGTTCAGGACGATTTCTTCTGTTTTCCAGTATGGAGATATGGCAAACCCAAGTGTACTCACGGATTATTATGCAAGACGACATACCACCCAGTTTAGGGCGAACTTTTTAATCCTAGCGGAACAATTTTACCTTCAGAAGAATACCAAGAAAGCAATTAGCCTTTTGGATCGTTCACTTGCTGTCATGCCGATTGAAACCGTTATGGATTTTGGCGAGGTAAATGCCTGCGATCCCATGAACATGCTTACATACAATCAAAACAATCGGGCTTATTTATATGCAGGACAAGAAATTCGGGCTAAATGCAGTGGTAATTTAAACGAACATGTTCAACTTTACTATCTCTGCAAAGCCAGCAAAAAAGGTGCTGCACTTGGAAACAAGTTATTGGATCAGTATGAAACCATTTTGAACTTTTATGAAAAAGCTGAAGTTGAGCTAAGTTCAAATACGCAAAATACGGAAGACTTGTTTGCTGTAACGGACGCGATTCTGAAAATGTATACCACCTTAGAAGACCCTAAAGTTCACGCGGAAAAGAGTGCCTTTGGAATCCGATTGAAAAAGAACATTGATCGCATTTATAAAAAAATTCTACCAAGCATGTCTTCAAAATTAATCGCCTTAGGGAATGACAATGGGGAAGATGCTCGCATGGGGATTGGGGTTTATGGTCAGCGATTTGATTCAATTACAGGAAACTTAAAAGCGATTGGGGAGCATTATGGATATTTACCAAAATCCGTTATGCCAAACGAGGAGCCCGCACCGAACACGACCCTTCCGATGATGCAAGGACAGTAATATGCGGTTGGGGATTCGGAGCGTTGAATGGATGAAATTGCTTTTTCCGCGCTTAGTGTGGAATGTCCCCAATGATTCGCATGTGTTTTTAACATTCGATGATGGCCCTCATCCGGTTGCAACCCCCAAGGTATTGGAGGTATTGGACCATTTTGGGATAAAGGCAACATTTTTTTGTGTCGGCGAAAATGCGCAAAAGTATCCCGAAATCATGCGGGATATTGAACGGGCAGGACATGGGATAGGGAATCATACCTACCATCATGACAATGGGTGGACAACACCGGTTGATGCCTACATGAACTCCATAATGAAAACAAGCGCATTGATTAAATCGAATTTATTCCGTCCACCCTATGGCCGAATTAACCTTCGAAGTATTTATCGCCTTAAGAATGCAGGATATCAAATAATCATGTGGTCTTGGTTAAGTAAAGACTATGATCCCAAACTAAAAAACAACACAATAATTGCTGCGGCAAAGCACATTAAAGCGGGCGATGTATTGGTGTTTCATGACAGTCAAAAAACGGAAGAACGAATTGAAGAACTCCTCATGGAAATCATTCCACGTATTCAATCCAAACAACTTACATTCAGTACTTTTGTAAACGAATGAAAAAAACATCAAATAAGAAAACAACAAGCTATTTCCTTGCCATCTTGTCGGCATATATTATCCTTCAGTTCTTATGGTGGGGCTATATGCTTATTAAGGAAAATCCTGCGAAAGCAACCATGGTCATAGGTGAAGGAAGTGTTTTCTTGCTGATACTTATTTATGGTATTTCGCGCTATCAACTAAGTATACAACGTGAATTATCTTTACATCAACGTCAATCAAACTTCTTGCTTTCTGTTACCCATGAATTAAAAACGCCTATTTCGTCTGTGCAGCTTATACTTCAAACCATTATTAAGCATGAATTAGAACCGGATCAAATACGTGTATTCTTGGAAAAAGCATTAGATGAAAACAAAAAGTCTGAATCTCTGATTCAAAATATGCTGCATGCGGCTAGCCTTGAAAATCAACGAATCGAATTGTTTAGAACGACCTTACGAACGGATGAATTCAATCCGGAATTAATGAAGCAACTTCAAGAACGATTTCCCTATTCAGACCTCCGCATAAAAACTACAAATCCCTTTATATTTCAAGCGGATAGATTCATGCTTGAAGGGGTCTTAATTCATTTGGTGGAGAACAGTGTAAAATACGGTGCGCAACACATTGCTATTGATCTTGAAGAGGAAGCAACCCGCGTTAAAATACAAGTCTCAGATGACGGGATTGGGATCAACGAAGCAGACCGTCCATTCATTTATGATAAGTTCTTTCGCTCCGGTGATGAAAACAAACGAGAAAAACCAGGGACAGGGCTCGGACTTTTTATTGCTAAACAATTTATTGAATTGCATCAAGGGACATTAACGCACAAAGAGCAGTTACCCAAAGGGTCAATATTCACGATAACATTACCAAAATGAATCAAAAGGTCGGACTAATCATTTTAGACGGTTGGGGCATAGGTGATCAAACCCCAGCAGATGCAATTTATCAGGCAAAGACGCCTTATATGGACCATCTTATGTCGCATTACCCAAGCAGTAAACTCAGTGCTTGTGGGGAGACTGTTGGATTGCCCGAAGGACAAATGGGTAATTCCGAAGTCGGGCACCTCAACATTGGGGCGGGACGAATCGTATACCAAGAGCTTTCACGTATAAACAATGCCATAAAAGACCGTAGCTTCTTTACTAACCAAACCTTACTGGATGCACTTGACTATGCGTCCAAGAACCACTGTAAGATCCATTTGCTCGGTTTAGTTTCGCATGGAGGGGTTCACAGCGCGTTTAATCACCTTGAAGCCTTGATTGACCTGTGCGTAGAAAAAGAGGCAAAAAATGTGTTCATTCATGCCATCACCGATGGACGTGACTGCGACCCTAAATCTGCTATCACAGACTTTAAAGCGCTTGAACAGCGCCTTACATCGAATATTAAAATCGCATCTGTAATTGGAAGATATTATGCCATGGACCGAGATCGCCGATGGGAACGTGTTGAGAAAGCGTATAACCTCTACGTAAACGGAGTGGGAATGCCTATTAATTCTGCCATCGAAGCGATTAAAAAATCCTATGAAGAAGGCATTACCGATGAGTTTATACAACCTATTTGTTGTGACCAAGAGGGATTAATAGAGCCCGGTGATGTAGTAATTAGTTTCAATTTCAGAACCGATCGTCCGAGGGAAATAGCCGAAGTACTTTCTCAACATACCATTGATGGATTCAACATGAAGCCACTAAAATTACATTATGTTACGATGACTACCTATGATGATTCGTTCGAGAATATGCATGTGGTGTTTCAAAAAGACAATTTAGCGCAAACCTTAGGCGAAGTGTTGGCTACTCAGGGGAAGTGTCAGGTTCGAATTGCTGAAACGGAAAAATACCCTCACGTCACCTATTTTTTTAATGGAGGCCGAGAAGAGCCCTTTGAAAAGGAAACACGGTTAATGATTAATTCTCCAAAAGTTGCAACGTATGACTTACAACCGGAGATGAGTGCGGAAGAAGTTAAATCAACCCTGATTTCATATGTGAAACAGCAACTGCCAGATTTCTTTTGCCTAAACTTTGCGAATCCTGATATGGTTGGACATACGGGTGTTTATGATGCCATAATTAAGGCCGTTGAAACGGTAGATAATAAGCTGAAAGAAATTATTGAATCCTTGCTTCCACTAGGATATTCATTCATTGTGATTGCTGATCATGGCAATGCCGATTACGCCTTAAACCCGGATGGAAGCCCGAATACTGCACACAGTCTAAATCACGTACCTTGTGTGTTGGTGGGTAGTGGGAATGAACCCTTAACGGATGGCGTATTAGCAGATGTCGCACCTACCATCTTAGCGCTCATGGAATTGCCACAACCGACAGAAATGACCGGAAAATCGCTCATAAAAAAAGGGGCCTAAGCCCCTCGAATTATTTAATTCCTAAAATTTGTTTTGCCTGGGTATCGTTCGGATCTAAGTCATAAACGATCTGGAAGTTCTCTAGGACTTTTGCTTTATCTTTTTCTATTGAATTAGCGTAGTAATTACCCAAATATCTTGCGGATTCAATCACCATTTTTTTATTGGAATCTTTCTTTCGGTCTTCACCAACTACTACCTCTAAAACTTTAGCGTAATGTGGTTTAGCTAACCAAAGTTCATTTTTTAAATCCATTTGATAATTACTTCTAGCTCTCCATAGATAAGCAGGAGCATAATTAGGCGACATCGCGGCAACTTTACCAAACAAGGTATCTGCTTCTTTAAAGTTTTTTGGTCCAGCATAATAACATTGGCCCAAATTATACACTTCAGCCAGTGTTAACTCAACTAAAGCTTGTCGCTTCAAATACATTTCAATTGCCTTGTCGTATTTTTTCGTTTTATAATAAGACTTTGCAATTTCAAGAGTTAACTCTTTTGCTGCATTTTCATTCATCCCTGCTGCGCGTTCCCATTCTAATAAGCCAAGTGAATCCTGACCAAGTTTCATTAACAAGGAACCTCTGGTTTTGTAGTCGATAAAGTTGATGTTTGCCGCTGGAACCACCGTGAAAAAACGATCACTTGCATCTAGGCCAAATTGTGCGCCTCCTTTGTAATCTTGACACTCCGCATAAGACCCAGCTAACATACGTTCCGTATAAAAATTACGAAATCCAGCTTGGTTTATCGTGTTAACCTCTTCGATTACTTCACAATATTGCTTTGCAGCAAACATGGCATTCGCATAGCGATATCTTGATTCAACGTTGCTATTTAGTGCAAGGTATTTTTTCCAATCTTGAATCGCAAGTTTCATTTTATCAAAACGCATGAACATCTCTGCACGTTCACGATACGCAGGAGCAAAGGTTGAATCAATTGCGATTGCTTCTTTGTAAATTTTATTGGCATCCTCATAATTCTGAGCGGCTTGATAAATATTCGCAACACGAAGTTTACCGCGCGGTGAATTCTTGTTAATGTCCAATACGATGTTGTAGCTTTTTATAGCTGGACTCGCATCTTGCGGGGTCTTAGCATATAATGCATCCCCTTGAAGTAAGTAATTATCCTCATTTGAAGGGTCTTTTGTGATGGCTTCCTGAAGCAAAGTCAAGGCTTGATCAAGGTCTTTATTATCAGACTCAATATACATTTCCGCAATTCCACGAATAACTTCAGCTCTTTTGAGGTTTGTTTTCTTTCCTTTAGTAAGTTCCATAGCTTTCAATACCTCTCCTTGAGCACCCGCCTTATCTCCTTTTAGCCAGAGCACACGGAATTTCCCAATCAATGGCATCGGGGTAAGTTTATCCATCTCAGATCCTTTATTCCACACAAGAATTGCTGAATCAACCTCACCTTTTTCAAAGTAACAATCGCCATAGTAAAAGTATACATCGCCGTTGGTTGGTTCCTTAGCTACAAGCGCTTTGAAATCAATTAAGGCGTCAGCATAACGCTCATTTTCTGTTTTTTTGATTGCTTCACTTAAGGTCTGTGCGAACAAACCGCTTACAGAAAGAAATAAGGCAGAAAATAATACTGTTGTTTTCATGATATAAAATTTAATACTCACCTACAATTGGTTTGCCAAAGTTACTTTGGAATTCGGTTAACGCAAAGAAATTAATAAAAAATTACTGTGTTGTCAATTGAATTAGCCTTACCGGAGCCTTCGCGGGAACCAATTCTGATTTTTGAATAATTAATTGCCCTTTCTCTCCGATCATAAACAAAACAAATCCAGTGTTTAAACCCGATCGATTTCCTTTATTAATCATCCACATTTCTCGATGTAACGGGTACTCTTTTGTCCAAATTGTACCGGCAAACGGTTGAAATCCTTCTTCGCCGTCATGCTTACTTACATGCATTACCTGAACACTATCTAAGAAATTCATTACATCAAAATCTTCTTGATCTGAAATCCAATTAACACCAATTACTCCGATTGCTTGCTTATTATGTTTCACATAGTCGATTACCTGCTCATTTGAATTCAGTGCGTACACATTCTTAGATAAGGTTGACTTTCCAGATAACTTAGTGAGGTAATTAAAGTTCGCTGAATTCACTTTATCAAAAACAATTTTTACTGGTTTTCCGCTCCCCTTCCATGTGGCGCCATCAGAAGATATCCACTCCTTGAGGCGATCAACAGAAATCGTAGTATCCATATTATCTGGATGTATAATCAGCGCTACTGCGTCGTAGGCAATTAAATCGCTTTGAACCTGAACATTTTGAGATTTCAAGTACTTTTTCTCTTTGTCTGTGAAATCACGAGAAATACAAATAGTCTTTACCTTATTATCAAAAAACGCCTTGACAATATCACCTTCCGGTAAGTAGCTTGGCTTAACTGTTGCTTTAGGAAACAAACTTTGGAAGGTGTAAATACTTGTTGTAAACAAGGGTTTATATGAATCCTCCAAATATACTTCGATGTTACCTCGACCATGCGTATCCGACTGATAGGCTAATGGGTTTTCATGCGTTTCGCACGCAGTTAAACTCAAAATTCCCAATAAGCCTAAAATTATTTTAATTCTCATGTTCTTGTTTTTTAAATGTTTTGATTGAGCGATAGACTCGAAACAGGGAATACGTAATTAAGACCCCAACTAACACCCATCGCTTCCAACCGAAAAGACCAGGTAATTGATCTGTAAAGGCAATAAAGAAGGCTAAGAGCATCGCTGCGAACACGACGGTTAATCCGATAGCAGCATTAATTATTCTAAAATTCATGATATAAAAAAATCCCCAAATTTCTTTGGGGATTAAATGTATGGTTACTGATTAGTTTACTTCAAACTTAACCGGTAAAGTTACCCAAGTTCGTACTTCACGACCTCCGTTTTTACCGGCTTTCCATGAAGGCATTTTCTCAACAACTTTTACCGCTGCTTTATCACAAGCCTTACAACCAGCTAATGGGGTTGCTACAGATACATTTGAAATTCTTCCGTCTTTCTCAACAACAAATCGCACGGTTACGCGGCCTTTGATGCCTAAATCGATTGCTTCCTGTGGATAATCAATATTGTCATTGATAAACTTAGCCATTTCAGCAAAACCACCTGGAAAGTCAGCCTCTTCTTCTACGAATGTCTCAATCGGCTCCGGTTTGGTATCGATTTGTTTAGGCGTATCATCTGAAGGTTGTGGAGGGTCAAAATTCTCATCACTTCCATCTTGCGTTTTATCACCCGCCTTCGTTTCTTCTAATTGATCTTGTGTAGGGACAGGATCTGTCACCGGATCATCTTCAATCACCGGAGGAATAAATGCCGTCATTTTTTCCAAGGGTGGTGGTGGCGGAGTGGTTGGCGGAGGTGGCGGTAAATCCTTTGGTGGGGGCTGAACCGTCCATGTTTTATCGCTTCCTTTAGGCGCCTCAATCTCTTCTTTTGGTAAATTACGTATAATAAACATGGCCAATGAACCTAATACGAAGGCAAGAATCATACTTGCCATAATTAAGGTAAGTCGTTTATTGTAATTCTTTCGTAAGGTATAAGCTCCGTAGGCCTTATTTCGATGTTCAAACACTAACTCGTTTCGAACCTGCGACGTTACCAACCATCCTTTGGCTGAAAAATAACTAAACAATGAGTATGTGGAAACCAATCCTACAATTACCCAAACTACTGCTAATTCCATGGCGTTACTTTTTTAATTGGGTTTCTAATAATTTAAGTTCTGCCGGAAGCATGGGTACAGGGGCAATTACGCCAATTTCAGCAATTTTGACCTCATCAATTAAATCAATAAAATTCTTACATAGGGCCTTATCATCCGTTTTTACTAAAACTTTTAAGGCTTCTGGTTTCCCTTTCAATTGTTCTAATTCACGCGTGTAGGTTGTGTCTGCCATTTGTTTCGCTTTCACCTTCTTTACCATCCCTTCCTTACGAAGTAGAACGTAAGAATTCAAGTCAGCTAACACCTTTCTAAGACCTGAAGCACTAAAATTTGTTTCAGTCAATTTTGTTGGCCCATCTTTACCCGGACGATCAGCCGGATAGAATTCCCCTGTGTAATAGAATATTTTATCCTTAGACAAAAGGAAGGTAATTCCGTTATTTAATTTTGGGGCATTCTTGTCAACGGGCTCATCAATTTTAGCCGGATAGGCCAAGCTCATCACTTTCGGTTTGCTAAAGGTAGATGTTAACACGAAGAACGTAAGTAGAAGAAAAGCCAAATCTACCATTGGCGTCATATCAACACGCGTTGATGACTTCTTCGCCCTTTTCTTCCCTTTGTCGTGACCACCGCCACCACTTTCTGCTATTTCTGCCATGGTTAGTTGGGATTATTCGGATTAAATTCCGAAGATGTAACAAAGTTCAAATTATTCAAATTCAACTCACGAAAGACGTCAATAACTTTTTCAGCTTTTTTGTAAACAGATTTTCCATCCGCACGAATGATAAACTTCGGCTTAAAATCATCGGCATCAGGAGCCAATCCTTTTTGCTTAGCTTCTTCGTAAGCCGTCTTCCCAGTATTTAATGCAGCCATTTGACTGTATGAAATCCAGTTTTTAAGTTGGTTGTCAAGCGAATCCAAAGGTATGCCTTCTGTTTTGAACTCCTTTCTACTATCACCAGGAAGATCAATATAAGCGGGCAACTCCTTCATTGTACAGCCAAACGTTGACATTAATGCGAACTTTTCTATTTGTTCCTCATTAAAAGACACTTTATAAAGAGACGCCATATTATTTAACGCTTCTTTACGGGCTTCGGGATTCGTAAGGTTAAAATACACTTTTCCGTCAGGATCAAGGGTAACCATTATGTTGTTTTCAGGAATCACTTTATCGGAGATACTTGAGGCCGTTTCAACGGTCACTGGTTCGCTCGGACGAAATGACGCCGCCAACATAAAGAAGGTAACTAACAGGAACGCCAAGTCAACCATTGGCGTCATGTCAATCGACGGAGAACTCTTGGGGATTTTTATTTTTGGCATTAGTAAAATGCGTTAATTTAAATCCAATTAGTTCTTAGCTGAAAAATCTTGTACAATCGTAAAGCTAGCCTCATCAATGCTATAAGTCATTGAGTCGATTTGCGTTGAAAACACGTTGTACATGATAATTGCTATCGTAGATGCAGTAATACCAAATGCGGTATTGATAAGGGCTTCAGAAATACCCGTTGCAAGCGCTGCAGTATCTGGCGAACCGTGAGACATCGCTGCGAATGAACGAATCATACCAAGTACCGTTCCAATCAAACCAACTAAGGTTGCGATGGTAGCACACGTTGATAAAACCGAAAGATTTTTAGATAGCATTGGTAATTCAAGCGCTGTAGCTTCTTCCAATTCTTTTTTCAAAGTTTCTAATTTTTGCTCTTTATCCATTGAACTATCAGACGAAATATGGCTGTATTTTTCCATACCCGCACGAACCACATTAGCTAAAGATCCTTTTTGCTTATCGCATGCAGCAATTGCTCCAGCAAAATCCTTATTGTCCATAAATCCTTTGATTTGAGCGATAAATTTGTCTGTCTTGCCTTTTCCGTTCGCCAACAACAAGGTAACTAAACGCTCAATAGAGAAAATAACAATGATGATGTTAATTGCAACCAATCCTGGTACAATAAAGCCTCCTTTGTAAATAACTCCTAATAAATTTCCTTCTAACGGCTCACCTGTTGGATCTTTATCCACGAAGTTGCTCGGATCACCGAAAACATATTTAAAGATTAATATACCTGCAACCAAGGCAAAGGCCATAGCTAAAAATGCAACAATCGCCGAAAATCCTCCAGCGGTCTTTTTTGCTCCATTGTTTTTCGTCTTACTCATGATGAACTGTTTTTTAAGTTTAAGATTGTGGGCCAAATATAAAAAAAGATTTTTGTGTTCCCAATTAATAAAAAAAAGGGAACAGAATCTTAACATTGAATTATACCTTCGCAGTATGGATTTTGTTCAACAAGATTGGCCGAGTGAAGCAGTAAAAACGTTAATTAAAAACACGGTTTTAGGAAGTAACGGTACGCGGTATCGTCATATAAATGCCATAGAACAACTAAAAAAACTTGACGACCCATTATATTTTTCTTTAATGACAAAAGAATCTTGTTTAGGAAACATCACCCTTTGCCAACGAAAAGATTCACTTTATCTCAGATATTTCACATTTCATGATCGATTTCAAGCAAGTCTTAATTCAAACAAAAGAGAAAAAAGTCGAAGATCGACCCTTAAAGAACACGTTAGTGAATTCCTAAATTCATTAACTTCCGAGAAAAAACAAGCAATTTATGCATATATAGAACCCGATAATATACGGTCAATAAACATGGCTAAAGAATTCGGGTTTAGCCCAAAAGCGGACATCGCAATGTTTCATTTCTCGAGACGGTTCCCTAAAGAGAGTCGACAGTTTAAAATACTAACCTTTGAAGAAGCAATTCCATTTATTCGGAGTCAATATGGTAATCAGACTTATTATTTTGAAAACCCGAAAAGCGGAACTTATGCTGGGTGGTTTGTACATGATGAATTAACGCTTCTTGCACGATTCCATAAAGGATGTTGGGAGATTCAATCGATGAAAGGGAGGTTTGGCAAGGTTTTAATTAAAGCCCTGCCTTGGCTTCCACATATTAATAAACTGATCACCCCCGCGCGTCATCAATTCTCTGCCTTCGATTCATTTGTATCCTTGAACCCATCGGTTAATGCGAAGGAAGTAAATGCCTTTTTAGCCGCTGGATTGGCTCATTTCAAGGTCCACCATATGATGCATTGGGTGGATGAATCATCGCCGCAAAGTCAATGTTTAGAGAACGTACGATGGGGGTTATTACACAGAATTATTGGAAAAAGCGAAATACACCTCGTGGTTAAAGGTCAGGCGACCCCTGGACCTTACTTTATCGACGCCATGGACATGTTATAAAAAAAGCCCGTGAAAACGGGCTTTCTGAGGTCTCGTCCGGATTCGAACCGGAGTATACGGTTTTGCAGACCGGTGCCTAGCCGCTCGGCCACGAGACCAGTGTGATGCAAAAATATGAAAAACCCTATGATTCTACAAATACTTATTGTTTAATAAGCTTTACTGAATAGAATCGACCGTTTTGATTAATGGAAATGTGATATAATCCTGGAGGACTTGGCAAGAACTCATTGTTTTCACCATTCCAACTTATTGTTGACACATTGTTTTCGGCCTCCGCAGATAAATCTTTAACTAATTTACCTTGAGCATTATAAATATATATTTTAGAGCCATTCGTTAACGGTTCATTAAACGCTAAGGTTAAGTTACCGTCATTTAAGGGATTGGGATAAATTTTGACTCCAGCGGTATTTATTCCCGGATATTCTGATAAGCTTGCACTCACCAGTTCACTTAGATTATAATTCTCGTCGCCTGGTTGATATAATAAATAGTGATAATAAACAATGAACATTTCATCGGTTGTATTTTCTCCGAACTGTACATTCTGTGGTGGTGTATTCGGGTTGAACGGATTGTTTGATGTATTATCAAAAACCGCTTCACCTTTGATTTTATATCCTGCAGGTATCTTCTGCAAATGAGAAAAGGTATAAAACCCTTGCCAATGGAAGTCCCAATTCGGAATATTTATGTGTTTAAGGGTATCTAGGTTATTTGGAGCCAAGGCATAGGACTTAATGGATTGACCTAATAAGTGCATGTGGGGCATCACGGACAAGGCAGAAACCGCTATTGGAACACCGCCATTGTTTGGATATTGTGCGGTCAAGGTAGTAACCTGATTTGCCGGTAAATTAAAATTATAATCGGCAATAATTGGATCGGCAGACACTTGCCTTATACCCGTGGTTCCTGGTGGGTAAAAATGCAAGATAACTTTAGTGCTATCTAGCATCCCCGAACTGCCATTCGGATAATGCATGGCAAAATAAATATTGGAGCCTGGTCCAATATCTACACCAAGTTTCAATGGCGCTGCAGAAGGGAAAATCAACGGTGCAGCACCCGGAACATAGGCAGATAGGAGCTTGGTAGACGCGGAGCTCGGACTTGAACACAACCCACTTGTGTTGGTAGATTCAACCCCATTATGGTCAATATACACCAATGCGTGGTGAACAATTTCCATGTTGCCGGGAATTACCTCTACCGCTTTAATAATTCTTGTTTCTGTTAGGTTCGTGGGAACGGAAAAACATACGTAATCATCCGATTGAATCGATGCATTTGAGATGTAATTCGGCATTTTAACCATGAGGTCTCCTGCCCCCAAAACAGAACCAGCATTATACACTGGAGGAGGCGGTGTTTGCGTTGAATTTCCCTCAGGAAACCCATTATTGAGCCAATTCAACAGTGTGGTCTTCTCCGCAGCCGTTAGTGCTCTATCATGCAAATATTGCTGATAATTATTGTCCGGTGGCCATGGCGGCATTTGATGTGCTGCGCCAGGTGAAATAGCCGCATAAATTGATGCCGACATCGGTGACGACTCTTGATATGTCGTTAATGAAAACGGTGCAATTCCGCCTGCGTGGTGGCATGAAGTACATTTATTATAAAAAATCTGGGCTACTTCACCACTCCAAGTTTGAGCAACCCCCACCGTGGAAAATGCACAAAAAAACAAAAAGCATACTGTTTTCATAATGAACAATTAGACGGATTCTATGGAAGTAAATTAACGAACAATTACTGATTTAGTTCCTGATTTTCCATTTGATAATAGAATGTTAACCAGATAATTCCCTGGGTTTAACCCGGTTAAATCCAATGCTACTGTTGTATCTTGGGTTTTGTGGCTAACGATAATACGACCTTGTAAATCCATAATGATTAGTTCATTAAATAACGCTTCATGCGCAACAAGGGTTAAGTAATCCGTAGCGGGATTTGGGTATAGGGATACGTCCATATCTGCCAGCTGCTCGTCTATTCCAGCAAGACAAAGCTCATCAACGGCGGTTCCATCACAATACAAGGTTGGATAAAGAATCGCTTGTTGTAATGGGGTATTGGCAAGTTGAAGCGGTGTTTCATTACACCCTAACTGAGTAACCAAGAAATCACGAATAAACCATTCCGTTGTATCCATGTATGCATTGTTTCCTATGTATGGAACATGA
>CANHSL010000009.1 GCA_947463385.1 Flavobacteriales bacterium
ACATACTTTTGAATAACTGGTTTCACAAAGCTAGAAGAATCAATCTTAGAAGCCCCTACGCCGTAAAACGCATTGTATACTTCAAGTTTTATATTGGCCTTCACATAATTTCTAAAAAACTCACTCCCACCCTTTATCTCAGCATAACCAGCAGACCAATATTGTTTTATCCATTTTTTTTGGTTTACAAAAGATTGTGCTGCAAACTTTAAAACCGAATTATCTAAATGACTGCGGATTTTTGTCCCATATTCTCCTGTAGTCATCTCAAGCATTCGAGCTACATTCTTGTATAATTGAGTCAAAGGGATACTTCTATCTTTTAAATTTCGTTGATCAATTAACATTGCATCGTTAAATACCTGAAAGGCATAACGGTCTGCATGACTTTTTTCTGAAATTATGGCAAAATTATGAAAACTTGTGGATCCTTTTTTACCCTTTTCTGCGTCATTTGTAAGAATAAAAGATGTTGAATCTACTTTTGAGTTGCCAAAAATTGTTGGGTCAATTGCATTAAAATAATCTCTAAGCACCGCATCTATTTCTTTCCAAAAGGCAAAAACATTGGTTTTATATTGTTTAATATTATCCTCATCTTGAAAATCCACAAATGCGTCAGGCAAAAAGAACAAAACATGAGGACGAAAAAAATTTTCGCTCAATTTTTCGAAAGCGACATCGTATATAATTTGTGTAAGGTCTAGATATATTGAGCTTCCTGTGCCCCCAGCAACAGACAAAACAATATAAATATGAAGCGTATCTTTATCCCCAGTACCAGAGCTCAATGCTCCGGTAGATTCTAATGCTAATTTAATTTTGGTTTTAAACTCTGTTGCTATTTTAGCAATAGTCAACCTTCCCTGCGGTCTATTGGCTGACGCCCCCTTGGAAAGCGGACCAGTCTTAAAAGACAATTTGGCCTTATCGTCCAACCAAACATCCACGTTTTTACGTATAGGATCAGAAGCAGAACTTTGGTTTAAGTAGTAGGATACGTTTTCATTACTTAAATCAATTTTTTCATGATTATCAAAAGGTTTCAAATCTCCGGCATCCGTATCAATAAATAAAAAATGGTCTATTTTCTTTCCATTTTTATCTTTTCTATTTTTATTTCTTAATTCAACGAGTGTTTTTAATCCAGAACCACCCATTCCAATGAACAAATTTGCCATATTTTATTTATTTAATTTCATTATTTTACGATTGGCATTGTAATTTCAATGCCGTCAATCAACCAAGTGCTTGAAACCTTCGCAATGGTTTGCTTCTTGTTTCTTGCAGTTTTTTTATTTTTTGTACTATTAAGAACTAAATCCCCATTTGATGGGGTTATTATTAAACATTTACCTGCAAACATTTTTTTTGTTGGTCTTATCTCCAGCGAAAAATCACTTCTAAAATATTTCACTTCACTGCTCGTAAAAGTTTGTTTACTACCTGAGCAATCTTTAGGTATGGTATTTTTCCCCTCCATATAAACATCCATGGTCCCTCTCAATCTCGCCGGCGGAATAATCGTCCAAATAAATCGCCATATGCTTAGTAACAATATCAACGCGATAAGATCCGTCAACCACCACGGGATGAGGGAGTCTGCTGTCAATAGGACAACTTTTTGATCCTTGAGTTGAATATCCGTAAGTTCTGGAAGTTCTTTATTATATTTCTCAGCCACTAAGGTGCCTGACACTTCAATTTCTGTTTCGGAAGGAGGAAGAAAACTGAATAATTTATCGCTGTTTAAAATTTTGGACACTTTATTACTAGAATTATCATCCAATAACAATTTGTGATAAATACGAGAATGACTCTGTTGCAATTCAATTTGACCTTCATTGTTTTCTAGTTGAATGTTTGCATTTTGTTTGGACACCAGAGAATTAATATAATTCAACAATTTTTTTCTAAAAATTTCTGCTTGAATTAACGTAAACTCTTTTTTTAACAAGTTAGGACCATCAACACCTCCGATTTCCATATCTGGAAATATTCTATTTAAAAATAGCTTATAATCCCCTCTTGGACTTTTTTCTGGGTTGTCCAAGATGTAAGACTTAATAAAAGGAGTAAACTCAAATTTCAACTTTTGAAATTCATTTGAAAGAGACATCCACTCACTTGACGTTGGAAAACTCCGATATGGATAATACTCCAAATCTGAAAAAATAAAAACGAAAGGAATTGATTTACCCGTTCCTGGAGCTTTCAAGTTTTTAAGAATTAATTTGGTCATTTTTAATCCGTCTGAACCATTGGTGCCAAACTTTCCTTCGGAGACTAACTTTTGAAATTTAGTTTTTATTTCTTTTAAAATTTCTTGGTTTATGTCAGTAGTTACAACTAATTCTTTGGTTTCGTCGGTTGGACCTAATTGAATAATGGTAATTTTATCGTTTTTCGGAAGTGCTTCAGCGAATATTCCAATTTGTTCTACAATGTCTTTTCCAAATCGCTTATCAGATATATCAACAACAAAAATATAATGGGAAGGAACATTTTTCGAATTCTTTCCGAACGCATTAACCGTGTTAGGCCAATCATTTTTTACCAATTCCTCCGGCGTCTGAGCCAAGCCCCCCCCTGAAATGATTGTGAGCAGTAAAGTTAGTAGGCAAATAAAATTTTTACTCATCTTGTTTAGTTTTCAATTTTTTCTAAATGTATCTATTATTTATCTTGTAGCCCACCGGTTGTAGTCGTCTGATTCTATTCCTAACACATCCCTTAATTCATGGGCTCGGTTCCATCCGTCCTCGCTATTATCGCCCTGGTTTAAACGATGCATGGGAACACAAACACAATTATACAGAATGTACTTATCTTGCAGTGAAAATTCAAAATCGTAATTAACAGCGCCTTCAATATCATCTAACTGGATATTGTTGCCTTTCCACAAACTCACTACCCAATGGGCATCCTCTTCGTCTAAGGACCAAGGAGTGTTACTTCGATTAATGGCTTCTTTCATTTTTAATTTTTCTTCGCCTGTCAACGAATTATCACCACCAAACACCCAACAGGTGGCTGCGTAAACTACTTGGGCACGATTACTAAATTTCCCCATAATGAAGTGCTATTTATTTAAGCCATAAAATTACATAAATCCATATACACACCCAAGCTTTACTTCATTTTTTTATTCTAAAGCGTTACCCAAGAGGTTTCTTTGTTTTTTTGCTATTTTTGTTTTAATTAAAAAATACCTTATGATAGCACGCTACACCTCGCTTTTGTCATTGTTGTTCTTGGCCTCTTGCACCACCGACATCAAAGAAATCAAGGAAAATCGAACAGATTACCTTGGCAAAGAGGTTACCATCAAAGGAACCGTAGTATCAACGGTCCCCTTCACAAAGATTTATGAAGTGAAAGATGAAACAGGCAGCCTGTATGTAAATACCCCCAATGAGCTACCGGATAAAGATGGTGCGTATAGAATCCGCGGAGTTGTTAAAGAAAAGAAGGTGGGTGTTGCTGGATTGAACCTAATCGATGAACTCTACTTAGAAGAGTCCTCACGGGATTAGCATTATGTTCAAGAGCAGACTACTTAAGTAGTTTTTTGTATCCTATAAAACCAAGGATTGCAACAACTATGATAGCTATAAATATCCCGAAAATATTCCCGGAATCAAAGGGCGGGCATTTCAGTTCTTTAATTTTCTTTGAATTAACGGATAGTTCTAGTGTTTTGTCATCGATTTGCTGTTGAAGTTCGAGGATCTTGGATTCTAGTTCTGATATTTTTTCTTCTTTTCCCCAAGGAATCCAATTTCCTTTTGCACGTGTTAAGGCATCTTTGGCATAACGCAATTCTCTTTCCAAGCTTTTAATGTCATTGTTGAGTTGTGCTTTTTCAAATTCAAGTTGAAGTCTTTGTTCCTTAATTTCTGAGCAGTCCTTTCTTTCACAACAAGAAAATACAAAAACCAAAAGCAGTGATAAAGGAATTAAGGTGTGAACTTTTATTTTCAAAAAACGAGTTTTAGCTAACGAAGAAAGCATGGCTTGTAGATAATGAATCCGAATTGTTGTTTGCTAAGATAATTTATTTTTTGAAAAACCCTAGAAACCAACTAGTCCTGTTCCTCTCCTTGCTCGCCCATTCTGGTGTTTTTAGCCTGGTTAGCAAGAAGGTCCACATCGATGCCCATTTCATTGCTGAATAAGGTATAGAGTTCATTTTTAATTTCTTCCGCTTTGGCGCGTTCATTATCTTCCTCATTAACGTCGTCGCATTCGGAAACTTCCAGGTAATTGAAGTTGTCGAATAAGTCGGAGAATTGGAGTGAATCATGTTCCCCCAACCATGCCAGCAATTCTTCCTTAAATTTTTCCTCGTCTGTTATCGTAAGGATAAAACGATTCCAACGGTGCTCTTCAATTTCAAATTCGAGTTCTTTCATGAGATAGTAATTATTTTGGATTTTTTATTTTTAGGTTGAATCGAAATGAAGAAGTTCCTCTTGCCATAGTGTATGCCAGAAACCCAGCGGTTATAACTAGAAGCCCAAGAAGAGGCACCCACATTATGTTTTTAACAGGATAGATATCGCATATTCCGAACCAAACTTGATAAATGGTTAACGCGAGTAGAATGGTGTTCAGACGACCGTCCTGCGTAAGTTTAACCAGTTCATTAATGGCCTCAATGCTCGTAACGTATTCATCCCTCAACTCTTTAATTTTAAACTTGGACTGAACGGCATGGTAAAATTCAGAAACTTCATGGTAATTACTGACATGGAAAAAAACCTGTCGGAATTCTGTTTTTACTAAGTTTGCCTTAAGCCTTTTCAATTCTCTCTCCTTGTAACGATTCTTCTTGTTCAGACTCAGATCAGAAATCTTACACTGAAAGTAATCAAAAAGGTATTTCTGATTCAAGGCCATTAAAAACGCAGGGAAGTAAACATTCACCATTGCCTTGTCGGCTTTTGCATGACTTCCGTCCATGATATAGGCTCCCTCATTCAAGCAATAAAATAGGGTGGAGTCGTCGGCCATGATGGGGCTGTAATTGAATTCATTAAAAATTGGCATTCTTTCTTGTCCTGGAATTCGAAGTACATGATAGATTGATTTCATCCAAATATCCCGTTCGTTTTCTGACGTAAAATTACGTGCCTCGTCCAAATGCAGTAAATAAGGCTTTATATCGTCCTTGAACTTATAAAAAGATGTTTCTTGAGTCGAAGAGGGCAGAAAACTTTTTAATAACTCATCAAACAAGGAAAAGAAATTCACATGACTTTTTTGGTATGCATCTTCGGGTACTTCAACCGAGTCAAAAACCTCTGGGTGTTCTGTTTTGAGTCTAGGTAATTTGCTTTTCAAATAGTTGATTTGATCTTCAGCGTTAGATGTAATGGCCTTTGAACTTGTCTCCCCTGTTCGTATTGTTCCGTGGAAAATGGGAACGAAGGTGTTTTTTTCGTTTTCCGCACTAAAATAGCGCAAAAATTCACGAACGGCAGATAATTCAGGGATAGCCGTACGTTGTCCGATTTCATTTTGCCAACTCAAGGCAACGGAAATAAATCCGTATCCCACTCCTTTCGCGGAGTTTTGACGGTTCATAAAAACACTGACACTGTCAATCGTAAAGAATTGATTTTTAACAACTGGTAGGTTGGTTCGAAATAAAAGCTTACGCTCACCATCCAATTTATCGAGTAATCGAGCTAAGTAGTCTGTTGAAGGTGTTTCTGACTTACTTGAATCAAGTCTATTTACGCAATGCCCTTCAATAGTATTGGCATATTTCTTACGATCAACAAAGGAATAATCGCTGTCTAATTCCGTGTTAATATTGAAGTGAGGGGAATCTTGTAATTGTAAAAAGGTTTTAATTAACGCTTTCCGTATAGTGTCTTCTTTGAATTTTGCTGCATATAGGTAGCCTGTATGATGTTTCGGATCTCCAAAAATTTTTTGCAACTGTTGGTCAACGACAAACCCTTTTTTTAAAAAGTCGCCTTCCTTATTTTCTACGAGGTCAAAGGGAACGGTAAGAATTGTACATGCCATAGGTTATAATCTTGAGTTAAAGGGGATTTGCATAGGTTTTTTTCGCTTTAACGCTGACAAAAGACCGGGTGTTTCCTTCGATGATGGCAGCGCTCAACCAGCCCCCGTAAACACACCCTGTATCAAGTCCCGTTGCGTTTTCAAAGCATTTGGGGTGTTCTTGCATAAAAGGTTGGTGTCCAAAATAAACATGCCCATAGGAACCGTCATACACTTCCGCCCAATAGGCATCTTCTGGGCCTTCCTCATTTAATGAAACAAAGTTCCCTACAGGGTTTAGGTAGCGAATTTTTGTAAGCAACTCCAATCCTGGATAGTCCTTGGGTGCATGGGTGTCCACCTTGTAGGTTGCAGGAAAAGGGAATTTGAGTCGTTTGGAAACGCCGCCATGGACCAGGGTTACTCCCTCGAATTGAAACGAAAAGTAAGCCTTCATCAAGAAAGCGTGTTCTTCTTCGGTTAATGCATGGATAAGCTGTGGGAATTCATCGGTCCCTTTCATCTGTTGCTCAATGCCGGTTTTACCGCGAAGGTGCTTCACGTACCGCAACAATTTTTCTTCGTGGTTTCCTAAAATCAACGTGACTGGGCAGATTTGAGGTAATTGAGCACATTTTTTCACCACGCCCGCGGAATCGGGGCCACGATCAATCAAGTCGCCTATCAAAAATAAGTGATCGGTGGATTGTAGATTGATTAAGGTCAACAGGTCCTCAAATTCTTCCAAACATCCATGTATGTCCCCTACAATTATTTTTCTTGTCATTGATTTTTAGTTCAATTCCGTAAGTTCGGTAGTAAAATAGAAAAATATGTTTTTAGCAAATATAGATAATATCATTAATTCAGACCTTTAAGATAATCCCTTTCATGAATTGGCCACAAATATTGATTTTATTATTTTTGGAAAAAATATTATGGAAATAATTCTTAAAGCATCAAGCGACTTTAACGGAGGAGGAGTTTTGTTAGTCATAATCATCCTGTTAGTTCTTTTTGGCAGAAATAAGACGCGTAAGGCGAAATGCCGTGTATGCAGTTGGCGAGGTTCCAGAAAGCTGTGGGATCAATACGGGGGATGTCCGAATTGCAACACGGACGAGACTCCAAGAGAGTATTCTGAGTAGACCGCTTAATCCCCCCACTTAACCTGAAACTCCAATTCGTGTGAGCCTTCTGTGCGTTCGTGCTCAATGGAAAAGGTTGCGCCGTCAGGAACATAAATAGCCTCGCCTGCAACGGAAATTCTGAAATTCTCATTTTTTTCAATGCAATCGGCTAGTCTTCTTAATTTACTTACAAACTCTTCTTTTGTGTAGGTTTTTTCAACGTCTCTTTCTTCCATGGTATAAATTTTTACGAATATACAAGAAATGACATATTCTATGTATTTTTATTCATCCAATTTAAGCAACTCAAATTATGGCGAGATTTTCAATTTTGAATGATGTTTTCATCGTTAAGGATCAAGATGAAAAAGGAACCTATACCCTGGCAGAGGCAAAAGCGCTATGTACAACATTGACAGAAGGGTGGAGGGTACCCACCTTGACCGAGCTTGAAACCGTATATGCCGTATGCATGGAGGAGGGCATTCAAAAATTAATAGGAGAACTGAAATTCAAAACAAAAAACTACCTTACGGATACGGTAGACGAATACGACGGGTGGCCACTTTCCTTTGATTTCAATGACGGAGTATCTTACTTGTCCTCGGAAAAATCCAAGCATGCTTTGAGGTTGGTTAGAAGCGAAGCGGAACCAAGTACGGAAGTAAATTACCAAGATTTTATCAACAAAACGATTTCGGTCCTTCAGAAATATGTGCCCAACCTGAATGCGGAGAAATTTACGCAATTCATGAATCATTGCTTGTTAGGAGACCCTGAAATGGAGGACATATTTGGGAAACAAGAGCCGATAAAATTGAATAAAATCCGTTATGTTACCCTTGAAGACGACAATATGTGCTCTTTTCCTGAGGATTTTTATGTAGCAAATTTTCACGAGGACAACGATGCGGTTATGATTTGGGAAGATGATTATTATGGATCTGGTTACAATCAAGACGAATTAGATGACGAAGAGGAAGGGTTGAGGGACGGTTACATAGGATTCATTGATTTGGTGAAGGAAAAGTACCTCCGCATCAACGGTTATGGCCATGAAATAGAATACGGCACAGAAAACCCTGAAGTGCCTCATCCGGATTGGAGTTCATGGTGCTAAGCTGTAAAAATAAATCGTTTGATATTTTTAACGATAACAGACGAAGAACTTGCTATAATCTTATTTTACCCACTAAAGTACCAAGTAGTTGTTTAGTATTGGGTTGGTTATTTCGACATTACCTGAGAAATATCGTTTAATTTCATTCAAACAATTTCCTTGTTTGTCGATTCTGAATAGGGTGCATATGCTATTTTCAGAAGCTGTTTGCACCAACAGACCCGAAGTACTGAAGTCAAGGATATAACTGTATTCTGCTTCCTCGTATATACCATCAAAAGTTATTCGCTTACCGAAAACAACAGTACGCTGAAGCTCATCTTCGGTTAATCGTTCCGCCTGAACGTGATCGTTCATGTATGCGGTAATAAGCGCATCATATTTTTCTTCGAGCGGCATTAAAAAGTTGGTTTTCAGGATTTCTTCTTCATGTGCAAGCGCGATACCTTTCATGATTTTATCGTTAACCAAATCGAAGGTATTGTGCACTGCATTGAGGGTAATCTGTTGCCGGGCTTGTTGGCCTGATGCAATCAATTCACCTGTTATCGATTTCAGGTAAATGTTATGATGAGATTTTAAATAATCCAAGGCAGCGCTTAAGATATCGTCCATACCGGCTTTGTCAAATTCTTCGTAATGCTTAATGGCATGACTTAATTTACCGTGGGTTTGTCCTTCCAAGTGGTAATTTTCAATTTCGTTAAACACCACGAATTGTTTTCTGCCCGGTTGGTCATCATCGGGGCTGGTGAGGAAAGGGTTGGTATTATTTTCTGAGTGCATTGATAAAATTGTAGATTGAATTTAGTAAATTAAAAAGATTTAAATATGAATTAGAATATTAAATTTTAGAGAGTACATCACTTCTGTCAATAAGATTTATTTTAATTTTAATTTAAATAAAATTGACACTATGAGTTGGGGATCATCAGCCTGCATTAATGTTTACATCGGTGAAGAATCGTTTAAAACATGGTATGAAGGAAACACGGAAAGGCAACAATTATATCGGGAAATCCTTGCCTATCTCAGGGATTATCACGTTAAAATCCCGCAAAAAATACAATCTCCTGATTTCTTCGATGCATTAAATTACTTCCTGAGTTTTGATCCGCAACCTTTGGGTTACAATATTTCGGAAATCTATCCGGGTCTCGAGTACCTCGAAATCCAAAATCCCGTAGAAGCTTTTGAGTTTATTGTCAGCACGGCCTATTTGAGTTGTAAACTTCCGTCAGAAGTCATAACCATTGAAATGGGAGATGCTTCCTATTTTGTACTGAATTACAAACTGCTCAACGGAAAACTTATTGAAATTCGGCGTGATCACTGGGACTATGACTTAGATAAGCTAGTCCCAATCGAAGATGATTCTCCTTCTTTAGAGGATTTTTTCCATTGTACTGAGGCCGAGATGCGTGCTTTTTTCAAGGTGCCAATAACCAAAAGACTTAAGCGCAATGTTAAGGATGATTACCTTTCTGTATTTGACCTGCACTGTGAGTCTATAATTATCTCAAATAAGAACATAAGATTACTCTTACCCGAAATAACCCGCTTTAAAAACCTGAAAATCCTTAACCTGGACGGCAATCGGATAAGTACTTTACCCAAAGAATTATTTGAATTGGAGCAACTCGAAGAACTGGATTTAAGTTCCAATAAATTAAACGTGCTTCCGCCTGACATTGGAAAATTGAAAAACCTGAAGAAGCTCTCTATCCGCAACATGAAATTAACGCATTTGCCGGATGAACTGACCGATCTTTCCAATCTAACAAAACTTGATGTGGGAGGTAATGAATTAATTTCACTACCTGAAACCATTGGAAAACTCAAGAAATTAGAAATATTTGGTGCTTCCGATAATCAGATTAAACGTCTTCCAGAGAGTTTTTGTGAACTGAAAAACTTACGCGAATTTGTTATGATACGCACTGAACTGGAGAAATTCCCGGAAAATATCGGGCAGCTTTCAAATTTGGAGGTTTTAAGAATTGAACATAACCGAATCGTGAGTCTACCGGATAGCTTTGGTAAACTAAGAAAAGTGAAGCAGCTCAACCTCAGCTCTACCAGTGAGTTTGTTTTCAAAGAATTTCCAAGGGTACTTCTTGAGCTCTCCGATCTTGAAAAGCTATCCTTTGGTTTCTTCTGTACCTACACCGAATTACCGGCTGAAATAGATCGTATGAAGAGTTTGCGAATTCTTGATTTATCAAATAGCAGACACCTGAAAGAATTGCCTTCGAGCATAGGTAAACTTATTCAATTGGAAGAGCTCAATTTGGAACATACTGATTTGCATGAGCTCCCTGAGAACATTGGAGAACTCAAAAAATTAAAAGAAATCAATTTTCAACAAACGCACATTTTGAAATTACCAGTGTCGCTGCTCGCCTTAAACGGGCTTACCATGCATACAGATAAAGGAATCATCACGATGGAAGGTCCGGAAACGATAGCTTATTTCGAAAAGATCATTGAATCCAAAGAGGAATTATTAAAAATTTTTGCTGACAAAGGAAATGTGTTCAAATTTTGTTCGGAGGAGCTCAGGTCTGATAGAACGTTTGCGCTGTGGTTCGACGGATACACGTCGCCATCAACAAGTTATGATGGACATGCTTTCAATTACCTGGGGGACAAACTAAAAAATGATAAGGCCTTTGCGCTCGAAATGATATCCAAACATGGTTCTAATCTCCAGTACTTCAGTGAACAAATTCGCTCTGAAGTTGAACTAGTTAAAATAGCTTTAGCTTCTTATTATGATAATTTTCAATTCGTTCCGGAACATCTTAAGCAAGATATCGCTTTTATAGATGAATTATTCATGCATAATCCGCTAATTTATAATATGTTGCCTGAATCGTTGAGGCGTAGACCTGAATACATTTATCCTGCGCTAAAAGCAAGCAATCTTTGTGTTTTAAGCGTCCCTAAAGAATTTCATCAGGACAAAGACATTATGATCTACGCCTTGAGTGATTGGATATGTAATGATGATTACTCATTTTTGTCGGACACGCTCAAACGAGACCGCTGGTTCGTGGTTAGAGCAATCATTCAATTCGATCTCTCCAAACTTTATGGCGAGATAAAAAGACTCCACCTTGAGGACGAACTCATATGCAAACTTCTGACCTTACCGATCGAAGAAAAGATTCAAACGGTAAAAAGCTACTTTGAGACGCACAATCCATCTATTTCTATTGATGAAGTGCTGGTTATAGAGGATGGGAAAATGTAGGGTTAAGGATGATTACTTTTTTTAGAGATTTTAAGAGTGATACCATGCATTTGTATATTCACAATGATTTTCCTTTGAATTAGCAATGTTGACCATTCAAAAAATAATCGAAAAAATGTTTCTAGGATTGCGCAACTTTTTTGATTTTTAATGATGCAATCTTGTTATTTTCGCTTAAAAAATCAATGACCAATTACGACATCATCGGAGACATTCACGGGCACGCAGACACGCTTGAGCGCTTGCTAGTGAAATTAGGATATCAACGGGTTTCAGGGATATACAAGCATCCCGAAGGTCGACAAGTAGTTTATGTGGGTGACTTTATAGACCGGGGGCCTAAAATCAGAGAAACGCTGCATATAGTGCGAAACATGGTAGAAGCGGGAAGCGCGCATGCGGTAATGGGCAATCATGAGTATAATGCCGTATGTTTTCATACACCGCATAAAGAAGAGGGGGGATTCTTTCGTTCCCATACGGTGAAGGAGATTGAACAGCATTTGGAAACGCTCAGGCAGTTCAAAGATTTTCCGGACGAATGGGAATCTTTTCTTAGTTGGTTTCAGACCTTGCCTATGTTCCTTGAATTTCCCGCGTTTAATGTGGTACATTCCTATTGGAATCCATCGCACATTACATGGTTAAAGGAAAATTATAAGCCTGCCCTTGGTGGCTTAACTGGATCATTTTTATCAGAAAGTAGTATTAAAAATTCCCAAGCTTTCAAGGCTGTTGAGGAAACGTTGAAAGGTCCAGAAATTGCATTGCCAGAAGGTGTATTTATGGTAGATAAAGAAGGACACGTTCGTTCAGAATGCCGCTTAAAGTGGTGGGCAAGTACAAAAAACAACATGGGGGAGGGGGTCATGGAATGTCCAGAAACTGAACGAAGTTATCCAATGCCACCGGGAAGTGACTTGTCAATTTACACGGCTGAAAAACCCGTGTTTTTTGGGCATTATTGGTTGAAGGGAAATCCTGAGATAGAAAATAAATCAGCAATCTGTTTGGATTACAGCGTAGCGAAGCATGGAAAATTAGTCGCTTATCGCTTTGATGCGGAGCATAATATTGATTCAAAGAATTTTATTTTCATTTAAATTCTCTTTCATAGGAATAGATAAATCCTTATTTTTGCACCCTTGTCGAAAGATAAGATTGAAAACGTTGAAGCAATGTAACATTGGTCCTATAGCTTCCCGACGCTCACTGCGTTCTGTCGGGACAAGCAACTTCGCTATTGGACGGATAATTGAAATACGTTGCAGCAATGTAACATCGGTCCTATAGCTCATTCGGTTAGAGCAACTGACTCATAATCAGTAGGTGCTTGGTTCGATTCCAAGTGGGACCACGTTAAAATACCCTGTGCCTGAGCAAAGTCGAAGGGCAGGGTTTTTTTATGCCTAGTATTTTAATGCGAGATTTCTCCTCCTCGATGAACGAGTGAACAGGGTTGAACTTCTATTGCCGAGCCTCAGTAAACATTCTTAACGTTTTTTGTTACTTATTTTTCCTGTATCCGTTACCTCTTGATATTATTAACCAACTAAATTTTAAGGTATGAACAAGTTGCTTTTTTCAGGCTTGGCCCTGGGTTTTTACGTGTTTTCCACAGCACAGTCTATACAGTCTTCAGAGAAAGGACAGGATCTATTACTCCAAATGGAACAATCCTTAGAAACATATTATGGTCATGAAATGAAACTAACGCCAAGCTATGAGAAGGGTATGAATGAATACGCACATGAACAAGCGAACATACCTCTGCCAGAAACGCCGTTTGATGGAAATGCACATTACCACACCTCCATACATTTTGCTCCCGATCTTTTTGATCAAATCGATAATGCGACCTTAGCGAAGTTATTAACCCCAGATGATGCCATGAATGAACAAGTAAAAAGCATGTTAACTACCATTAATCCCAACCGGTTTTATTTGGAGCAATATACCCTAAATAATGAATTGTACATTGTAGTAGCGCTCGATCGACCCTTTGATTACACGACGTGGAAAGCAGAGGAGTAAGCGCGATATACCCTTCCTTTTGAGGAGTTATACAATCCGTTAACCGATTTTAATTTCCCACATTAAATACTTTGACATTTGTTGGACGTTCCCAGGAGCAGTTGGAGATTCATAAGCCAATGTATAGAATAATCTAGGCAGTTGAGAGCCTTTATTTCCGTTCATTAAATATCTTATTCTGCAAAAACACTAATTTTAGGATATGAACTCGATACAACACAACCAAAAAAGGGTGTTTGCTCGGTTGATTTCCGTTGAGATAAAAAGGATAAATGAAAAAATGGACGGTTTCTTCACGGTTTTAATGCAAGCCCACTTAAATTTGAGTAAGTTGTAATTCAAGGATATTTGATAATCTTAAACCAATTCGAGAATATAAATACTTAAAGTAAATTAATGGGACAATTAGACATTGAAAGCTTAGACAACGCAGTTGTACTTATATTAACCTATGATATCCATGAAGAACCTATCGGCCACGGTAGCGGTTTCATCATCGATCAAAATGGAACCGTGGTAACAAATTATCACGTTATTGATAATGCATACACCATTATTGTTCGTTTGGACATCAACGGTAAATTGACGGATTTTGAAGTGGAAAAAGTAATTTCTGGAGATCACGATATTGACCTTGCCACGATGTTATTGAAAAATCCAGGTCAAATCAATTTACCATCCCTAAACATTTCAAAGAGCCTTCCGAAAAAAGGAGAAGATTGTTGGACCATTGGTACGCCCTTTAAGGAAGATTTTATGAATTCTGTCACCGAGGGAATTGTATCTAACATATATCCAGAGGGTCTTGGTAATTGGGATGGTTATATTCTACAAGTGAGTGCTCCCTTTTCCGAAGGAAGCAGCGGAGGGGCACTGGTTAATAGCTTTGGTGAGGTAATAGGGGTAACTTGTGGTGGACATGACCATGAAACTGCTGCAAGAGCTAACATCAATTTCGCGGTTTGGATTGGCGAATTAGAAGAGTTACCAAGCATCAATAAACCTACCGTCCTTGATACAACAGTATACTACAATAGCCAACTTTCGCAATCCTTTGGGATTCTGCTCGAAGACTTTCGTGCCGATAATCTTAACATTGAGAAAATCCTTGAATATTATGTGCAATGCGCGGAACTTCGTACAAATATGTTTGGTGAATATCAATCGGAACTTCCTTTTATATATGAATATATAGGACTTTTGTATTATGAATTAGCGAATTTCGAACTGGCTATAAAGTGGATTTTTAAATCTCTTGATATCCATCAAAAAGTTTCTGAAGAATCATTATTGGAAGTATTAAACAGTGAGCGTCATTGTGGTTTGGCGTTCAAACTAGCCGTATGTTATGAACAAACGAAGGATTTAAATAATGCGTTAACTTATTATATCGAATCGGTTAAAATCAATCAAGAACATTTTGGTAGGTTGCACCATAAGACGAAGAATGCAGTACGCATGGCTCGGAAATTAGCTCAAGATTTAAAACGGGAAAGCGATTTACCGGAATGGATGATCACTATAAGGGAAGCATGATTTATGAACGAAGCCTTACGCCGTTTCAAGGAAGATCGTCCTGAAGAATATCAAGAATATCGCGGGTATCAACGCAAATTCCAGCTATTAAACGTTCGGTTTATTGGGGCTTGTGCTGTTGCACTCAGCGTTGTTGTGGGCTGCTTTTATCTATGGAATGTTGTCATTGCGTTGTTAGTCGCCTTAATCGCCTTTGGCGCCCTATTATGGCTATATCGGTCGCAATCCCATTTGCGTTCAACACTTCATCTTACGATGGCCCTCATGCAACTAACCTTCGATGATCTTTCGGAGATTTCATCGGAGGTTAAAGAGGACTTAAAGAAAATCATCAACGAAGACTAAGGCAAAAGGTGCGTGGGTGAAAGAATGTAAAAGGGTCAATGAAGAAACTGCTATTTCCTAGTAATTCATTTTGCTCCCTCATTTTTTTTCTAATTTTGGTTATGTTTAATCAAAATAAAAAACAATGAAGTATTCAAAGTTAACTTTCATGTTTATTTTCTTATTCTGTTTATTTTCTTGTGAGAGAAAACCTGGAATTAAGAAAATCCAAAAAACAGAAATTAGTAGTCCAATTTTAAGAATTATTCAGAAAAAAAATGGTAACGATGTGATTTTTATTGCAAAATATACTGGCCCTGAATTTGTAAAGGATCAAAAAGGAAATTTCAAAGATGAAGCACATATGACTTCAACTAAATTAACGCATAGGATTTCAAAGTTTCTCAAATCAAATTATCGCAAAGGAGTATTTTATAAATTGAATTTTAATGATTTGAAAATTAAAATTAAGGGAAATGTTTTACACAAATATAAGTCATCAAATCAGTGTGAGTATCAGATAGTAATGCCTTTGGAATTAACTTCAAAAGTGAATTCTGTAACATCAATCGAACACAAAGGAACTTGGGTAAAAGATTATAAAAGAGTTAATGAAGAAATTGCCATCGCTTGGAAAAAAAGAATTGAACTCAGATTAGCAAATGGAAATACTCAAATGAAACTGGTTGAAACGGATAAAGGATTTAGAGAATATTGGATTCAATTTCATTCAAAAGATTTCAAATAGCATCTCTTTTCACCCTTTCCCAAACCCAATGCTCGCAAACCCTTTTTGTAACACAATTTCTTGTGCACAGAATTGTTTTAATTCGTCCACGTTGCAGCTTGTTCCTTTGAGCAACATTTGAATTTCTGCTTTTCGAATCACATTGTCTATTTGTCCGCCGGAAAGCTCAAAGTCTTTGGCTAAACTCGTTGCGTCCTCCGCGGTGATTGTGCTCAGCTTATCCTGCCAAATGGCAGCTCTCGAGGCAATACTCGGACGATTAAATTTAATTTTAAAAAGAAAGCGTCGATCAAAGGCACGGTCCAGATTTTCGGCCAAGTTGGTAGTCGCAATAAAAATCCCTTTGAAGTTTTCCAATTCTTCCAATAGAATGTTTTGTATCGCGTTTTCTGTTTGAGATACGGCGCTGGCATTGTTTGTTTTGCGTGAAGATAAGATGGCATCTGCCTCGTTAAAGAGTAGGATAGGGGCCAGTTCATTTTGTTTAGCCAAGTCCGTATAGTCGCGGAATATTTTTTTAATCAATTTCTCGCTTTCACCAAACCACATGGATTTAGATTGACTAATTTCTACCTTCATGATCTCTCTTCCGGATGCCTTTGCCAGTTGATAAACTGTTTCTGTTTTACCCGTTCCAGGGGCACCAAATAACAGGATATTGAGGTTTTGTGGCAGCGCTTTTTCTTTTAGTCGATCCATAAGATTCGTATAGCAATCCTGTGCCATCATGGCGTTCAACTCGTTGATTTGCGCGGCTTCTTCCGCTTCATAAATCAAGTGTTTTGCTGCAATCGAATCAGGACTTATCGTGCCGTTGTTGCTTTTACGGCGATGTAAAATTACCCCATGTTCTTTCAATAAGTTCAAGGAAGCATCCGATAAGGACAGGTCAATGTCGTTAAAAAATCTACCGCTGGTGTATTCTACCAGGTTCTGTTGGATCAACTTATTACTTCCGTTAAATATCCCTTGCATATATTGAACGCGGTTCGATGATCGTTTGAAAAAAGAATTCAGGGGTTCGTCCATATCAATATTCACGGAACCATTAATTGATTTCCACATGATGAAGAAATAGATGATGCGGTCAATGGGCTCGATGTCTAGATTGCGCACGGATGTAATCAGTGGAAAGTGAATGTTTCCCTCAATTAACTCTTCCATCTCTTCATGAAGATCAGCCGTATCAATGGTTTCTGATATACACTCCTGGCAGGTGTCATGCATCTTCTCTAATACTTCGATGACATCCGTGATTTTAGCTTCGATTTCAGTTGGAAACGGAGCTTCAGAAATGATAGCATCTAGGATTTTAGGATTAACTACGTAATGATATTTACGCAAGGCATCTTCATAACGACGTCTGTTTTTTCGTTTGATGAGAATGCTGCGATCACTTAAGTTACTCAGTGATTTTAATTGGTCCATTAATTCGAACGGGGTCACATCAAAAAAACGAAGAAGGTCGTGAGATTCTACATTTTCCCCAAATAAATTCATGGAACACACCACAGCAAAAACAAAGGCATCTTGTGGGTTGCTATGGGTGAATTTGGCCACAACATTTATTTCTTTTTTTAATTCTTTCATAAGTTCAGGTTGTAGACCAGAACTCTTTGCTTGTTTGTAAATGGTGTTTAGGGCTTCTGTGATTTTCATGGATTTCGATTTAGATGCGTGTTGATTCATTTGAATTTTAAAAGACAAGAGGTGTAACGTCATGTGGTATGTCACATAACAAAAAGTTTAAATAAAATAGCTTAATTATTCCGGTAGATCGTCAAAATCTGTGGTATAGAAATCATCGAAATGATCCAGGTAGGCATCGATGTCGATGGAATTGCGAAGCTGATTAATTGCTCGCTTAAGATAAACCGCACTGTTGGTTAGGCCGGTAAGTTCATCAATTTCTTTGATGGATAAATTGCGCAAATAACGCAACGTAATTATGGTTCTGTCACGCTCATTCAATGATTGAATAGCCTCTCGTAAGTCAATTTCTGCAGCAGATCGTGACGGGTCATTTTCTGTATAATCGGCATAACCCCCGTGGTATGTTTTTCGATCCATTTCGGAAGAATCATCCGTGTAACTCTTGATTTCAACCCCTTTACGCTTACTAGATTTCAACTTTCGAAGGACATCAATACAAAAGTTACCCGTAACAGAAAGTAACCACGACTCAGACTCCCATCGGCTGAGTGTTCCCTCTTCTTCAGCTCTTATTTTATTAAGTATATGCAAACAAAGATCCTGATAGATGTCATCTGCATGAACACCGCTAAAAATTGTTTTTGATATTTTTCTTCGAAGTCTTGATTCATTTCTTCGAATGATTTCTTTAAAAAAGAGGTCTCTGTTCAAGTATTAAAAAATTTAAAAGGTTAAAACTAATTTCCTGATTCATCTAAATAATCGAAGAAAAATTGATTTGTATTATTTTGATTCATTGCTAATTCGAAGCTATCCTTAAAAAAATACTTATTTACTTCCATCGATTGTTTCATTTCTGATTGAAGGTCCTTGAATACATCTTCCACCGTTAAAAATACAACCCGTTCGTTGTGTACTTGGGCTGCTTTTTTATACCGGGAGGATTCAAAAACCTTTTTAACGCTTAGGTTGTTCTTGTCTTCATATGTTTTATCTTTAAGTTGATCTGCATAATAGGAAAGGACACTGTTGAATAATAATTCAATGGGACTTCCAACGAGCAAATCGTATGTTTCTTTATTGTCATGAGCCGCTATGGCCCGTTTTAACTCACCTTCCGTATATTCAACGGGATGTTCCTTGTTTTTTATCGTTTTTACCGCTGCATTTTCTTCTTCAGGCATTTCATCGTACAAAAGAATATCGTTATCATAGTGTGCTTTTATCGTTGAATTTAAGTGCTGATAGGTACTGTAACCAGCATCGCCAACCCAAAGTATCCTATTCTTTTTTGATTTTTTGTTTTCCATGTGAGGTATTATTGTTCATACACAGCGACAATTACGAAAAAAAAATCGCTACATAACACAATAATAGAAAAAAGTTACATTTAATCTGTTACTTTCTATATTTTAGCATGAATTCATTTACGTTTATGATCACGATAACCTTTGATAAATCATGTAGGGATATAATTATACCCTTTCAGAGAAAGTCAATTCGTGAGTTGTTTTACAAAAACTTTGAGCTTTTTAATATTTCATATCCAATTAAAATTAATTTATCCGTTGAGCACGATGATGATAATCACGAATGGATGGCGAAGTTCCTCATAGAAAAATCATCAAAACATAAATTCCATATTGCTTTTAATGCCTTTTGGTTGGAAGGATTTGCGCCAAGAAATAATCGCCAATTATCGATTGTGAATCGAACGATTCTGCATGAGATTATTCATGGATTAGATATTCTAACCATTGAGGATTCACACAGAAAACATAGTACGAATTACCATTCGGTTCGGTTGCTTTTGGTTGAGGAAAAATCTGACTTTTTTTGGGCGCTCATGTATTTTTTTACCTTATTACGGGATGAAGGCATTGCCTTGTATGGAGAGTCCTTATTTCTAGGTTCCGATAGCGAAAAAACGAATGAGGAATTAAATGAAATGCTTGCCAGTGATGTAGAGTGGATGTTAAGTGCTATGGAACAAAATCAAGCTGAACGTGCCAATTTAGATGAGGTATTTTCAAGAGTGTATGAATATGGTGCGTATATTTATAATGAACTATTTTTTGAAGAACGAAAAGGGAAAAACGCCTCGGAACATTTACTTGATCTAATGAAAGTGGATGTGTCACATTGGATTTGGATGTTTTTTAAACGCCTGATGCCGCATCAAGTCCATCGGTTGTTAATTCATTATTCCAACCAAAATTTATTATGGTTTGGTATGTTTGTTCCTCCTAATTCCACTTCTTTTGATGACCCGAAGGGCCTTCTGATGGATTATTTTCGAGAATGCAAAATTAAACCCTTAGATCATAATATGTTCATAGTGATTCGAGAACGCTTAGTAGATAATATGCCTGCTAAGACTATTGAGTGGGAAACTGAACGTTATGAACATGACCTTCATTTAATGGTACATCAGCGCCTTGTTCGCATCTGGGGTCAACTTGATGAAGAGCTTCAACGATATTCCCTTTCATACTTTGCGACATTACAAGATCAGTTGCACGATGAATTGACCTTCATAGGACATTTAGATGATATGCTCTTGTTGGATTATTTGGAGGAATATTGTTGTTGACAACGTTAATTACTTTCCACAGGTGGTTCCATCCGTAAAATGAACCCGTGTAATTTTAATATAAACCTTCGTAGCACCATCTACCCAAGCACCCTCAAGGTCTGTGATAGATTCTCCTGTAGCTACAGGACTTATAAAATTTCCCGATTCCCAAGATCCTGATTTAGTTCCTTTCAGGTCGTCGAAATTATTATAAAAGTAAGCAGTCCACTCGATGCCATCCACTTCGTGCGTTGCATTGTTTTTGATGTTCACATAATACCCAACATTTTTACCCAAGATATTCTGTGAATAGGCTTTTTGTGGATCAATACTACAGAGGCTTTTGTGTGCCGGCGGAAGAAAACTAGAAACTAAAAAAGAAAGGAGGTAAATCGTATTCATTTGTGATGTAATTTAAGTGTGAATTTAATTAAAGTGCTTTGTTTTTAGCAAAAGAACAACAGAATTTATACAAATTTGATTTTTTCCATTATGAATGTATATTTGTATAAAAATAATATTTAATGACGCTACTCATATCTTCCATAGCTCCGGCGCTGATTATAATGTTCCTAATTTATAAGCATGACCTCGACAAAGAACCGATTCAAATGTTGGTTAAGGCTTTTTTTGGTGGAGTCCTTTCAATTTTCATTGCTTTGGCCATAGCCTTACCCTTGGGGCTGTTTGAATCGGCTTTTCCGTCCGGATTTATGCAATCCTTTTATTCAGCATTTTTCGGTGCCGCAATTCCCGAAGAATTTGCCAAATGGTTGATTTTTTATTGGTTAATTAAAAAAGCGCCCCATTTTGATCAATATTATGATGGGATTTTGTATGCGATTTTTATTTCAATGGGCTTTGCTTTGGTAGAAAACATTATGTATGTGATGTCGGGAGGGTTAAGTGTTGCCATAAGTAGAGCAATTTTCTCGGTTCCAGGACATATGCTCTTCGCAATTCCAATGGGATATTACTTATCCATATCTAAGTTTGAAGAAGGGAAACAAGCGTCTAATCATCGAATATTAAGCTTAGTGTTGCCGATGTTATTACACGGCACATTCGACTTTATTTTAATGTACGCTGATGCCAAATCTCAGGTTAATCCATCGATTGCTGGATTACTTATGATCGTCTTTGTCGCATTCGATATCTACATGTGGAGACTCGGATTAAAGAAGATAAAACGGCATATTTCTAAAGATAATTCCTTCGTTTTCAAAGATTCAACTACGAATGAAAACACTATAGACTAGCGGTTCTTTGATTGATTGATTTGCTCCGTTAGCGTTTTTAATTGCTCGTTCATGCGATCAATTTTTTCTTCAAGTGTTATTGCCTCTTCAGGGGAATCCGATGCTGTTGAATTTTGTTTGAGTTTCTGTTCCTTTTCTTCATTTATGCGGTCTTGGATTCCCGAGGTCATTACTGCTAAAAAAACATTTAGCGTGATCATCACAGAGAAAATAAAAAATGAGATTACATAGATATCCGTTATAATTGGGTTAATCGCATCATAGGATCGTAAGTCGGTTAAAACACCCGACCAACCATTGGTCATCAGCATAAATAAATTAAGCATTGCTTGATAAAGATTTGAGAAATCTATGGTGTCGAATTGATGGAACTCATATAAATTCATTCCTAGGATTGCGTAGGTATAGATCAACAGGAAAATTAAAACAAGAAAGATCGATATGGTAGGGATAACCGCGATAATTTTTTTCTCAATATTCTTAATGTAGTCGCTAATACTGAATATTCGAAAAATCCTAAAAATCCGTAACATCCGAAGTATGAGTATGATCTCTGGATGCCGAATAAAGTGTTTGGCAAAAGCAATCCAGCTTGCAACTACTAATACAGTATCGAAGATTAACCAAAACCATGTTTCAAATGTCCCAGAAATACGTTCTAATTGGGAGGAATGTTGTTTGGTTCGATAATAATTAAAGGCCCCTTTAATTGCATTTATTAAGTGTGTAATTGTGGTATCCTCAAATCGATATCGAGCTATGATTTCATAGGTGAAATAAAGTACAAATAAGATGTCGATTACATCAAATAACTGATTCAGTGCAGTAGAATTCCGAATACTCGCTTCTATTCCTATCAAAATGGCATTTAATACGATTATTAATCCACTGATTTTATTTAATCGGTTTCGATATGCGATCTTGGTTTCTCCGTTTTTGTTAATTTTGATTATTCTCGCCATTACGTATTTTATGCCGAAATTATACAATTTTATTTATACGCTTTTAGTAGCTCTTGGATTATACGTATCTTATTCGTGTGATGGTGCTCCTTCTGTCACGAATCAACAAAAACCGAATAATACGGCAAATTCAAGTCAAAAAACGGATACACTTCCTTCAACACTCCCCAAAGCATCATGGAGAAATCCGGTGATGTCTCCTTTGGGGGCTGATGTGGCTCGTATAATTCGTGGCTATTATTTGGTTGGGGATTTCGATAAAATGTTACAATTTGTTATTATTCCGCCGTGCTATACGCGCAAACAGATTGAGTATATTTTGCGCAAAGCTACCTGGGGTTATGAAATTAAAGTCAATAATTTGCAGTGGATGGAGGATAGTACCTTCATATTAAATGTTAGAACGAATCGTCAAAACACGGTTGATGCAGAGCAGTACGTTGGAAGAATAATCAATGATACGGCTAAATTATTTTTGTTCCCTGAAAAAGAGAATTTGTTCCCGTATTATGGGGATGAAGACCTTGAAGACCCTTGTCAACTTAAGGATTTACTTGATAAAATCTACTTTGCCTTCGATAAAACTACCATTTTACCCAAATCTTCCGCCGCATTAAAAACGCTTGTAAATTACTTAACGTATAACCCTTCCCTGAATGCTCATTTTATTGGACATTCAAGTGCAGAGGGAAGTAAAGCATATAATAAGGCACTCAGTGAAGGTCGTGCAAAAGCAATTTGTGATTACCTAATCCAACATGGGATTTCTAAAAATAGACTCAGTTATGAGGGTAAAGGTGATACACAACCCCTTGCAAAGAATGATACGGAAGCCAATAAAAGTTTAAACAGAAGGGTGGAATTGGTGCTAAGTAAAAACACAAATATTGAAGAAAGATGATGGAATATCAAATAGCGTTTAGTCCGGGACCTTCGTGCAAGCAACTAATCATTTCTACACTCAGAGAAGCCCAAAGCACATTGAATATTTGCGTATTTACGATAAGTGACGATTCCATTAAGGATGCTATAAAAGCAGCCTTTGACCGCGGCGTAGAGGTTCACATTATTACCGACAATTATAAAGTAAGCGATGAAGGATCAGACATCGAAGAGCTATCCCTATATGGCATTCCTGTGCGCGTTGACGAAAGTGAAAATCACATGCATCACAAATTTATGGTTGCTGACGATGAAATAACCATCACAGGATCTTACAATTGGACTCGAAGTGCCGAACGATATAATCAAGAGAATATCGTTTGGGTAAAAGATCAGCTGTTTGCCCAACCATTCAACCAGGAATTTGAAAAACTGTGGGAGGCATCTAATGACCTATATTCCTATTAGTAGCTAAACGTGTTTTGTACAGTTCGCGCTTGCTTTAACAAGGCTGTAAAAACAAAATCAGGGATCTCTACCGCACCCAGCATTTCCGTATGCTCATTCAAGTATTGTGAATCCATTAGCATAAAGTTGTTCTCCTTCAAGCGTTGCATCAAGTGATGAAATGCCACTTTTGAGGCATTTGAAACCAAAGAAAACATGGACTCTCCATAAAATGCACTACCAATTTGAACGCCGTATAATCCGCCAACAAGTGAATGGCCCTTGTAGACTTCTATGGAGTGAGCAAAGCCCTGGCGATGGAGTTCAATGTAGGCATTAATTAATTCTTCATTTAACCAAGTCCCATCGTGTTCGCTTCTTGGTAGCGCACATTGACGAATAACGTCTTCAAATGCCTGGTTAATTGTCCAGTGAAAAACTTCGGGTTTTAAAGAAGCCTTTAGCGATTTCTTCGGCTTATAATCTGTTATTGAAAACACGGCCCTGAACACTGGATAATGCCAAGTAATTTCACCCAATCCATCAGCCATCGGAAAATAACCTTCAAAGTAATTGCTGTAAAGTTCCTCCCATGTTATAGGAGATTGATCCGATGACATAGAATACTAACTAATAGCAAATAAAAGCAGGAGAACGCCTACTACGGCAAGTAAGACTAAAAATATTATGACATTCACGCCACATCCTAATCCTTTGCGAAGGGAATCTTCTAAACTACCTCCTCCCAAGAAGTAGATTAAAAAAACGACTACAGCAACAATCAGCGCAACTTGTAACATATCAATAAGTTATTGGCGTATTTATCGAATCGATTCAAATTAAATCTCCCGTTCGAATTCGGTCTTCTATCGTGTAGAAATCAAAATCATCTGGAATAGTTTCCGTTCCAACCCGAATAATGTAGGCTTCCGTTGTCCAGTAATTCGCATCCCTTACTTCAATAGCTTGCGCATGCATTTCTTCTTTTATTCGGTCTATAAAAACCGATTCATTGCATGCCCAGGCATTAATTCCAACCCAATTAATGGGTGAACTAAATGCAGACGCATCTTCAAAAATAAATTGAAGTTGATTTTCTATCAGGTCTCCATCTTCGTGGTTAGATTTTATTAGAACCGTTAACTCTACCATAATTTAGTTTTCTCAAAAATAGTAATTTTAGCCTATGGAATGGATTGAACAATATAAGAAAAGAGTATTATCGCGCTTGATCTCGGTTGAACCAAATACCTTAAAAGAGCGGATTATAGATTCTGAATACTATTTAGTATCTGAGAAAATTGATGGGTTTTATACGGTACTGGTGTCTTCTTCAAATGGCACATCACTTTATAACAAAAGCGGGAGGGAGCTAAAGATTCCAGCGTTTGATAAATTAAAATTTTCTAAACCTTGTATTCTCGTCGGAGAGCTGTGTGTTTTTGAAAACGATCGCCCACAAACACACAGGGAATTGGCTGCTGCTCTTGCAAAACCATCTGAGGCAGATATTCGTTTCGCCGCATTTGACATCATTGAATTGAATGGTAATGCAGTGGAGGGGGATGCCATCGAAAAATTCCATGTGTTATCCAGTATTGCTAATCAAACGCATTGTTTTACAATACCCCAACAACAAGTAAGCAGCAGAACTGCGGTAGAAGAATTTTATAAGGAAATACAGGGGAAAGGAGGAGAGGGGATTATTGTTAAGGCAGCCAATGAAATGGCTTATAAAATTAAACCGATTATAACCTTAGATTTAGTTGTCCTTGGTTTTTGTGAAGGGATTCAAGAGAAGGCCGGAGTGGTTCGGGATTTATTGCTTGGTGTAGCGCTTGAAAAGAATGAATTTCAGATAGTCGGTACGCTTGGCACGGGCTTTACAAATGAGGAACGTTCAACCTTTTATAACGCACTCGCTAAGATGGAGGTCAGTAGCTCATATACGGAGGTTTCTGGTGCAAAAACTGCATTCGTCATGGTTAAGCCAGAATGGGTTATTGAAGTTAAGTGCCTTGATGTGCTTGCAGAGAACTCACAAGGGTCAATTAAAAAGACCATTTTGAATTATGATACTAAGGGTTATGATGTTAAAGAAATGGCGGCCGGGGTTAGTTTGGTTTCAGCGGTTTACAATCGCATACGAACGGATAAATCCGTAGGTCTTGAGCACACTGGCAAGGAACAAATAACCGATTTTTTGAGCCCGATTACGAGCGATGATAAGGTTATAAATTTAGTGGATTCTGAAATTTTACTCAGAGAAGTTTATCTCAAAGAAAGTAAAAGTGGCAGGATGGTTCGTAAAATGCTTGGATTAAAAACCAATAAAGAAAAAACAGGTCTTTTCCCTCCGTTTTTAGTACTGTATACCGATTTTAGCACGGGAAGGGCGGAACCCATGGACCAGGAAATTTCATGGTGCTCAAGTCAATCTGCCATGCAAGATAAGGTCAATGCATTGCGTGAAGAGTATATTAAGGGAGGATGGAATAAAGTAAATTAGTATGGCAAGAACAATTAAAATTAGTTTAAACAGTAAGGTTTTTGAACCGTCAATTCAGGCCTTGAGTCGTGAGAAATTATACGGATTCATTGAAGAATTGGTTCAGGATGAACACGCAAAAACATGTATTGTGGGTGCACTGCTATCCGATGGCCAAACGTTAATTGGCAAAGGCTGCACATCGCTTAAGACGATTGATGAACGCGGTGAAGAAGTTAATAAGTCAAGCCTAAAAGCAGTTGATATCAAAGGAAAGTCATTACCCTTAGTCCCTTCAGTTTTTGAAACGGGAATAATTCTTCAAGCGGGTTCATTGGACGATTTGTTTGATTTGGAGGTGGATGCGGTATATGATTTTAATTGGGAAGATGAAGCAATGAAAAAAGACTTTTTGAAAGAGACCCAAGGTAAGGTATATACGTTTGAATTCAATTACCGTTCCGATTATGAAGGAATGAACGGAATCTTGATTTCAAATGAGGAAGGTGCATTTATTCTAGCGGGAAGGACCTTGCAATTTGATTATTTGGATAATCACATTCAAACAATTATTAACCTTCCTGATGCTGTTGAGGAAGAAGAGTCAGATATGGATTTCGCAATGTTTTAATTGAGATTACACATGAAACGATACATTAATTTAATGGATGATAAGGGGAGGGATGCAAAACTCTTATTTTCCGGGCAGCCCAAGGATAAACAGGTTTTTTATGTGAGTGAAAATGGTACGCCTACGCATACGATGCGGGTGTTAAAAACTACACTGCAAGGGAGTTATGATGGACTCTTAGCCAGTTATGGAAGCAATGATAGCATTGTTGATGCATTGATAAAAGGTGACCCTGAACTCGATGTTAAAAGAACGGGCATGAAAATCTCGGCTACCTCACGGTTATACATATCCAGTCAATTAAAACCAGCAAGACGTGTTTCCATCCATGAAATCGTACGAGATGTGAAAGGAGAGAAAATGACCGAGCGACGGGTTTTGGAAAATGAATCAAATATAATTGATGAAATCCCACTTATAATGGGCCAAATCGTAAAGAAAAGCGCCATGTACAATAAGGTGGTTTTTGTAAAAAAATACCAGTTGCATCATGTGAACGGACTTACCTTTGAATTTCTTTATGATATTGCGAAACGCTTAGAAGACGAGCAGTCACTTATGATTGTTGGCGCTGGAAAATCGGGAAAAGACCCCTTGGTTTTTCAAGACGGGGGTAAGAAATATCGCGGTTTTCTGGAAGGAAGAACTCAGGGGAGTAAATACCTGTTAATCTTGCATTTAAGCAATTTAGAACTCAAAGACATTTAGGCTACCACTTGAGTTGGAACCCCATATTGAAATTATAGTATAGTGTTCAATAGGTAAAAGACGATAGGCATCGAAATTATGGTCGTAATGCACTTGGATAATGAACATACACCGTTTTTTAAAACTAGTTGTGCCTTTTTGAAATCAACGTGGCGTACTAACTTTTTAAAACTTTATTTTCATAAAATTAGACTTATTCGAAGGATTTAAAGTGGAATTCAATTTTTTGATTTGAATACTGAACTTAAAATTTTCCCTCAGGACTCGTATTAATTTCGATAGCAATAAAACCTGCTGACCTCAAAAGGCGATCAAGGAAGAGTTTTGCATTTTTTTCAGTTTCTACCTTAATGTTATATTTTTTGATGTCCTCAACGATCGCTTTTTCAGCTTTTTGCTGAATTTTTTCCCATTCCTGATTAGTGAAATTTTTCCTAAAGGTGCCAACTTCTGCGTCTGTAATAGTAAACTCATCTGGAGGAATATCAAAGGTTATTAATTCCACTGCAGGTATGGTTAGTTTTATACTTTTTTCTTTTGGTTTAACATCTGTAAATTGAATTTGACTGGCATCAATTCCAGCAATAACATGAGCCTTGCAAGTCATTATGAATTTTCTTGAACCAATCGTGTACCATTGATTATCTTGGCCAGCTACTACTTTATTGAACGTATATTCTGTCGTTCCAAGTTTTGCCATAGCCTTAACTGACTCAATGACTTTATTAGCATTTATCTCTGCTTCTTCTGGTTTTGAACATGCACTTAATAATAAGACGCTAATATAAATTGGGATTAAACTTTTCATTTGATAATAATATTTACGTTTTTAAATCCGACAGATTTCATAAAAGTTGTCATCACTGAAACTGATTTTTCATCAGCTTTTTTCAGGATATTTTTCCTTTTTGCTAAATTCTCAAGTTGTTTAACCGCTTTTGTTTTAACTTTTTGAACTGCTTTAAAATTCTTATCCCAGTACCCTTCACAGATAAAAGTTTTAAAACCACTTGGATTAATCGTGCTTTCCAAAATAACAGCTTTAGGAATAGTTACTTCGCAGCTAACTGAATCAATGATTTTAATGTCTTCTTGCTTCATAGAAGTCAAATCAGTTCCTGCATAACAAACGCCACTGGCTATTATTACTAATTTATCTTCTGTATCATAAAACAACCCCTTTTTAACCTTTTTCTCGCGAATGATTATTTCATTTACATATTGTTGAGAAAATAATTTAGCAACAGCTTTAACGTCCTCTACTTGCAACACTGTTTTTTCAAGTTCTATTTCTTGAGGTTTAAAAAGATCGAAATCAGGAGGTAAGAAAGAGGAAAGGCTCAAGCCTACATAAATCAGAGCTATCAAAGCAATGAACAAAACTGGTTTAATTAAAAATCGCATTCTTAAAAAATTATTGAGAAAACTAAGTACAAAATCCCTAAAAGAACAATAAGTAGTAAGATTTTTTTCATAGTCAGTTATTTGTTGGTTGATTATACGCAGTAACGAGGTTGTACCTAAAATCTGAAAGTACTTTTAGTTCTTCAGCGGTTTCGTAAATACCTTTGAAATTTGTAATGTGATTTGTAATTAAAGACTTTAATTCTTCTAAATTAGGATGATTTCTAAGTGATTTTATAACCTTACCTGAAAACATGCCCGGTTCAGCTCCTAATGCTAATTGAATTAATCCTTCTACAATATCAGTTGACAGCTCAATAATTTCTTTTTCTTCCATTTTGTGATTGATTTAAAGTTAGTTTTAGAAATACATTAGCTAAATTAACATAATTTTTTATTCAACAAGATTTTCATGAAAGAAGCTATTGCTAGGTTCTGCACTAAATAAGTTAAATTTCCTTTTGGCATGCACGTAAAATGATTTTTATCTGAATTACCGAAAATCAATTTTTGCATTCTACGTATTTGTATTTACATTAAATAGTACTCGGATTTATATTGCCAATTTATTATTGCGTTGCGGTGATTTTAGTATTTCCTGTTTTTCGTTTCGAAGAATGTTCATTTTACCACTTGAGTTGGAACCCCATATTGAAATTATAGTATAATTGCTCGATAGGCAGCGGACGATAGGCATCGAAATTATGGTCGTAATGCACTCGGATTGCGAGGTGTTTTGTGACGGTGAAGAAGATGTTTGCGTCAATAAACCATCGAGGCGTCAAAAAATGCTGAAACTGATCGTTCATCGGAAATTGGACAAAAGTACTTCCGCTAAAATCAATTCCATCTTTTATTTTAAATGCGGTTTTTGCGGTCAAATTTAATCGAGGAATGGTTCTGTAAACCACAGTTAAGGAATCTTCGGCAAAGGCAAAAGCAGATAGCGTCGGGTTCCATTTTTCATATTCGTAAAAAACGCCAATTCCGGCATATAAATCATCTGTTTTATCTTCCCAGAATTTAAATCGTGCATTACATCCCGCTAATCCACGGTTCTGAAGCCCCCAAACGCCATTCCATTGGTATTGAATGTAATAATCTGGATAAACTCTTCGCTTATCATTATCTCGTAATCTAGTTTGGAAATACCCATTGTTTTCTAAAACTGAGCCTCCATTAAACGATGCATCTGTTTGTGCAATGGCGATCCAAACCAATGAATTTTTCTTGAAAAAGAAGTCGTTTTCCAATTGACTCGAAAATTCAATCAAATCACGTTTCTGCTTGTCCATACTGAACCCAAAATTCAACGAGAACATATTGCGACGGAATACCGTGTCTTCTCCAGTTTCACGGTCAATATTTAATACTTGACCGAATACCGTTGGTACTGAACACCAGATAATAAGTAATAATGCAATTTTATTCATTTCCCCCTCCAAATATTTTTTCAATAAAGAAACTAAAGAACAAGGTGAGAATAGTAATCATTATGGTAAATGTTGGCATAATGACCACGTCAATTACCCCTCGCTTGATTTCAATGTATTTTGACATTCCAAGAAAAAACAACCCTCCATCTTCTGTTTCAAAGTTTGATGCATCCACTTGAAACCTCAGAATTAGGTCAATTACAAAAATGGCAATGATGAAGGCTTGGATTAAGTGGAGCCATAACATATGTTCCGTGCGTTTTATCAACCAAGCGATCGACATTTTTTCATTTCGTTCTTTCACATAATTGTATACCGAAAGTATAGTTAAACCTACGACCAAGGAAAGTGTTGCGAAAAAACGAAAACCTTCAATTTTATTAATCAATTCAATCGTATCAGAATTCGACATTTGCAAAACCACAATGAGTAATGGAATTACAAAGGGAATATATAATAAATGTGATCGTTTTCCTTCGATGTTTTGGATTAACTGAAAGAAATTCAATTTCTTTTCTTTGTCATTCTCATCGGGCTTTTCCCTAAGAATGTACCGGTGATACAGGTAATTTAAAACAAATACGAGCGGTATGATAAAAGACAAGCTTATTATCAATCCCCAGGCATATGCAAATAGTTCAGATACAAATTGAAACAACTTAGCACCGATATGTTGATTCATCCACTCAGCCAATGGGGCCAGCTTGTCTTTATACCGAGTTCCATCAAAAGCACCCGCCCCTAACATGAATAAACTAAGGAAAATAAAGAGCATTCTCAGATATTTCTTGTCTGTTAAATAACGATAGTACCACGGGAACTTGGTGCTGAACTGCGCCAAGGTATCCCGAACATTGTCTACATGGTATTTGGAGATAAAGTGTTCAATTAAAAAATCGTACGCATCATGAATCAAATTTATAGGGCGATGTTTTATAACATCGTTTAATTGAAAATTCATCATGAGTTCCTCGATTCGAATAGGCTCATTCGATTTAGGGTGCGGTAGATTAATGATAATTTGAGTTAATTCCTCGTCAGATCTTCCTTCTGCAAAACGAATTTCTGAATTTAATGCATATAATTCCTTTTTATCAGGTAAGGCATTTAGTTTTAACCAATCAAAATATTTGGTGTAAAAGAGGCTGCTAATTTCTCCGGGCGCTTCAAGCTCATCTACCTGATCCTTGAGCTCTTGCCAGTCGAACGCGACGGAATCACTTATTAAGTTGTTGCAGGTAAGAATGTATCGTTCCGATAATTTGGTTTCATTTCCTGTTTCACTTTCCTCTATCAGTAATTTTAAATCCGTTCTAAAAAAGTTGAGTCGCTCCTTGTAGTAGCGTTTGAAGCCACTGAAAATGTCATAAAAACGTTGTTGGTAGAATAAGGGCAATTTGAATATTTCTTCCATTATCCCTCCTTGACCCATAATCAATTCGAATTGCTCCATTCCTCGCTGGATTTGTAAATCCAAGTCATTTACTGGTAGATTTACTTCGTCAACAATAACCGGGATAAATACCGCCATTTTTTCCCTGAGCGCAGAGGTTTCAAAGCGATCTAATTCCATCGGCATCATGCGAAGCTCATTAAGAATACCCATGGCATTGGCCAATTCATTATGTAATTCATCAATGTTGTTGAAATTCGTATACAAGGTAATCACTCGAAGCAATGAGTAAAGAAGTTTATTAAGTGCCTTCAAATAGTCATCGCTGGTAGCAGCTCCGTTCATGGAGGAAAACCGATCAATTCGATTAACTAACATGCTGAGACTCGCCAACTCTTCAAATAGTTTCAATTCCTTAATAAAATCATCTAAGATCGGGTCGTTTTGACTCGACTTTTCCAGTTGACCGATTTGTTCGCGGATTGCTCCAAACGACTGTTGTTTTAATTGTTCAAAATCTAATTTAATCAGGCAAGAAAGTACGTGCGGATTCGTGACCTTATTAATGAGTTGATATTTTTTTACGCGTAGATTTTTGCATTTTTCACCAAAAACCTGTTCAATTAACACATGCTTACCCTGGCTTAAGGTTTCAAGAAGTATCTCAAGTTCGTTGGCCTTAATTTCACCCTGTTGTTCTGGGACGAGTTGTTTGAAGTCTGTTTTTTTGAATCGATTTATCCGACCTTTTAGTTCAGGATCTTCAACGTTCAATAAATGAAATAGATCATCTATGTAATTCTTAATGCTGTTAAATGAATAAATGGGAACTTCCTCAAAATGCGGTTCATCATCTCGTTCATATGCGAAATGGCCTAAAATCGATTGGCATGTTGTTGAAACATTATCATTTGATTGCAGCAGGTTTTGAAGACTTTCGGGCGAAAAGGCCTCGGGAAATGCGGTTTGCATTCCTAACATTTCATACGGTAAATCAACATGTTTAATAGACGTTTCAACCCGAATAAATAATTGAGCAAAAGCACTTGCGGGTAAACTATTACAGGTGTTTAGTATTCCTTTTATGAAGGTGTAATTTAAATATGGGGAAATTTCATTGATGGCTTCATTTTTTTGTTTGTCGTAAGCTCGTGAATTAAAAAAATTGAATCCATTCGCAACATACGTTGATAGTAATTCACTCCAATGTTTACATTTTGTAATATGTTGGTATTGATTGTAGGCGATTGAATGGATGTTTTTTAATGCAGTTTTAATTTCATCCAGATTAAGGAAAACATCGTTTTCAGGTTTTAAGCATAACGCTTCGATATGAGTTCCAAACGTTTCATCATAGCGTAAAAGCTTAGGAGCAGATAAAAACGTATCGATTTGAAATTTACACAGCACCGAAAGGTATTCGTCAATTTGACTATGTATTACTTTGTTTTCTGAGTTTTTAGAAATTTGAGGCCTTTTTTCCAGCGGTAAGGCAATCAAGGCATCAAGATCTTCCTGAGAAATAGGCTGCTGAACTACCGGATTGATATTACAAACCACCCCGTAATCCGGCCAAAGTTGGTAGGCAAAAATAGCGTCATTAATTTGGACTTCACTTAACATCGTCCCACCCCGCGGAACATCGATGATCGTAAAATTATGTGTGCCTCTTCCATCATACCATGGATTGTTTCGATGAAAGCCCGATCTTGGTCCACCATCCACACCATTGATAATCTCCTCAATTCCTTCGGAGTTTAGGAGCTGTGTAATCTCCAGCGTATCTAAATAAACACCCAGCCCTTTTAAATCATATGGGTAATTTGGGTCGACACTAATAATTGCGCCCCTTTTACCGGTCACATGCAAGCATGTTAATTTAAATCCATTCCCAAATAAGGAGTTGTTGCGGTCTCCACGGACCATATATTTCCATAGAAAACTTCGTGCATCCCGAGAAATAATAACCTCCACTTCATCCATACCTCTCGTGTCCGAATTATACATTTCAATGATTCCGGTAATGGAATTTTCAACGTCTAAGCGGTAGTTGGATGCGTCATTTAAAATGTCTTTTATAGGTTCCTCGAAAGCCAATATTTGTTCGAAACCTTCATTGGTATAAGGGTTTTCATCGGTTTCAATCACCTTGAAAACACCCTCCATAAACAAAAGTCCTTTAGCCAATAGGTCTTGGTTGAATTCTTGCGTATAGGCTGCACTGTAATCTTTAATATTCGTATGGTGTAACCAAAGCGACGCAATTCCAATCGGTTTTTCAGGGTCAAGGCTTAGTTTACCCATGTCAACCATATTAATATAATCAGCTACTTGTTGATCGAGAAAAGTAAATGCCTCGTTCCTTAAATACTTCAAGGTGAAATAGACCGATCCTAAGGCATCTAAATCCGGTATAAAATGTGTCACAACGTTAACTTCTGCTTTATCTAATAAGTGCTCTAAGTACGAAGAACCTTTATTAACTACAATGTGCGCTACACATTTATCTGCAAATTCGCATCCGGGTTGGTGATGATCAATAATTCCTGGTTTAAGCGCATTTCCCGTATCAAGAATAATAGAGGAATCTGCGTGTAGTTTCAATTCTTCCATGATTGGATTCTCGCGTGTTCCCTTGTTGTAAGTTATAGTAAATAGGTTTAGATTTTCATCATGGACAACTTTCGCACCTTGTGGAATAAAAAAATGGTTAAATTTCATATTGGAATATTGAGTGTTAAAAGTACTATTTTCTAGGTAAAAGACTTTGTTCTTTCGACAGTCTAAGTTGGTCTAAGTATTCAGACAGGACATTAATTTCATTCATTAGGGTTATATTTGACGATATAAAATTTCACTAATGAACATCCTGAATAACCTACCGAAAAATCTAGAAAAAACTATTGGTGACTTGGCGAGGGCACGAGAAAAAGCGGCCAAACAGAAGTATTTATTGGATTTAGGGGAGAGCCTCGTAATGCATCTATGCTCGTTTGTGTTGGGCGAATACAAGGATAAGGGCCTGGTTTCAATCGAATTAGAAAAGTCGTTTTTAAAAAATAGCAAGAATGTGAGTTTTGGAATTTATTTGGGATGGTTGCGCGAAAGCTCGAAATTCCTAAATAGTCAAGGCAGTCCTTCTCAAATTCAAGCCTTGCTGCATGGATCTGGGGAATTTCAGGAGTTGTCACAATTTTCAAAATCCTTTGAAGTACTTAAAGGATTGGTTGAAAATGAGGCTACCGATTATCAAACCCCAATCAATTCGGCACTTAAAAATAATTTACCAAAGGTTAACTTGATCCAGTTCTTTGATTCATTCATTCAATTGAGGAATCGGGTAGCACACCCGCACAAGGAAGTCAAAGGAAAAATGGTGACCTGGCCGTTTTCAGAAATGTATTTTGATGCGATTAATCCATACCTCGAGCAAGCATTAACCAGAGCAATAAATGAATTAAGTCAAATTTGGGAATTCAAGCAATTTATTGTGGAAAGTAACCAGGCGGGACTATTGACCCTCAAAAGTGAAGATTCTGGTGAAATAGAAGAATTTGAATCTAAATCAATGGTATCCGAAGGCGCTAAAGTGTTTGCTAATCCTGCGAATACTGTCTTGTTGTCTGATTGGAAAATATTATTAAGGGCAGGGGACGAAGCCATCGAAAAAATACGTCAAGAGGAGGAGGAGCTTCGAAACAAAGCGACTGTAGAAGATCTAAAAGAATCGATAAAGGCGGCATTGGATGATCAGCAAATCAGTTTGGATGAGCTAAATTTCTTTGAGTCCATTGGCAAAACCCGCATGGGATTATCAAAGGAACAGGTTAAGGAATTGATTCTGGGTGTTGCAAAAGAAATGAACATTGAAGACCCTTTTCCGGAGGTGGATAAACGATTCATTGAAGTGATTGATAATGCGATTAATACAAGAACCTACAACGAGTTTCTTTTGAAACTTACGGGTCAACAGTATGGGGTGGATAGTGAGACCTTTGACCAAGTCTTCCTAGAACGAACCTTTGCATTAAATGTAGATCCGGATGAGATACGAAAAAACAAGGTGTTGCAGTTTTCTGTAGAGGAATTAACTGCCTTTCAAGGCTTAATGAGTGCGCACAAGTGGTTGATGGGGATGTTTGTGTTTCGAAAATACACCAAGGAAAGTATATTTAAAATTAAAGAAGATTCGTATCAGTTCGGAACCAAAGAATATTGGCACAGAACCGCATTTTCATCGTTAGATCATTTCGTTAAAACGCGTTTGGAGAAGCTAATGATAGACCAAGATGTCGAGTGGGATACCAAACAGAATAACTGGCAAATCGGCGTCATGACGAGTTACGCATGGTGCACATTATATCCAAAGAATCTGCCGAGTAAAAAGATTTTGGCTTTACACTTTTCCCTGTATGCGTCTGGTGATGCTGCCATAGGTTATTTACCGGATTGGAAAGACTACAAGGATTTAGCGAATTACGGACTCTTGCTGAATGTATTTAGTGAACATTTAAAAATGTTTGCCAAAGCGTATGCAGAAGATTTAAAAAAACATCCCAACTTGGTACTTTGGGATAGTCTCAATAACCATACGAAGTACTCATTCACCGAATCCATTAGCAAATTCCCATGGTTTTACGATTACCTCTATGGATTTGATCAAATTCAGTTTTATCATAAGGTAGAAGAGATCATTGCCAACCCGTCTATTTTGATTGATAGTTTTGATATTTCTTTTAACCTATTCCAAGGGCTTTTTGAGGCAGTAAACAGAGATTATTTAAACTTGCTCGACAAGACCTATTTAATTAACGAACATGAACAAGCCATTCGTCAGCATTTAGTGGGATTGGAGCCGATTTTGGCTGATTTTGGCTTGTGTGAACCTGTGGATGAGGACACCGATAAGAATGCAGAGGTTGAAACAGAAGTGTTGGATGAGGTGCTTGAGGAGGCCATTGCTTCTGATGGTTTAAAGGGAAGCACACATCTTGGGTATTTTGCACGAGAATTTCGTCCTAAAGTAAAGGGGTATCCCATGGCATTGAGTATTCAAATTAAACAAGATTACCTGAATAATCGATTGAATTTTCTCATTTATATTTCATGTGCAGGGTATCTTCAGGCAGATACACATTTACCTGTAGAACGCGTACTTGAATCTATGGTAGATTTGGAGTTCGAAAACACGTCCTTTTATTTTAAACGAAGTAAGTTTTTAGCGGTAATGCCAATCGATGATATTAATTCGTTTAACCCAATTTTGCTCACTCAGTATTTTCTAGATGCATTGGCTACGCGATGTGCTCAAGCATCCGTTAAGTTTAATGGGTTGAAGATTAGCAGTCCCTTGATTAAAATGTTAGGGCCAAGTCTCAATGAATCCCTTGACCAATGCGCGCTTGAGTTACCTGCTTTGGTTGGAGATGCGATTAAAAAGGAAAGAAACTGGGTGAGAGGTGCACGATTTTTAGATTATGTTAATGGTGCAAGAAATAGCGGCACCTGGTTGGGTTGGGGTTTTGAATGGAAAAAGAACCAGTTGTTTGCTGGAATAATTCTGCATTTAAGTGATTCAGTAAAAGGAGCATCAATTTACACCGCAATGGAAGCCAAAGCCCAAGCGTATTCGCATTGGAAATTGGTTGAAACCGGGGCCACAGAACTTGTGGATTCAGAATGGGTTCTTTCGAATGGCAATGGGTTTAAATTTTCTGCTTCTACGGAACATAGTAAACCGCATACCGCAGCGCATGGATTAATTACAAATCAAAAAACATACTGGGCGGCTAAGGTTAAAAACGATGAGCAATGGTGGCAGCTTGAATCTCCAACCCCAATGATTTTTTCGGGAATGAAATTAACAGGATCCCCTCAAGGAAATAGTTTTATGGAAGAATTTATGCTGAGTTATTCTGTTGACGGTACGGATTGGAATTCAATGTCACCCATGAGTGGAGTAAAGGATGGATTTGAAATTAAGGAAATACTATTTGACCAACCTTTTACAGCACGTTTCGTGAAAATACAACCAAAAAAGTATACCGGATGGCCTGGATTCAGGGTTGATTTTCTAGCCAAAAAAGTAATGCCCTCTAAAATTGAGTTGCAATGGTTGACGCCGGTAGCCTCTGCACAAGATTTAGTCTCGGTTATGAGTCAGGTCCCATCTAAAATCAATGAGATTAAAGGGCTTCAAGGTGTAGGAATTTGATTTTCAACGCAATTCTAATTAATTTGCGACATTAATTCAGAATTATGCAAAATAAAGTTGTTTTTGAATTAGGTCATAAACCTAAGTTTTTTGTTCCAGAGCTAATTGCCCGCATTGTTTTAACAACGTTTATCTGTATTACCTACAAGAACTTTAATCAACGGGATAGCTTAGTTCTCGAATGCCTCTTGTTCTGTATTTTGGTGAACATAGTGATAAGTTTTATAAGCTTGTATTATGGCTACAGGCGTTTATTGGGTATTAAGAAAACTTTTATTTCAAGACTTTCCAATCAACCAAGTTTTATCAATTCAAATTTTGAATTCACCTCAAATTTTAAGTACTCAGATTTTAGATATTTAGTTGTTTTACAGGCTTTCATTTTCGGAATAGCAATTAGTTTAGAACCTTTTCTATTATCGGATGGGCTCCCTGATTTTAGCCATGAGATGATGTTGGTTACAAGTGCTTTTATTGTTATGCCAATCTGTTATATCCTGGTTTTCTTAAAATTTAAAGGGTATTTCATGAGCCATAATATTATTAGTATCTCCAAGAATGGTCAAAAATTATCCGATCCAGAATTGGCTTCAACAATCGGGCTGTTTAAAGAAAAACCTATTTCATCAACACATTATTTAAATGATATGTGGTTGATTTCCTATCGTAGAAAATTAAGTGAATATCGCCAACGCGTAGATACGCTGCTAATTGAGGCAGTGTTTATTGGTACGCTTACATTCGCAACATTCGTTCAATTAACGAGCCCTGAGAGCATATCAAGTTTACCTTTAATTCAAAAAACTGAAGAGAATTATCACCGTGTGCATCGTATTAATGACTCCATATTGTCTAAAAGTGAATTCTTGGGTATGTTTTGCGCTTATCCTAGGAGCTCGAAAACCGATACACTTTATGGCTTAATTGATTCTTGTTTTCCAAGTTCTGGTCAGTTGAAAATTGAAGCAAATCGGTCTTCTTTAGGGTATTTTCAAAATTGGGTTATCAATCGAAAACTAACAATTTTTAAAGCATATTATTTAGGAAGAAATGATAAAAAATGGATATTTCAACATATTACAAGCCAAAATCTAAAACCAAATGAAGAATTAAGTGATGTTAAGGTCAACACCTTAGAACGGATCGTTGATAATTGGGAAGAAAAAAGAATAAAAAATTTTACTGTAGCTGATTTCAAAGTCCTTTCAAAAGAGTTGATATTTTGGAAATTGGCTCATGCAATTGATTCCATTCCTGTTGAATCGTTAAAGGTTAAAAAAAATCGCGAAATTGAAATATTAACTGCCCGTTATTCAACAATCGGTTGGGAGAGATATAAAAGTATTATTAAATCTACCTGGGATGAACAGGAATTTTTATTCCTTATCGCCATAGGGAGTATTCTGTGTTCTGTATGTTTTATTGCCGTATTACTCAAACGATTTCCAATTATTGTCGGTATTGAAAACTTTGCCTCTGAGATTAGCAAGGCGAGCGTGTGGAATAGTAGAGAAGAACACATACAACTTAAAAAAATAGAGTTTGATATCGAATCTAAATTAGTCGAAGCGTCTTCAAATCAAGTGGTGCTTGATAAATATGAAGAACGCCGCGATAAATACACAGAACGTCTTCAAATGCAATTAGCAATTTGTGAACTTCAAGCCAATCGTCTGGAGACAAACATTAAAACCATTTCAATATTAAGGACGTTTGGGTTATTTATTTTTTATTTTGTATTGTCAATCAGTACCCTTATGATAGATTACGTTGTCTCAGTATTTTTATTTGTTATTTTGACGTATTCAATTTTTGGAGCACAGATTATGAATGATGAATCCCTCTTTTATTGGATGTTTTCAAAAATATTTAAAAGAAAGGTTGAGGATAAGACAATCTTTGCAAGCTAACGATTAGTGTTTTGTTAACAACTGCCTAGTCCCTTCTTGGATTCGCTCACAAATATCATCAAGGGGTAAATCATTGTCATCGGTTCCGAATGGATCTTCTATTTCCTCGGCAAGAATTTCCATAGAGACAAGGGCATAAAATACAAAGGTTGATATCAATACAGACCAATATTCGAATAATTCTACGAAGGCAAGCGGCATCGTGACCACATAAATAAATATGAATTTCTTGAAAAACAAACTGTAAGAAAAGGGAATAGGCGTATTAAGAATTCGTTCACAGGCGCCTAAGGAATCTATCAATTGGTCTAAATGTCGACTAAGTTGTTGCCATTGAATGGCGTCAATGCGATCCGTGACCCGTAACTCATGCAAGGCTTTGCGCAGCTCATGCGCAATCCATAGCGGTTGATTCCCTACTGAAGCTGATTCATCCAAAGGAAATGGTAATTCAAGTTTATTGCGCCTTAAGTGTTCCTTCATACTCTTGGAAAAAGCAATGATTAAATCCGCATAATGGGTGCGCTCCGAGGGATTTAAATCAAGAGAGGAGAGCAAACTCGATAGATTTCGCGTATCATTTACCACGGACCCCCAAAGTTTTCGACCTTCCCACCATCGATCGTAAGCCGTATTCGTACGAAACACTAAGAGCAATGAAATAACAAATCCCAACAAGGAATAGACCGAAGTTAAATTCTTAAGAACCGATGAGGTCGGGTAAAAATGCAGTTCTAGTGCTGTTATAATGGCAGTTAGTATCGCAATGTATATAAGTTCTTTCCATAAAATGCGCACGGTGTCGCTCTTATGAAAAGAAAATATAAAAGTCAACCAACTTTTGGGATTGTATTTAATCATTCCTTGATTATTTGAGTTTTCTGTTTTACCTGATCTTTAGTTGTTTCAATAAAGTAGACCCCCTTGGCTAAAGCCTCAAGTGTTAATTGGGTTCCATTAAGCATTGCCCTTTTTTCAAATGCTACTTTTTGTCCATACATATTGAATAAGGAAATTTCTTCGGGATTAAATTCTTCAACAAACACGTGGTTTGAACATGGATTAGGATATATACTAATCTTTGCCAGCGCTGATTCTTCTAACCCCACCCCAATCCCGGGAAGCTCCGTCCATTTAAAGATTTTAGGTAACCCTAAGGTATCGAAACTCATTTCCGCAATCGCTAATTTACCGCCTTTACCTACCCATGAATAACTGTGTGTTGTATCGGTTGAAGTGCTTACCAAGTTCCAAACGGGAGGAAAGATTGGTTGGGCCCAAATCGAATCGCTAAACACTTCCATGGTATGTATCCGCAGTACATCATAGGTGCCATGAGGCGTAGTAAGTTGTCCCCAGGCATCTGTGGTGTCATGAACAACTGAGGTGCGCTTGAAGTGAATTTGGCTCAACAATGGATTGATTGCCGCTCCAGGTACTGTAACATCAATAACGTAGGTGTCGCTGAAACTAGACCCGTAGGTTCGTGGAAATTGGTGAAGCGTTAAATCAGGGTTAAACACTGCATTAATTACCCCTGTGCCTAATAAGTCCCCAGAAAACCCTTGCGTACTAAAGGATTGAGCACTTTTATTGAAGTACAAGTAACTCGCGTTGTCATTGGTCATTGCCATATTTGAATTCCCAAATTGATTTCCATTCGGAGTAGAGGCTACGGAAACTACCGATGTATTTTCCGTAATCACATAAGCACTCAAGGTGGTAAAGTTCCAAACTTGGTTGGGGCCGCTCCCTCCGGGGCCGGGCAAAACGGTCATGGTATCGCTTTTCCGTGGAATGTAATCACCTACAGAGGACATGTCTGTTTGGTCTAAACTGATTTGTCCCCACAAGGATTGGCTCGAGAGGGCGATAGATAAAAGTAGTAGTTGCTTCATTAGACAAAATGTTAAGTTAAATTATTTGTTTTTTAAAACGAAAAGTACCCATCCCAAGAATACCCAATAGGATGGTCGCAAAGACTAAATGTGCCGTTTGAACTAGGCCCGGCAGGTCGAAATAGGCCAATAAGACCCCTGCAATTAGTTCAATACTCAGTATAATAAAGGCCCAACGAATTATGGAAATCTTTCCTTCTTGTTCATTTTTCCAACCCAAATACACCAGTAATACAAGCACAAGCCAACTGAAGCTTCGATGGATTAAAAATTCCATACCAAATCGATCACTCCATGCATCTCTACCCAACCCTTGCTTGGTTAATTCATCGATATACTCACGAACTTGGGTTCCAAGAAACATTTGATAAAAGGTAATTGCGAATATCCCCCACCAAATATAATACACCAAGGGTTTTACCTTAATAGGCTCACGGTGTATTGGAGAAATTCGATAGATTAGGTAGATCTGAATCAGTAAAATGACTAAGGCAAAAAACATGTGTACCGTAATGGTCCAGGGCACTAAGTTGGTAGCCACTACAATGGAGCCAAACCACGCCTCGATCCCCATGAAAATTAAGTTTAAAAATGAAAGGCCTAACAGCCAAGGAGAGCGGTAGTAAATCAAACTCCAAACAAACCCAAGTAACATGAGATTTCCTGCCAGAAAACCCAGTAGGCGGTTTATATATTCCGTGTAGGTTCTGGCCGCATTAAATGGTTCTTCTTTTAGTAGGGTAGGGTCCTCTTTGATTTTCTTAGCCGTCTCTTTCATGCCAATGGCCGTTAAAAACTTGCAAAACTTCACTGCCTTTTTAGCTCGTTTTTCCTGAAAAATAGACAAATAATTAGAAGGAAGTTGCGCTTCTGCTGTAGGGGGAATCCATTGTCCAAAACATTTAGGCCAATCTGGACAGCCCATGCCTGAACCTGTAATTCGAACAAAACTACCCGCAGAAATCACTAAAAACAGACTGATTAATGCAACCCATTGAAACCGAATAAAACGCCTTGAATATTCCATAGTCAAAGGTACGGTTTTGATTAATTCAAACACAAAAAAAAGGGGCCGAAGCCCCTTTAAACAGGTTCAATCGTAGAATTATTCCACAATTAATTTTTCTGTGTAAAGCGTTCCGTTGATTAGTATATTGACTGCATACATACCCGCAGACAATCCATTCAAATTAATTGCAATACTCTGTGCACCAGAAAGATTTGTGTATTCGCCGCTCGTAATTAACTTGCCATTCAAGTCGCTTAATTCAATATGTACTTCACTTTCCGTCGTTAAATTCATTAAAATTGCTGAGGTTCCATTCGCCGGATTAGGTGCTAAGGCTACTGGTCTACTTGATTCAAGCACTTGAGCAATTCCAGCATTTAGACCCGTTTCGTACCCGTTCGCAACTGCCGTAGTAATATCTGCAGAACCCGCATTATCAATTTTACCCGTTGGGTCAATTAATAGCCCGATGATTTGAATTTCGTTTTCATCCCACCCTGCCGGTAAGGTAAAGCTGTAATTAACGATGTGCGCATCTCCTGCATTAACCGTTGTTGGGAATATTCCGGTCATACCAGTGAAAGAAGGAGCAATAGCTCTTGCTACGTGATCATATACCATCTGAGCTGCTGGAACTGGAGTTGGTAAGGACTCATAACCGCCCATTACGCCATTGTTTCCACCGGCATACGCATTGGATTGACTCCAACCGGCTCCGGTTCCTGTTACACCATCTTCAGTTAATACACAAGCAGATTTGTAGTTTCCGTTTGCGGCTAATGCAAAGTTATATCGAACAGAAACATTTAATACTCGTGAGTTTGCATCCCATGTTGCCCCATTTACCAGGGTCGCCTTTGGTGCGGTTTGAAGACGCGTAAAGAAATCAGGTGACATCCCTGAAGGATCTACATCGCCCAATCGATCAACCAAGGCACTTGGATATCCACCGATTAATGTTCCGATGCCTGCATCATAGTCGGCAACGGTCATTGGGTCTCCGTTATGTACCGCAATTCCGGCCCAAAAGTCTTGGTATTTTGTCTCGAACAAATCCATGAAAACGGCACCACGCGGACACCACTGACACCATGTGCCGGTAGCTTCTTCACCAACCACCATTTTACCTGGCGCGGGAACAATCGGATTAATTAGTTCGATTAAGGTATCGTTACTTGGCGTATTGTCACCTGCTCCACCATTTACATTGTACACTACGGCGGTGATCGGAAGAGATCCTGCAGCCAATACCGTACTTGGAAGGCTCACATTATAAACTCCAGCCGTTGCGATGTTTACACCCGTTACATTTTGTGTGGTGGTTGAACCGTTGTACGTTAAATCAACTTTCAAACTCGTTATCGCAGTACTTCCACCATTAACAACCTTAACGGTTGGTGTACCACTTTGGGTAGCCAGTTCCGCTCCCATATCGATGTCAGCAACCATGGCATCCAATGCTGGAACTGTAAAAGGGACGTGATCAAACATTACATCGTCTACATACATTTGCGTATTTTGAACCGGGAAAAAGTCGGCAGAAGCTACGGTATTCACTCCGTTTACCCAAGTACCCACTAAATTACCGTTTACAAAAGCTTTCCATACGTGAAGGGTAAGGTTTGCCTCGATTTTTAATTCAAACCACGTGGCTTCAGGATAGGAGCTAACCACTAGGTTAGGTGTGATTCCGTCATCTATAGTTAATTGACCTGAATTAAGGTTTACATTCAATGCCCAAAGGTTACCAATGGTTAAGGCACCTTGGATGTTGTAATATCCTTTTTTCCCCGCATTCACGTAAAATTTATTTTGCAAAGTAAATACACCGCTATTGTAGAGCTGACCAAACTTCAACACGACATCTTGAGGACCGCCATTGGCTGCGGTAGAAGAAAAGTAAATAGCGTTCGGTGCTGAACTTGCATTCGTGCTGCTAATTTGAACGTCTTCATTTCCTCCTTCGGTACCAGACCACGTAGACCAAGTTAAGGATTGAGGTCCAAGATACTGGCCCGCAGTGTAGGCATCAAAATTGTCGCTAAACAACTGCGCATTTAAATTAAAGGCAGCCAAAACAGCAACCAATAGGTAGATTTTTTTCATAATATAGGTTTAATTCTAGGTAAATATACGGATTATTCTTTGGTGCTAAGGTACCGAATCACCTCCGCCGCACCATGCAATCCAAAGAGTGCTGGCATGTAACTAATGGTACCATAGAATGACTTTTTGAATTTCGTTCCGTCGGTCATTTTAAGGGATTTTTTATCTTGGAGTTCCGAAGAAAAAACGGCTTTTATCCCCCGAAGCGATGCTCCTTGTCGTTTCATGCGCTTTTTAATATGAGCCCCTAACTTACAATTATGCGTATCTGCCAAGTTAACAACCTTTACCGTAGATGGATCGGATTTTCCTCCGGCGCCTAAATGGCTAATGATTTTAATTTTTAGTCGTTTACAAGCAAGTAACCATGCCAGTTTAGGACTTACAGAATCAATGCAATCCATCACATAATCGGGTTTGTATTGAGCCAAGAGCTCCCATACGCGTTCAGGTAGCACAAATTCTTCAATAATATTCAAGTTGACTTCGGGATTGATGTCCTTAATTCGTTCCCCTAGCACCACGGCCTTGTTTCTACCAATCGTTGAATCTAATGCCGTTAGTTGTCGGTTTTTATTTGTTGGATCAAACACATCTCCGTCGATTAACGTTAGCGTACCAATTCCTGCGCGGGCAATGAATTCACCCGCAAAAGACCCAATTCCACCTAAGCCAACGATCATGACGTGAGCGTTTGCCAATTTATTAAGCTTTTCTGGCCCCACCAAGAGTTCAGACCGTTCTAACCAATGACTCATGCCCCAAAAATAGCCAAAAAATTTTGTTCAATTTGAGCATATACTTCTTCGAGTGGGGTGGAGGTCGCTTGGGAAAAGTCCAGGTAGACTTGATTAATATCGCTTGCTGTATCATCGGTTTCAAATAACACTCGATTCAATGGAATTTGAGTTAGGATTGAGTGCATGCGTGGGTTTTGTAGGCTGGCAGGACCTAGACTAAATATAACCTTGGTTTGCAATAAGCGTGAAAATTGTTTGGGGGAATTAAATCCATGAATAATCCAAGGCGTTTGCTGCTTCGATTTGAGTAACGCATAAAATTCGTCCCATGCGCGGACCAGGTGAAAGATGACAGGTTTTTGCAGTTCATTCGCAAGGGCGAGTTGGGATAATAGCATCGCGTGTTGGATTTCCATGGAAGGTCCTTTGAGGCGATCCAACCCAACTTCTCCAATTGCGCGGCAGTTCTGATGGTGTAAGCTTGGGATTATTTCGCTAAGTGACTTAACATCGGCTTGCCACGGATGCACACCTACTGAAAAAAGACTCGCTGTGTATTTAGCATCACTTTGGTAAATTCCAATGTGATTATAAGGGATTTTGTGGGTGTGTGCGTCGTAGCATTTCATTTCAATTCAAAATTAAGCGGGAATTAAGAAATATCGCTTAGTCACATGATTTTTTGTATATTCGGCAGCAATAATCTTTAAAACTAAGCTATGAGTAACGCTGACAATAAGAATGAAATTCAAATGCTTTTCGGTCACCCGAAAGGTTTGTGGTTTATGTTTGGAACCGAGATGTGGGAACGCTTTGGGTACTACCTGATGCTCGGAATCTTCTCGCTTTATATGCTTGATGGTTGGAATAATGGTGGAATGGGCTTCGATGGTCAATTGAAATCAGATATTTATGGTACCTACCTCGGATTGGTTTACTTAACACCATTCATTGGAGGTTTGTTAGCTGATCGTTTATTAGGCTACAGAAGATCAATCATTATTGGTGGATTAATGATGGCCGCCGGATATTTTATGTTAGCGATGCATACCATTCCAAGTTTTTATATCGCCTTACTCCTAATCATTCTTGGTAATGGCTTCTTTAAACCGAATATATCAACCCTCGTAGGTAATTTATACAGTGAGGATTCATTAAAGGATAAGAAAGATGCAGGATTTAACATTTTCTACATGGGGATCAACATCGGTGCCTTCGTTTGTAATTTCGTTGCAGCCTTTATGCGTATTAATTATGGTTGGGGTCATGCCTTTGCAGCTGCGGGAGTTGGAATGCTTATAGGGGTTGTTGTTTTCTCTATTGGTAACAAACACATTAAAAGTTACGATGTGGTAAAACCCTTACAAGAAGGGGATATGTCAACACTAAAAATCCTCGCATTAACCGTACTTCCGATGTTTGTTTTTGGAATCATTGGGTATTTAATTCCTGGGAATTTATTAGGTACGGATACGAATGATGCCTTCATTATTGGGTGTCTCCCTGTAATTGGATTCTTTATTTATCTCGCATTTAAGTCAGAGGCTAAAGAAAGTCGTGCGATTAAAGCCTTACTAGCCGTGTTCACCTGTGTTATTCTATTCTTTGCAATTTTCCATCAAAATGGAGATGCCCTAACCATTTGGGCGGAAGATTATACGGACCGTACAATGGCTCCAGGAATTACTGGTGCTGCGGATGCGGCAGGTATGGCACAGTTGGTTGAAAATAGCCCCTTGATAAAAGATAAAGCGACGTATGATGCATCCATGAGCTTTTTGAATGTTACTCAGAATGCGCTTCCTAAAGAAACAAAGCAAGATTTTAAGAATTTAAAATTATGTGCGGAGAAAATTGAGCGCATCGATAAATCCTATAAATACTTCACGAATCTTTCGAAATCGGATGTTCCGGCGCTACAAGCAAATAAAGTTGATGCTGCTATCATAGCGAATATTGAGAGCGACTCTACCCTAGAAAAATCAGATAAATTTTTGCTTATTGGTTTAGCTGAAACTCCAGGTCAACAACTTCCAAGCGTACTTAGCGAGAAGAAATCTATCGCTGTTCTTGCTGCTGAAACTGCAAAGCAAATTAAAGATAAAGAGGCAGCCTTGGCTAAGGCTACCGAAAAAGAAGAACAAGAAGGGTTAAAAGGTGAACTCACAGCACTCAATTCGGCACTGCATGTTTATGGGTATTTGCAAAAGAATGAACTTATTCATAAATCAAATGCAGAAGCGCCGAATTTAAAGTTATATTCTACGGAGCTTTATCAGTCCATTAACCCATTCTGGGTGGTAGTGTTAACCCCAGTTATGGTTGGAATTTGGGGCTTTTTCCGAAGAAAGAAAAAAGAACCAAGTACCCCAGCTAAAATTGCCATCGGTTTGGTTATTACGGCCTTATCTGCCCTGGTAATGGTAGGTGCTGTTTTTGCTACGAATGGGTTGGATGCTAAAGCTGGTTCTATGTGGTTGTTAGCTTCCTATGGAGTAATCACCATCGGCGAACTTTGTTTGTCTCCAATGGGATTGTCACTGGTTTCTAAATTAAGTCCTCCGCGAATTACCGCGTTGATGATGGGCGGGTATTTCCTTGCTATTTCTGTCGGAAACAAGATGTCTGGAATGCTTTCTAGCCTTTGGGAAGGATTTGATGCAAACAGCAAACAGAATTTCTTTTATCTGAATTTTGCGCTGGTATTAGGCGCAGCCTTGTTATTGTTCTTGATGTTGCGTTGGCTAAACCGCGTAATGAAAGAAAACAACGTTTTATAATCCATTAAAGGCTCTTCGGAGCCTTTTTTCATTAAGCTAATTATCATGCTAAGTTTATCCGAAATTCAAGACTTTAAAGGGAAGTTCCCAAAACAGATTTGGTATCTATTTTTTACTGAAATGTGGGAACGGTTCTGTTTTTATGGTAACCGAGGAATGTTAGTTATTTTCATGACCGATATTTTGTTGATTCAAGATGATGCAGCCAACCTGAAATATGGAGCGATTCA
>CANHSL010000010.1 GCA_947463385.1 Flavobacteriales bacterium
CTTCCAGAAATTTGATTTGCATGAATTACATCTTGATCAAAATCATTCCATTCTTTGAAAAATGGAGCAAAATAAATGTTGTTCGATTTTAGATTCGTGCTGATTTCTAATCGTTCTGGAGTAAGCTCCTGGATTTCCATTGCTCCGCATATATCCGCCCCGGCATTTCTAACGTTTAGGGAAGGGAAAGAAAGGGTTCTTCCACTGATTAGCACAGGACCCGAAACTTGCTCAAACGTATGATTTTCATAGGTAATACTCTGCGCATTTAAATTGATGCGGCCATTAATGTTATTCGGCAGCACAAAGGATTTTCCTTTAGATTCCTTTTTCTCTGCTTTAGTCGTTTTCCCTAGGTCTTCAACTAATATTTGGTGACTACTCACGGAACAATTTACCGTTAAATCCCCTGAATTAGCGACGTAATTAAACACGTTCTCAAAGGTGCCATTCATTTGCAAATCACTGCGATTAATCGCAAGCGTCGCGCCCTCTATCGTTAAATTGCTTCCTTTGAGTGTGAATTTCCCATTGATATCCTCAAAGGTTCTATGGTCGTTAAGGGCCTTGAACCAAACATTGTACAGGCTAATGTCTCCGTTCATTTTTTTAACATCCACTTGATCTTCAACAACAAGAGCAAACTCTGAGTTGATTTTTGCAATCCCGTCCATGCGATGAATAAGGTCGTTTTTAAGGATTCGATTGGCAATACTCAAATCAATCGTACCCTTGGCCTTTCCTGTCACTTTAGGTATATTAAAGTTTAAAATGTCCAATGCACCATAAAATGGCCCTGCGGGAGTTTCAAACGCAAGATGATCCATAATCAAATGGTCGTTTACAGGATTCCCATCACTGCTGAAAGACCCCTTCATTCTTAAGTTTTTTATTTGCGTGTGTTTAACGGGTTCAATTAAGTGGCCATTGGCTATATTAAAGTTACAAGCAATATTCGGCGCAGATTGATCCTGTGTGCTGCCATAAACAAGTAAATCGAATCCCACATTTCCAGATCCTTTGTAACGGCTTAATTCTTTTTCAGCTTCATCTAACGAGAGGTTATTAACTAAATCTGTCAATGTTAACGCTTCCGCTTTAACATCAAACCGCATACTATCGACGCCATAATCTCCTGATACTGTAAACGGTATTTTAGCGAGTTTAAAACTTGTTTTCGGCAGTGAAAACGTTCCCTCTTTGGTGTTTACACTCATTAACAAATCCATGGTAACGGGTTTGTTTTGTAGCAATGCAACTTTTCCTGATTGCAAGCGATTAATCAACATATTACCCCGTGCATTTAGTTTGAATGCATCTTGATTGAAGTCGCCAGAGAACAACATGTCAGATAAATTCGTAGTGTAATATTGGTCGGATTTACTGTTTAGGTAATTCACTTGAAAATCTTTGGTGCTAACAGAAGATATTTTAACATCATATTCCGACTCCTCTTTTTCCGTGGAGGCATTTAAAATTAAGTAATTAACATCTCCGTTTTTAGCGGTGCGCACATTCAACTCACCTGTCCCTATTTCAATTACTTTAATATGATAATTTTCTCTCCAAAGATCAATCGGGTTAAAGACTAGTCGAATTCGGTCAGACTGCAACAAGAGCTTTTTAGATTCTTTGGTTTTGAACGCATCATGCACTTTTACGTCATGCACGTTGATCGAAAGGTTTGGAAACGTACTCCAAAAGGTTAAATCAACCGTTGAAAAATATACGGGTTCTCGAAATTCTTTTCCTAACTCGCTTAAAACGAGGTTACAAATTTTATCTTGAAAAATATAGAGCAGGGACGATATTAAAATCACGAGCCCCGTAATAATTCCCAATGACCATTTGAGTACTTTAATAAATTTTGCTTTGAATTGCATCTGTTTGCTGTTGTGGGAAGGGTTAACGAAGCAAACACACAGAAGGTTACAAGTGGTAACCTAGAATTCTAGTAATTAGATTAATTTTTTGTTAATTTACCATAAATACAGGCTTGTTTATATGAGAATACTGAACTTATTTCTTTGGGTTATATTCGGAGGGATAACTACTTACGGACAATATTGCACACTTGGCGGACCGACTTCTAATGTGGATTCTAATGTGGAATCTGTAATATTTACAGGTGTTTCGGGGGGCATAAACCATATAGGCTGTCCAAGTCAAATCGGTGTAGAAGTTTACCTAAACGAATCAACCACCTTAAGTGCTGGATCAAGTTATTCGCTCCAAGTTGATTTTGGGACCTGCGGAGGGAATTTCGCCGGTGCAGGTGCGGTGTGGATTGATTTTGATCAAAGTCAGACCTTTACCCAAAATGAAATTGTTGGAACTTGGGTTGGGACACCTCCCGCCTTACCGGTTCTATTTAATGTTTCTGTTCCCAACAATGCGCATAATGGGGCAACTAGAATGCGTGTAACGCAACAAGAGGCCGCTACGCTCCCATTAAATCCCTGCGCAACATTTCAATGGGGTTCAGTAATGGATTTTGGTATAACCATTATTAATGGGCTTGATTGTGGTGCATTCGCAGGGGATGATCTTGCGAATGCCATTGAGGTTTCTTCTTTACCGTATCAAGATACCGTGGATTTGGCATATTGCTATGGCAATCAAAATCTAGTCTATGATTCACCTGATGTTTTTTATAAACTCCTACTAAATCCGACAATGCAACAGGTTAGTGTAAATACCTGTGGTTCTGATTTCGATACGTATTTAACCGTTTTAAACCCACAAGGTGTAGTAATTACATATAATGATGACCATGACATCTGTGCGCCTTCTTCCATGCTAAGTTTTGACGTCAATGATCTTGGGTATGTTTACATAGTCGTTGAAGGTTGGGGAAATGAGTCCGGGATAGCGCATCTTGAAATCACATCATCATATGCTGGTATGAGTATATTAGAACAAAGCAAGATTACTTTATACCCAAATCCTGTAAGCGAAGTACTTTCAATAAGCAAAGAAGTTGAGCATGTTGAAATCACGAATCTTATAGGTAAATCCATGATTACCTCCTATGGTAAAACAACCCAACTAAATGTTTCTGAACTTGAACCGGGAGTCTACACCTTACATTTCCAAATAAATGGCATAGCACATTCCAAGCGATTTATTAAACTATGAAACATTTAATCTTAATATCATTATGTGTTTTTTCACACGCGTTGGGTTCAACTTGCTGGGGTGGGATTTGGAATAAAAAAACCAGTATTGGTGGAACGGGAAGACACCGAGGGATTGGTGGAAACGCATACCAATTTGGGTATATGGGGTTAGGACATGTCAATGGAGCAGGCGCGGATATCTCATTTAGGGATTGGTGGCAATATAACCCGGCAACAGACAGTTGGACACAAAAATCAGACTTTCCTGTAGCAAATCACGGGGCGGTTTGTTTTAATTTAAATGACCGTGTTTATGTTGGAGGCGGGTCTTCACTCACCAATGAATTCTATGCATTTAACCCCTTATTAAATCAGTGGACTCCAATCGCCAATTGTCCATTATCGCCGGGTGACGTGCAAGGGTTCAGTGCAGGGAATAAGGGGTATATAATCTACACCAATCAGCTTGCTGAGTACAATCCCAACACGGATTCCTGGAGTTTGAAGGCAAATGTCCCAATAAATGCAAGCAATTGGTCCTGCACCTTTTCGAATGGCACGAGTGGGTTTTTAAAAGTAGGACATTCCTTGCTAGAGTATAAACCCAGTCAAGATTTATGGATAGCTAGAGCCAATCACCCCGGACTTAGCACCGGAGGAAGTTATGGGTTTTCGATCAATGGGATAGGGTATGTTGCATCTGGATACGTAGGAGGTTTATCCACCGTTACGGAAGAAGTATGGTCCTTTAATCCTGCAAATAACACATGGACAAGGGAAGCAGATTTACCAGGATCATCGCGGCGATTCTTTGCCTCGTTTTCCATTGCAGAAAAAGGATATATCGGACTAGGAACAAATGGTATCAATTTGAATGATGTTTGGGAATACGACCCTTCTCAAACGCTTAATACAACGGATAATAAACCAATAGATATTTCACTTTATCCAAATCCTTGTTCGAAAGAACTGAAGATTAATGGCATATATGATCAACTTGAATACAGCATCTATTCATATACAGGAGTAAAAGTGCTTGGGGGTGAAACAAGCGGGAGAATTGATGTTGACCACTTACCTCAAGGGACCTATTTTATTTTAATAAATAATATAAAATATGTTTTCACTAAAGTGTAGGCGCTTCGTCGGTATTATTGTGTTTTTATGTGCATGTTCTCCCGCATTGGGCCAGGAGAATGTGTGGGTTAAACTCAATGACTTTATTGGTGGAAAGCGAGAGCGGGCGGTTGCGTTTAGTATCAATGGATATGGATATGTAGGCACGGGAACAGATACGGCAGAAGTAGTACGTTCAGATTTTTGGAGGTATGACCCAAGCTCCGATTCTTGGACGCAAATTGCACCCATACCTGGACCAGCACGAAGAGATGCTGTCGCATTTGACCTGAATGGATTTGGATATGTTGGTACCGGAATGAGCGACCATGTTTCTGCAAATGGAAATATACTATCAGACTTTTGGCGATATAATGCTGTAATGAATGAATGGGATTCTATTGCCCCTTTTCCCGGAAACCAAGGCGGTGGCGTTTATTTCTCCACCGGTTTTAGTGTGGGAGGTAAAGGCTATGTTTGCGGTGGGAAAACAGGGAACAGCACCTATACCAGCGAATTATGGGAATATAAGCCAGCCAACGACACGTGGTTTCAACGGGCATCCTTTCCAACCGGAATTCGCTACATGTTAAGTTCCTTTGCCATTGGAAACTTCGCTTATGTTGGTTTTGGAGCTACACAAGATGTATATAAACGGGATTTATATCGATACAATCCTGGAAATAACCAATGGGACCAAATGCCTGATCTGCCCGGAAACGTAAGAGGTGCCGCAACTACATTTGTACTGCAAGATAAAGGATATGTTTGTGGAGGGAATGATGGCGGCTTGCTTGATGATTTGTGGGAATTCAATCCCGTGAATGAAGAATGGACCTTAAAAGCATATTTTGGTGGCTCAGAACGAAAAAACGCCATCGCATTTAGTGTAAATAATGAATTTGCCATAGTGGGATTAGGGAAAGGATATTCTGGTAAAAAAGAAAGTATATACGTTTATTATCCTTCCTCCTACGTTGGATTGCATCCAAATATTGCCGAAGAAATTCAAATTTTTCCAAACCCGGGTAGAACCAACATACAACTCCGAAATCTTCCTGCTGACTATGACCGCATTGAATGCGTAAATTTTCAAGGATTAACTGTGTTTTCGACGAATAATATCCCCACTACCGATGCATTTGAATCCTTGCCGTCGGGGTTATATTACCTTAAAGTGTACCGTGAAAACCAAGATTTAATTGCCGTTAAACCTCTTTTAATAAATTAATGAACGTTAGATTATTTCTTTTCTGTCTTTTAGTTTTCACTTCGTTTGGGCAAGATTATTGGGAAGTACGAGACTCTATAAAAGGTGCTCCGCGGGCCGGAATGGCCACGTTTGTTCTTGGAAATAGAGGATATGCCGTAGGTGGAATTAAAGTGGATGGAAGCACAAGAAAAATGTACTCCTATTCCAAACCACAGAATGATTGGGACGATGAACTTTCCTTAGGCGGATTAACTGGCGGTGGGTTGGAACGTAATTTGGCCTGCGGATTCTCGCTGCATGGAAAAGGCTATGTGTGCCTTGGGGAAGGACTCGGAAGCACATTTATGAACGACCTTTGGGAGTTTGATAAAGCTAATCAAACATGGACGCAAAAGGCCGATTTTATTGGTACCCCAAGAAGAGGAGCAACGTCTTTTGTTATTAACAATATAGCCTATGTTGGAACAGGTGAAGATGAGCAAGGACTTTGCAATGATTTTTACACCTATTCGCCCATTGACAATAGCTGGGAAGCGATTGCAACCTTCCCCGGTGAGGCACGAAGACAAGCGGTTGGATTTGAATTAAATGGGTACGGGTGGATTGCAACAGGTGATGCCGGAGTACTCAAGAATGATTTATGGTCTTATAACGTCGTAACAAATCAATGGCAAGAGAAAAGCAACTTGCCCGGTAATCCCCGATTAGGAGCCGTAGCATGGAGTACGTCGCCAAGCGCTTATATTGCAACCGGACAAGATCCAACCGGTGCATACTTGAACGATGTTTGGCAATATAATTACTATCAAAACGCGTGGACACAACGAAATATTTTTATCGGAGGAGGTAGGGTAAACGCAATTGCCATGGTAATCAATGGTTCAGTATACGTAGGGGGTGGTTATAATGGCACCTATTTAGATGACTTTTTCACCTACCATGGGATCGCTGAGTTACAAGAAGAGGATATATTATTAACCCTGTATCCGAACCCAAGCGAATCATGGGTCCAGATTGATGGAATAGAACACCCAACCTCCTATAGTATCTATTCCGCGACAGGAATGGAACTGTTAAGGGGTAAAACATCAAGCCATGAAAGCATTTCCTTGGAAAACCTTCCAAGTGGAGCTTATATCATTAAGTTAACGATACAAAACAGAACCATATGTCGCTCGTTTATAAAACGTTAATCCTATTTGGAATTCTACTCTTAGTTAATTGTAGCTCTTCGGAAAAGGAGGGGCAAAAATCTGAAGATTCTAAGACAACAAAACAGACAGAACAAGTACTTTACGCTACTTTTCAGAACGCCGACGGGACCTGGGGTTATGATATATTATCTGCTGGAAAGGTGCTGATTCATCAACCAAATATCCCAGCAATCCCAGGAAATCAAGGGTTTGAATTAGAAACACAAGCCACGCAACTTGCACAATTAGTGGTGCGTAAAATTAACGCCGGTATTATGCCCCCAAGTGTTTCTAGCGAGGAGGTTCAAGGAATTATTGGGAATCCTAACTAAACGTGTAAGGCCCTGTTACCCGTAGCGCCTAAAGCCGCTTCTTTTAATGCTTCAGAATACGTAGGGTGCGGGTGGCAAATTCTAGCAATGTCCTCTGCTGATGCCCGGTACTCCATAGCCATAGCAGCTTCCATGATCAAATCGGCTGCTCTTGCCGAAATCATATGAACACCCAACACCTCATCGGTGGTTTTATCAGAAATCACTTTAATAAACCCGCTGGTATCCATAGACGCTCGAGCTCGTCCAAGCGCTTTGATTGGGAAATTCCCAATGTTCACTTCGATTCCTGCAGCTTTTAATTCTTCTTCTGTTTTGCCGACAGAGGCAACTTCTGGCCAGGTATAAATCACTCCCGGAATTAAATTATAGTTTATGTGTGGTTTTTGACCCGCAATGCATTCTGCGATAAAAACACCCTCCTCTTCGGCTTTGTGGGCTAACATCATGCCTTTAATCACATCCCCGATGGCATAAACATTGGGAACGATCGTTTGAAGACGTTCATTAACCTCAATTTGTCCTCTGTTATTCGGCGTAATTCCAAGTTTTTCAAGACCTAAGCCGTCTGTATACGCTTTTCTACCTACAGCAACCAAGCAATAATCAGATTCAAGTGTAACGGTATTTCCTTTTTTATCCAAGGCAGTAACTATGGTTTTGTCTCCGGTATTTTTTACCCCTTGCACCTGGTGGTCAAAATGAAACTTTAACCCTTCTTTCTTAAGAATTTTTGCTAGTTCCTTTCCGATTGAACCATCCATCATCCCCAACAAGGTGGAAGAATTTTCAATTACTTCTACCTCCGAACCAAGTCGCGCATAAACCGACCCTAATTCCAAGCCAATTACACCTCCTCCAATAACGATTAATTTCTTTGGGATTTCAGATAATGATAACGCTTCGGTTGATGTAATAATTCGTTTTTTATCCGGAATCATGCTCGGGAAAAAATTAGGCTTTGAGCCGGTGGCAATAATTACATGTTTTGCTTGAAGTTCTTTAACGCCTTCTGGGGAAGTTACCGATACCGTGGTTGCGTTCACAAATGAACCGATTCCGTGAAAAACTTCAACTTTATTTTTATCCATTAAGTACTTAACTCCAGCGCTTGTTTGAGAAACCACATCGTTCTTACGCTGAATCATTTGAGTGAAATTAGCTTTCACCTCCTTAACCTCAATGCCATGCTCGGCAAAATGATGTGTCGCATTATAAAAATGCTCAGAAGAATCTAATAAGGCTTTGGAAGGAATACAACCTACATTTAAACAAGTGCCTCCAAGGGTATTATACTTTTCAATGATGGCTGTTTTCAACCCTAATTGCGCGCAACGGATTGCAGCAACATATCCTCCGGGACCTGAACCAATAATTACCACGTCATACATAATGTCAAATTTAGATTACAAAATTACGACAAGCAATCTTAAATGTTCCAAAAATCTATTAGAATTAAGCAACCGAATTGCATTCTCGTTGTTTATATCCTTGTATGTCAAAAGAAATTGTGATCGCAGGAGCAGGTTGGCTCGGAGGTCCACTCGCACGGGTATTGAAGGAAAGCTATAAGCACGTTACAGTACTCAGTCGAAGTGATGAACAATTTGCATTTTTTAAGTCACAACATATTTCGCTGATTAAGGTTGACTATTCACAAATAGAACAATCCATTATTAATTCTGAGACAACTAAAACGCTGATTATTTGTATACCTCCGGTACCTAATTATTGTTCCATTATTAATGGGCTAGTAAAGGCTATAAACCCAAGTCACATCATTTTTACTAGCGCCACAAGTGTCTATTCACAAACGTCTGGAGAGGTGACCGAAACGTCTACGCTTGGAGGCAATCCATTGTTAGAAGAGGCAGAAACCTTGATTATTAATTCTGGAGTTCTATATAGTATTTTACGTCTGGGTGGATTAATCGGTGAGGACAGGAATCCCTCGTCGCATTTTAGTGGAAAGCGTGACATTTCAAATGGAGGTGCACCCGTGAATTTAATACATCGAGAAGATATTATTCAAATCATTACACAGGTTATTGATAAAAACATTCAAGGGATATTTAACATAGTTTATCCAAGCCATCCTACCCGCAAAGAATATTATGAAAAACAGTGTGTGCAGCGCGGCTTAGCACCCTGTGAATTCGATTCGAACGGAAACGGAAAAATTGTTAATGGTTCTAAAATTAGCGACATTTTGAATCGCCCTTATCGCTTTTCTATTGAATAATTCACATAGTTTTCCCTACCTTTGATTGACAAAAAATGAAATGGATTCTTCCTTTCTTAGTCTTTATGCTTTTAACCCTTGAGGTTAATGCATCCCATATTATAGGTGGAGATATTTACTACGATTATTTAGGAAACAATCAATACCGATTTTATCTGACCTTGTATCGGGATTGTGCCTCCAGTGGCGCGGCTTATGACGACCCCTTACAATTAGCGATTTATAATGGGAACGGAACCTTGTTTCAAAATGTAAATGTGCCCTTTCCGGGAAGTACGCTGGTGCCCTTAAATTTTAATAATCCATGTGCCACTGCGCCTGGAGGAATCTGTGTTGAAAAAGCTACATATATCATAGTAGTTACCCTTCCCCCTACACCCCTTGGGTATGATGTTTCTTATCAACGCTGTTGCCGAGGTCCGAATGTAACGAACTTGATTAACCCAGACGATACGGGGATTACCTTGACCGCACATGTACCAGGAAGTAACTTAGGTAACGGGTCTATGTATCAAAACAGCTCGCCGCGATTTACAAATTATCCTCCGATATTACTATGCAATACAGAGTCTATTACGTTTAATCATGGAGCTACAGATCCAGATGGTGATGTGTTAACTTATTCCTTAGTTACTCCGTACGCTGGTGCAAGCTCTGTAACGCCTTTACCTCCTCAAACTCCAGCGCCACCGTATGCGCCAGTGATGTGGAATCCAGGTTATAATGCCACTACGCCACTCGGTCCGGGCTCAGGAATTACCATTAATGCGAATACAGGAATGATGTTAGTTACCCCGCAAAATGTGGGCTTATTTGTAGTTGGAGTTAAAGTAACAGAAACACGAAATGGAATTGTAATCGGGTCTACCGTAAGAGACTTCTTATTTAGAGTCTTTGATTGTAATATTACCCTACAAGCGTTATTACCTACCCAAGAACAACTTCCAACCTTTGTTTCTTATTGTCAAGGGCTAACCGTGAACTTTGTAAACAACTCCTACGGGGGAGCTTCCTACGCTTGGAATTTTGGGGTGCCTGGAGTAACGAATGACGTAAGTAGTCAAGCCCAACCTGGATTTACTTATCCCTCGCCTGGAACTTACAATGTTTCACTTATTGTGAATCCTGGGCAGCCATGTACAGACACGGCTTATATGTCAGTTACCGTAAACAATCCATTTTCGGTGTCTTGGTCGAGCGAAGACTCTTTATGTATCGTAGGGAATCAATTTAATTTTATAGGAAATAGCAGTGCTCCTCCGGGGATTGGTACGTACACGTGGACTCTTGACAACGCGGCTTCTATACAAAGCGCGAATGGATTAACGGTTCCTAATGTGACATTTGGAGCGGCGGGTTATCATTCCATCATGCTTACAGGAGATAACGGGGACTGCATCACCTCATTTACTGACTCGATTTTTATTTTTGATGTACCCGTAGCACAAGCCTCGGCGCCACAAAACGTAAACTGTATTGGCCTTTCCATTCCATTTGGCAACACTTCCAGTAATGCGTTAACTACACATTGGAACTTTGGGGTAATTGGTCTATCGAATGATACCAGTAATACGCTCGCTCCAACCTACACGTATGCAAGCGCGGGTACCTATCAAGTTATTTTAGATGTAAGTTCTGGTATGAATTGTAGCGATTCAGATACCCTAACAATCACAATAAATGAACCCCTAGTGTTATCCTATTCAAATACCGATTCCCTGTGCATCAACGGCGGCTTATATACCTTTGATGGAACCGTCAGTGGTCCCCCTCCCGCCACCTATTGGTGGGATTTCGGTCCTCACGGAATTCCGCTAACCGCAAGTAGCGTTGATGTTTATCCGGTAGGCTTTATTCAAGCCGGGGTTCAGCCCATAACACTATACGGCGCATTTGATAATTGCATAGATTCGATACAAGGCAGTGTGTATGTGTATTTTGAACCAAGCATTGGATTTACCATGATTCCGGGGCTACAATGTGTGCCGTTTTCAGCGACCTTTATCAATACCTCAACCTCTGACGGTCCGGCAACCTTTAATTGGGACTTTGGAGATGGGGCAACTTCCAGCAGCCTGAATGGATTTCACGTGTATACCGTAGTTGGAAACTACAATGTTGGCCTTACAATGACCACACTTGAAGGGTGTATCGATACCCTCAATTTGCTTCAGCAAGATTTAATTGCTGTTAATCCCTCACCAATCGCAGCATTTAGTGTGAACCCAAATCAAATAGATGTGTGTAATAATGAGGTTGTATTTACCGATCAATCCATTGGGGCAACGACTTACTCCTATATTTTTGACCATCGGGGGTTCTATTCAGAATTACCATCGTTCACGCATGAATATCAAAATACGGGTACCGATTATCCGACACTCACAGTGTCCAATGAGTTTGGCTGTAAAGATTCAACACGAGAAACCGTCATGGTGTTTCCATTTTCAATTTATATACCGAATACATTTATTCCAGACCAAGACGGAAAAAATGATGTGTTTAAAGCAGAAACAACGTTTGAAATAAATGACTGGGAATTTATTATCTATAATCGGTGGGGGCAACGCGTGTTTGAAACAGATAACTTAGCAGAGGGATGGGATGGAGCATATAATGGTAAGCCTGCTCAAGATGGTACATATACGTATAACATCAGGTATCGGGGCTGTGAATTCCCAAGTGCGTGGCAACAACTTACCGGTTCGGTTCGCTTATTACGATGATTACTTACGCAAAACGAAATTTTGTCCCAGGTAAACCTTCCTAACCTGTTCATCATTTGCCAAATCCTCAGCGGACCCGCTTTTAAGAATCTTTCCCTCAAACAACAAATACGCACGATCCGTAATGGAAAGGGTCTCTTGGACGTTATGATCTGTAATGAGTACTCCGATATTTCGTTTTTTTAAATCGGCCACAATAGACTGAATATCTTCCACCGCAATGGGGTCTACCCCTGCAAATGGCTCATCTAAGAGCACAAACTTGGGGTCGGTGGCTAAGGCTCGAGCAATTTCTGTTCGGCGTTTTTCACCACCAGATAGGCGATTTCCTAGGTTCGTTCGGACATGATTTAAAGAAAATTCCGAGAGTAACTTTTCTAATTTTTCTTCTCGTTGCGCCTTTGATAAATCGGTCATTTCTAAAATTGCGAGAATGTTGTCTTCCACGCTTAATTTACGAAAGACAGAGACTTCTTGCGGAAGATAACCAATGCCTAATTGAGCTCTTTTGTACATCGGTAATTTTGTGATGTCCGTCCCGTCCAAAAAAACTCTTCCTTCATCCGGTCGAACCAAACCAACAATCATGTAAAATGAGGTGGTTTTTCCTGCACCATTCGGACCAAGTAATCCAACAATTTCGCCTTGACTGACTTCAATCGAAACGCCGTCAACCACACTTCGGTTCCGGTAAGTTTTTCGGATTTGTTCTGTGTAGAGTTTCATGGTTCGAAATTACTAAAAATTGAAGGAGATTCGGCCCCTTACTCCAAAAGGACTGGTTCCTGGTACGTTGTGAGTTGCTCGCCACACAAAATCGACGCGTAGCACTTTGAATAAATTTTCCAATCCCGCTGAACATTCCACATAGGGAACCTGACCAAACGATTTAACATAATCCGGTATGATTACATTGTCGGCATGTCGGCTTGAAAGCGTACCATATAAAACACGCGCAGTTGAGACGAACCTTAAGTTTAGTTTATTGATCCCCGGAATTTTATTAAAAAACAGGCCTTCCCAATGATTTTCGACAAAGGCACTGGCATATTTATCAGAAATAAATTCTAAAAAATTCATTTTATTATAGGCTGTAAGTAATAACCAATACGATTGATTTCCTTCATGAACTTTTAAAAATGGAAACGCCGTTGAACCAAAAACACACCCCATACTCGTGCCATATCTCAATCTTCCAAGTGCACCAAGCTGTGTATAATGTTCTAACTGAAACTCTAGTTTTTGATAATTGTACATACTGCCTGCTATACCCTTCAAGCCAATTACACATTGTAAGGATAAAATAGGGAAAGATGACCCAACACTCGTTCTATCAAATTGTCCGGATAAAAACTCTTCGTCTTTTGTCCATCTTATTCTAGTAATTATTTCGGCCGTGGTTAAATTTCTTATGGTATCAAAACCACCAACACTGAGATTAGGACTTAAATACGTACTAATTCCCAACGGGGTGTAGTCCTTCCAATCAAATCCCCCGAGGATTATTAAGTCTTTTCTAATGTCTTTTTCCAAATTAAATCCAATCTTCTTTACAAAGGTTAATTTATCAAAGGGTGCTGTATTTAATACCGTAGCGAAGGTATTTCCTAATTGTGCTGCAGTTGGTGATTGACCAATTTGCTCCAAATCATAAGAAAAATAGGTGGACAACATTCCCCGTTTCTTAGGGGTGATATTAAACCTGATTAAACTGGAATATTTAAACCGATCGTCCCCTATACCATAACCTATTTTTCCCCCAAGCTCTAAACGCTTTGAGAAGGCATTGGACGTTCTGATAGCCAAAGAAAGCCGGGTATCTTCAACAGGATTTCTACTAATTAATGACGTGGCATTTCCTAATTCGATTTTTCCTAAAGGGTAGTATCCAGTCGAAGCAAAATAAGTTAAGGTTCTAAGGCTTTGGAAATACTTTGTTTTATTTAATGTATCTATCATTTCTGAAATTCCACGTTCCGTTTTATTCAATGTTTCATGACGCAATGAATCCCACGCATCAAGGTCTTGGGTTTTTGAATTCTCCAGAAATTCAACCGTCGTTGATGTATTGTAAAAATCCTCAGGTTTCAGTTCATTGATGATAAAGCGTTTCCGGCTGCTCGTTTTTTTTCCAAGAAAACCATAGATTTTGGTCTTCTCTGTTAACCGAATATCCAACAAAAGAATTTCCTTTTTAAGCATCCAAACCTCTTGTTCTACCTGTTCGAATTCTTGTTCAACGTATAAATCTTGAATATAATTTAAATTCGCGCCTTCCGATATGTTTGCTTTAATTGACTGAATTGCGTAGGTAGTATCATGCACCCACATTTCGCCGTAAAACGTCAAGTTACTTGTGTTTTTCGGTTCAAATCTTAATTTATAACAGAACTTATTACCAATGTAGGTTGAATCATCAAGATAAAACCGATACATGGAACGCGCATAATTTGCAAGTGGACTAATAAAGGATTTACCGAATAAGTCGATTACATTCTCATAGATATTAATATCTAAGTACATGTCTCCGAGAAACTGTGCGGCCTGAAGATTTTCAACGCCGGTAATTCGGGATGCTTTAACAACTTCTCTTTTTCGTTTCGGGCGGTTCGCAAAATAAAAATCAGACACGGATTCGGCCAAAACGGCGGGTAATACCAATGTTTGATTCGTAGAAGTATCCAAATAATCGAGGACAACATTTAATCGTTTTACCGGGCCTAAAGCAGAAAACTCTGAACCGATATTATTAATATCCACTTGAAACTTATTGTACGCTTCATATTGATAGGCCTGAAGTTTTTCTTTATTATTTACAGGTTTATGGGCAATAATTTTTTTGTGCAATTTAGTAGAAGGGAATTCATCCGGAGGTAAAACAACAATTTCATTAACCTCCCTTGATACGGGCCGAAGCGCTACATTAACCTCTTGTTGAACATCTTGTTTCAGCTTAATTCGTACGACCTTATAGCCTAAACTATATATCTGTAAGGAATCAACTGGATAATACGTTTCTAGTTTGTACCTACCGAGGCTATCTGTAATGGTAGAAATTTTGCTGCCGTAAAAGCTAACCTTAACAAAGGGTATCGGGGACTTTGATGCCTGTTCGGTAACTACGCCAAATACGGAGGTTTTTTGGGCACTGAGGACTCCCAAACCAAAGGCAATCATCAATACAGTAAAAATAAGCTTATTCAATCGTATTCTTATTTGTACTTGTTCGCGTTGAAACCACTATGCCGATTTCGTAAAGAACAATAATAGGTATCGAAACAATGATTTGAGAAAGTATATCTGGAGGGGTGATCACTGCAGAAATGATTAAAATAACCACAATAGCATGTCTCCTATATTTTTTTAAAAATTCTGGTCCGATCAATCCTATTTTTGTCAAAATATAACTTACGATAGGAAGTAAAAATAAAATCCCCGTGTAAAACACCGTGGAAATAACCGTTCCCATATAAGAACCAACCGTAAAATTATTCTCAATTTCAGGACTAATCTGAAAGGACCCGAAAAACTGTACAGTGAGTGGCGCAACAACAAAATAACCAAATAAGACCCCTAAGAAAAAACACAAACTCACATAAAAAACTAATCCTTTAGCTGCTCTTAATTCATTTTTTTTTAGACCTGGTTTAATAAAAGACCATATTTGATAAAAAATATACGGGGCTGTAATAATCAATCCCCCCATGAGGCTCATCATCATGGCATAATTAAATTGTCCAGAAACTGTCATGCTTTGCATTTTGACTGTTGTATCTGAGACACAAACCCCAAAATAGGCACACAGTAGTTTAAAGGTTATAAACTCTTTTTCTTTCAATACTAAAAACACATGATTCATAACCCATTCTTGATAAATCCAAAGAACGACAGCAACGGATATTACAGCAATAGCAATCCGTACCAAACGCCACCTTAACTCATCCAGGTGTTGTAAAAAACTCATTTGTTGATTTTCAGACATCCCACAAATTTAGATAAAAATCACTGTTTATTTCGGATAATTATCACCACGTAAATTGATTACGTTCTACTGGTTGAATCTTTGTAAAAACAAGCGATGAAAACAATTAAAATCCGGAAAATTCAATTTAACAACTTTAGCAATAAAGTTCTTTGTTTCGGCGAACTCTGCATTAATAATTTATGCATTGACAGTTATATTGAATTGAGCTTCAGTAGCTTAAACCGAATCGTGGGATTGCTAAACAGACAGCTAACTGAGGGTTCGGTATACGACTTAATTCAAGAAGAAATTTATGAAACCGAGAAACATTATAGCATTGATTTAAACAGCTATAAAACCCTCCCATTGTCTCTTGAAGAATTGGCTCCACAAGGATACCCTTCCCTCAAAATCAGTGCTTAGTTACGGTTGAATAATAACCGTTTCTTCATTGGTTTTTTCGGCCTCAATTTTAATAATTCCTTGGCCTTGACGGTTCCCTTTATATGCTTCAATATCTAATACAGCCACACCCGCTTGCCCAAGCTGGTAAATTTCGTTATAATTAAATGTAGCAATCCCCGCGGCGTTCGTATATGCCGTATCATAAACCACTACCTGAGAAGGACAATTGCATGTTGATGTTCCGTGCAACACAACCATGGCCTGTTCAACCAACGCATTATTCTCATCACGAACTTCAATTTTAGCAATGGTGTCTTCTTTTTTCACGCAAGCATTCAAGCCGATTAGAGCAATACTTAAAGCCGTGAATAACAATGTGTTCTTTCTCATTTCTTTGATAAATATAGCGATTAATTAGGGAGATAAATAGTTTCTACTGCCGTGGTATGTACTCGACATCGTGTATAACCGGTTGCGGTTTTATTATTGTGCTTGACAATTATATCAAAATATCCTGTCGTATTATCTGGCCCTGAGGTGTTAAAGTACTGATCCATATCAACAGAAGTAAAACCAGAAGTATTGGTAAACGTCGTGTCCACAAAAGAACCAGTAGGTGGGTTACTTTGCTGATCTCCAATAACAACCACCTTTGCTCCACTAATTAATTGATTAGAAGACGACCGAACAAATACTTTCAATATTGCGGGGTCCTTAGACTTACAGCCATTCGCGGTTAATAAAAAAGCTGCCGTAATTCCGAGAATAATTAGTTTTTTCATACAATTTACAATCAATCAAAAGTAACACATAAATTAGTGAAACACAAAAATTTAGATAATTTTCAAATACAATTTCTTATTCGATTCAATGATTCACAAAGCAATTGCAAATAAAACCCTAATTTTGTTTAACTAACATTTAAACCAACTTCGCCCCTAAAAAGTTACACTATGCGAGAAAGAATCGAACAAGTTCAACGCGAAATCTCAGGAATTGTTATTACTGACAATACTGAAGCTGAATCTTTTCGAATTAAATACTTAGGGGCTAAGGGCGTGTTAAAATCGCTCTATCAAGATTTTAAGACGGTTCCAAACGAAGAAAAAAAGGTAATAGGGCAGCACTTAAACGAGCTCAAACAACAGTTAGAAAACCTAATCGAAGCCGCGAAATTAAATGAACAAGCAAAACAGCCAAAAAGCCTGTTGGATTTAACCCGGCCCGGGCGCAGCACCTCTTTAGGGAGCCTACATCCGCTGACACTGGTTCGCAATGAGATAACAAGTATTTTTTCAACCATAGGTTTTTCTGTGTCTGAAGGACCTGAAATTGAAGACGATTGGCACAATTTCTCTGCGCTTAATTTTCCACCTGATCATCCAGCGCGAGACATGCAGGATACGTTCTTTATTGATTCATCTATTGATGGACTATCATTAAGAACACATACCAGCTCAGTACAAGTTCGGGTGATGGAAACACAAAAACCTCCGATTCGAACGATTTCACCGGGTCGTGTATATCGTAACGAAGCCATTTCAGCCAGGGCGCATTGCTTTTTTCATCAAATTGAAGGCTTGTATATAGATAAAAACGTATCATTCGCCGACCTTAAACAAACGATAGACTTTTTTGCGAAATCCTTTTTTGGAAGTTCAGCGAAGATTCGGCTTCGCCCTTCTTACTTTCCATTTACGGAGCCAAGTGCGGAAGTAGATGTTTCATGTTCGCTGTGCCAAGGCGATGGGTGTAACGTTTGCAAGTACACCGGTTGGCTTGAAATTCTTGGTTGTGGCATGGTAGACCCGAATGTCTTAGATGCTTGTGGCATAGATTCAAAAGAATATAGTGGATTTGCATTTGGTATGGGGGTTGAACGGATTGCCCAATTAAAATATCGCGTGAATGATTTGCGCTTGTATTCTGAAAATGATGTGCGTTTCCTCACACAATTTCATTTTTAAGTAATGGATTTTAAAGACTTAGACTCCGCCATCCAACTTGATCAAATCGAGCAGTTAAGCCATAAATCCACTCAACTCATTTTCAAACATTCTACCCGGTGTATCATATCATCTATGGCCCTCAAGCGCCTTAAGTCCTGCACAAGTATCGAGGCAGACTGTTGGGTCTTAGATTTGCTTGCTTTCCGTTCGATATCCAATGAAATCGCCCAAAGGTATCACACCGAACATCAATCTCCACAATTATTCGTTATCCGAAATGGCCGAGTAATTGGCAGCGCTTCACATGAGGGTATTGACTGTGATTTTATTATTACATGCCATGAAAAATAAAAAAAACTTACTTATCCTTTTCTTCCTTTCGCTGATTGCTGGCGTATTTTTGTACAAAAGTTTTTCGCCCTCCTCAACGGAAGAAGATTTTGGCCCCTTGGCATATTTTGAAACAGAGGGGAGCCTAACCTGTGTTCTTGGATCGGACTATAACAACTCCTTTCTGGCTCAAGACGGCCAGGTTTCGGTAGCATTATATCTTGACGACAGCCTGATTATTACTTATAAAAATGTGCAAAAGAAAACGGCCCTTTCTATTCCAAAAGAGCTTTTAACGCTTGGCGCTCATCAATTAAAAATAAGCGCTAAACACCCTGCTCGGGGTATCAGCGAAGACGAACGAATTCTCTATGTACTGTCTGACATTACCCCCGCCTCTTGGTCCCTTGTTTTGAAAAATCAGTTCATCCACAATGATTCCTCATTTACCCAAGGACTGGCTTTTTCTGAAGGCAAACTCTTTGAAGGAACCGGAGATCCTAACGGTATTGGAGCCACCATAATTGGTGAAGTTGATCTAAATTCTGGTAAAATTATTAGAAAAAAGAGTGCTGCTGCACCCATCTTTGGCGAGGGAATTACGCTTGTTGGAAATGAACTATTTCAAATCACCTGGCAAAACAACACCTGCTTCGTATACGACAAAAAAACATTTGCGCCGCTTCGTCAATACACATATGCCGGTGAAGGCTGGGGGCTAACCTATGATGGCACCTACTTAATCATGTCTGACGGAAGTGAAACCCTTACATTTCGAGACCCAAAAACGTTTAAAGAGATAAAAACGATTCAAGTATATACAAATGAGGGTGCCATCACAAAATTGAATGAACTTGAATACATTGATGGGTTTATCTACGCGAACATTTGGACGAGCAACTTAATTGCAGTAATTGAACCATCAACTGGAAAAGTAATAGCAACCATTGACGCAACAGAAGCCGTTCAAAAAGGCAAAGGGAATGGAGAAGTCCTAAATGGTATCGCACACAACCAAAAAACAGGTAAAACATACATTACCGGTAAGTTTTGGACAAGCCTTTTTGAAGTTGCCTTTACTAAGCCTAAGGGCGTATAATAAATGGAACCTGTTTAGTTCTTGTTCCGTTGACAATTCGCAAATAATAAGTTCCTGGTGACCAAAAGGTATAATCAATGTATTGAATTGTTGCATTTAAATCCAGCTGCATTACCGGGATAAAGTCAAGCTCCTTATTGGATTCAAGTGCTTCTTTTTCAATAAACACGCTGCACTTGGAAGAAATATTGGGCGAAAACTCAAACGTAACTTCCTGCGCCCCAGATGGCACCACCTTCACAAAGGACGCTTCGTTAAGCCGATTACACGCCATCACGTTATTCGTTAATTCAGGAATTTCCCACGCCCGAATATAATCAATCAAATACTCCGCAGGAAATCCCGTCTTTCCATTTGGACCCGGGGAAAAAGGCCCCTTATCCATGGCCAAGGAAAAATTAGCAATCAAATTCATAGAGGTATTGAACGTCGCCTTATGCTGCGCAACAAGGCGGTCATTAAAATAGAACCATACCCCTTCAGGTGCCCACAAACCTGAAAAGGTCACCCATTCTCCAGTTATCTTTTGCTTCGTCTTTACCCAATGGCCAAAAGGTTTGTCGATAATTCCAAACTGTTTTATACGATCACAGCGATTGGGGCAATGCACATCCACATGATAGGAATTTGTTCGCTCGCCCTTTGCTTCCATGATATCAATTTCTTCATTCGGATTTCCACCGTAAAGCCAGAAAGCGGGCCAATATCCTCTACCTTTTGGTAAAAAGCATCGCGCTTCAAAATATCCAAACCTAAATTGTTTTTTACTCCACGCAGCAGCAGTTAATCGATTAATCTGCACCTTCCCGTTTTGCATTAAGCTTGGCGTTTTACTGATTTTTTCTTGGTCGATCATCCAATCCGGAAACGACCGCCATTCATTAACGGTGTCAACGGAAAGTTTCAATACCCCGCCCGATTGTTCACACATAAGGGGGTCCGTATAGGTGTTTGCATCCAGGGACAATCCTCCCCATGGATAATAGCCAAACCAGGTTGATTCGTCTAACTGTCGGCCATTAAATTCATCAAACAACGAGGGGTTACCGCTGTAGATTCCTTCAGCATCAATCCATATTAATAAGGTGTCTTGACTGTAGAGGGTTTGCGTAAGAACGCAGAGAAGTATTAAGAGATATCTCATTTACATTAAATTACAATCAAAATTAGCAAACCCCGTTAGTTTACATTGCGTAATTTCGTAAAAATGAAGAATACTTGGTGCTTATGGATCCTGCTACTCCTTGGAGGGACGCTATTCGGGCAGTCAAGTTATCAATTTCGCGAACTTATTTCAAAAGCAACACCTCAGCCATTAGATTCCCTGTCGATTTTACCTGGAAGCGTTTATTGCATGCATGAAAACGATACGGTTTCAACTGAGCTCTTTGAGGTGAATTATATTGATAAAACCATTGTGTTTAATCCTAAGATTACAGGTCTTATTCGGGTTTATTACCTGCGAATTAATTTAAACCTAACCCCTAAAAATCAATCATACGATTCTATTGCCTTGATTCCCAATATGGCAAACACGATGTTTTCAATCACAGATGAAAACCCATTGATAGAAGATCTTTTTGGTGGCAATGAGATCAATAAACGGGGGAGTATTTCTCGAGGAGTTACCTTTGGAAATCGCCAAAGTCTTGGAATTAACTCAACGCTTAATCTAGAACTGAGTGGAAAATTATCGGAAGAACTGCACATTTTGGCTTCTGTTTCCGATGCAAACATTCCAATTCAACCCGACGGAAACACCAACAAATTACAAGAATTCGACCAGGTATTTATTCAGCTATATACGGATAAGCTCAAACTGACGGCGGGTGATTTCTGGATTAATCGTCCGGATGGATACTTCCTTAACTATAAAAAAAGAGGGCAAGGATTGACACTGACCAACACCTTTGATTTGAGTGCGAATCAACAACTAAAAATACAGTCAAGTGTTGGATTATCAAAAGGTAAGTTTCAACGACAAATCATCCCGGGTGTAGAAAACAATCAGGGTCCCTACAGGCTTGTTGGTGCAGAGAACGAGCCGTTCATTGTGGTGTTATCTGGAACTGAGCGGGTGTATATCGATGGCCGACTATTACAACGTGGACAAGAATTCGATTACACCATAGACTATAACAGTGCCGAACTTGTATTTACCTCCAGAAATCTTATCACGAAAGATGTTCGAATTGTGGTAGAATTCCAGTATGCAGACCAGGCATATACGCGCGGGTTAATTCAGCAGCACCTTAGTTACCGCGTTAACAACACCACCAGTTGGGTAAATTACTATCAAGAACAAGACCTTAAAAACCAGCCCCTCCAACTAAGTTTGAATGAAACTACCAAACAACTCATTGCCGCAGCTGGAGATAGTTTAAGTAATGCCTTTATTGGTACCATCGATTCTGTCGGCTTTCAGCCAAACCAAAACCTGTATCGCTTAGTCGACACCTTAGGATATGACTCTGTGCTTGTTTTCTCTGTCCATCCGGACTCGGCAACCTATCGGGCAACCTTTTTATTGGTTGGAATAAACAAAGGAAACTATGTGTTAGATAAAACCACGGCCTTTGGTCCTGTGTATAAATGGGTAAGCCCTATTGGAGGACTTCCTCAAGGTTCCTACATGCCCATACAGCGCGTGAATTCACCCAAAAGAAAGCGCATGATATCGGCAGGAATTCAACAAAAATTAGGTGACAAATGGGTGTTAGAAACCGAATTCTCCGCATCCGAAGAAGTAGTGAATTTATTTGCAAGCAAAGACCGCTCAAACGACTGGGGATTGGGAAACCGAACTAAAATTATACGTCAAGGAAAAGTGGAACTTAATCGTTGGAATCATTCAACACTCGTTGAATCAGAATATTTAGGAAATAACTTCTCGTTTATTGAGCCCTATCGCGCTGTAGAGTTTGATCGTGATTGGAACATCAGAAATGCTAAGCTGTCGGGACCTCAATGGAATGGCAAATTATCTCACAAAATTCAGCACGATAAGGTTGGGTTTTTAAGCATTCAAGCGCAGCACTTTGCCGTTGGTAACGCGTTCAATGGCACTCGAATTTATTCAGACGGCGTCGTGAAAAAGAACGGGCTTTCTGTGATATGGGACGGGAGTGCCTTAAGCAGCACTGGGATGGTGAATGCCCGATTTATACGTCACCGCTTAGACGCCTCACAAACTATACATCGGATAAAAATCGGGATTAAAGATGACCAAGAATTTAATCTTCGAGATCAGGTGCTCGGTATTAACTCCTCAAGCTATGCGTTTTACGACATTCAGGGCTATCTTCAAAATGCAGACAGCAGTAAAACGCTATTAAAAATTTTCTATCGAGAACGCTTTGATTGGAAGCCGGACAGCACGGGTTTTACTGTGGCGGCAAGAGGAACAACGATAGGTGGAGAGGTTCAGGTTAAAGATAAAAAAGGAGGGGCCTATGGGTTCGTTATCGGATTACGGAATCTAACACCTTTAGACAGCAGCTTACTGAATATTACGCCAGACCAATCAATCGTGGGACGCATCAATGTATCTAAACGCATTCTAAAAGGAGCCCTCACCTTTGACACCTATTATGAAGTGGGTTCCGGATTGGAACAAAGACGAAGTTTTATTTACTTAGAAGTTAATTCAGGACAAGGCGTGTATACGTGGGTTGATTACAACAATGACGGGGTCAAGGATTTAAATGAATTTGAAACCGCTACCTTTATAGATCAAGCAAATTATATTCGGATTTTCACGCCAAGCAATGCTTATCAAAAGACTTATTCAAATGAATACAATCAAAGTTTATTCTGGCGTCCCGAATTAATTTGGAATAAAAAAACGGGTATTCTCAAATTGCTTTCATCCGTATCAAACCAACTTAGAATCCGCTCAACGAGGAAACTAAACACCTTAGAAGTTGCCGAACTTTTAAATCCTCTAAACGCAGACGTTCTCGATAATGCGCTTATATCTTCAGCATATTCTGTGAGAAACTCACTCTACCTCTTTAGAACCTCAGCGAAGTTCAATGGCCATTATATCATCAATAAAAATCTAAATAAGTCTCTACTCGCAACAGGATTCGATGCGAAAGCAATTGAGTTCAATGAGCTTATGCTTCGATGGAATATTGTTCCTTCATTTTCTATAAAAACCGAAGGACAACAAGGAAATAAAACCTCTTCAGTAGATTACACGCAAGGTAGAAATTACCAGGTACGCTACCAATTTGTCCGAATGGAATTGTCTTATCAACCGTCTACGAACTACCGCATGGCTATTGACGGTAAATTATCTTCAAAAGCAAATGAACCCATTTATGGGGCAGAGAAAAGCAATTCAAAAGAATTAGGCCTAGAATTTAAGTACAATACAACAGAAAAAGGCAGCATTCAAGGTTCCCTCAAATACCTTAATTTAACCTTTATTGGAAACCCGTCGTCACCTGTTGCTTTTGAAATGCTTGAGGCCTTACGTCCCGGGTCTAACTTTACTTGGTCCGTTAATTGGCAACGGAATGTTGGGAAAAACCTACAATTAAACCTTGTGTATTCGGGAAGAAAGCCTGCCGATAACAAGGTTGTACACAACGGGGGGATGGAGCTTCGTGCTTTTTTCTAATTTTGAACATGAAGGAAGATATAAAAACCCCAGAAGACATTAATCTACTTGTTACTGACTTTTATGCCGAGGTCATGAAATCCGAGTCCCTTCGTCCTTTTTTTAGTACGTTAGATTGGGAGGCGCATCTTCCAAAAATGAAGAAATTTTGGCGATTTATACTTTTAGATGAGGCTGGATATACAGAAAACGTAACCAATAAGCACCTTCACATGCACTTGACCAACGAACTATTTGATGAATGGCTCTTGTTATTTCACCGTACGGTTGACCAACACTTTGAAGGACCAGTTGCGGAGCTTGCGAAAACCCGCGCTTCACTAATCGGTATTGGCATACAGAGCAAGATGAATCTACTTAAAGATTAACTGAATCAAATCGTTACCGTTCGCGTAAATCATCAAGCCTAACAACAAGAAAAATCCGATATACTGCGCATACTCTAGAATTTTCTGAGGAGCCTCTTTTCCTGTAATCCATTCATACAGTAAGAATACCACATGACCCCCGTCGAGTGCAGGTATCGGTAAGATATTCATGAATGCCAAGGCAAACGACAAGAACGCCGTATTGAACCAAAATACCTTCCAATCCCAAACAGGAGCAAACATGTCGCCTATTCGGGTGAAACCACCCACAGACGTAGCGCCTTTCTTGGTGAAAACAAATTTAAACTGAGCCACATAGTCTCGCAACAACTGGGTGCCACCAACCACGCCTTTGGACATACTTTCACCCAGGCTATAGCGAACCTTCGACACGGCGAGCGTATCAGAAGTGAATTGGTTTTTAGATGCGAATCCAATGGTTCCCTCGGGAGTAACCTTGCTGTGAATCATGATTGAATCGTTTCCTCGAAGCACGAATATATCCGCCTTTTTATTTCGCTTGCCGTACAATGACAACTGGATATCGTCGAAATATTTCACTTCAGACCCGTTAATTGAGATGATTTTATCACCATTTTTCATGCCTGCTTTTTCTGCAAATCCACCAGGGGTAACCGTCTCTGCACTTTCGGCGATCACTCTAAACGAAGCAACAGACATCGCACCGTTTTGAAAAAGTTCTTGATCAATAGTTGCTGGTAATTTACGAACGAGGGTTTTACCGTCTCTGGTTAATGTCAAAATTGTTTTATTTCGCAAAAGAAGCCCTCGATTAATATCATCGAAAGAAGTTACCTCCTCCCCATTTACCTTAGTAATCACATCGCCTGAACGCACATCGTACTTCGCTAGATACGGATGAATTGCCATCCCTTGATTTAATTTAGATGTAGTCAAGGTAGCGCCTCCCCAATACCATGCGATGGCACCGTATATAATAAACCCAGCAATTAAATTAACGGTTACCCCGCCAATCATGATAATCAGTCGCTGCCACGGTTTTTTGGTTCTAAATTCATAGGATTTAGCCGGTTGTGCCATTTGCTCTTTATCCATTGATTCATCAATCATTCCTGCAATTTTCACATACCCTCCGAGTGGCAACCAACCAATTCCCCACTCTGTTTTATCGCTCCCATCTTCCCAATCTTTTGGGGTTTCTTTGGTAAACCAAGAAAATCGCTTTATACCGTTTACTTTTCTATACCTGAGCAGTGAAAACCAGGGATTAAAAAACAAATAAAATTTTTCAACTTTAGTTTTAAATAATCGTGCTGGGATAAAATGACCGAATTCATGTATTGTAACTAAAAACGCCAAGGAGACAATCAATTGAGCTGCCTTAATTAATATTTCTTGAATATCCATGTATAAAGTATATGACACAAAGATAACAAGGAATAATGGGTTCAAGGTGTTAATGTTTGTAAACACCATTCTTTTTAACCTCATTCCGTTAAAATTGATGGATTGTTTTAAGAACTGCATTCGTTTCCTTAATTTCGTTGACGAACAAAAACTCATGTCAAACAGCATCGTCATAATTCCAACATACAACGAGCGTGAAAACGTTCAATTAATGACGGACGCGGTATTGGCGCTGGAAGAGCCTTTTGATATTTTATTTGTAGACGACAATTCTCCGGATGGAACAGCGGGAATTATAGCAAGCATTATATCAACTCACCCCGGGCGTGTACACGTGATTAATCGCCCCGGAAAATTAGGGTTAGGAACAGCATACATCACCGGTTTCAAATGGGCAATTTCCAAGGATTATGCTTATATTTTCGAGATGGATTGTGATTTCTCGCACGATCCCGCTGATTTAATTCGACTTAAAAAAGCGTGTGTTGATGGCGCAGAACTGGCAATCGGTTCTCGGTATTGTAAGGGGGGTAAGATAGAAAACTGGCCTTTCAGTAGGTGGTTGTTATCATATTTCGCAAACCTATACGTACGTCTCGTCTTGTGGATTGGTGTACATGACTCTACCGCCGGATTTAAATGCTATACGAACAAAGCGCTTCGATCAATTAACTTAGATATCATTCATTTTAAAGGGTATGCCTTTCAAATATGCATGAAGTATGCTGTGCGAAAACATCGCTTGAAAATCACCGAAGTACCCATAACGTTTAAAGACCGCATATACGGGGAATCCAAAATGAGTACCGGTATTTTTAAAGAGGCCTTAATCGGCGTTTGGAAAATGAGAACCATGAAATTATGAGTCGGATAATTCTAAGAAATGCACAGATTGTTAACGAAGGCCGCAGGTATTTTGCTGATTTAAGCATTCGGGATGAAATCATAGAGTCTATAGACGGGCAAATTGACCTACCTTACGATCAGGAAATTGATTTAAACGGAAACCTGTTGATTCCAGGATGCATTGACGATCAAGTGCACTTCAGAGAGCCTGGTCTTACCCACAAAGCCGATATTTTTTCTGAATCTCGTGCGGCGGTTGCCGGAGGAATCACATCCTTCATGGAAATGCCAAACACGGTGCCTAACGCCTTAACTCAGGCCCTTTTGGAAGATAAATACGCCATAGCAGCGGAAAGATCCATTGGAAATTATTCCTTTTTCATGGGCGTTTCAAACGATAATTACGATGAGGTGATGCGTACCAATTCGGAAAAGGTATGCGGAATTAAAATCTTTATGGGGTCCTCCACGGGCAATATGTTGGTGGATAATTACAATACCTTGGAGCATGTGTTTGCAAATGCGCCAACGCTAATCGCTACGCATTGCGAAGATGAGACCACCATAAAGAATAACCTTGCCAGAGCAAAAGAATCTTTTGGATTGGAAATTCCGATTGAAATGCACCCCCTTATTCGCAGTGAAGAAGCGTGTTACCTCTCGTCCTCTTTTGCGGTTGAACTCGCAAAAAAAACCGGGGCTAGGCTGCATGTATTGCATATTTCAACGGCAAAAGAAACGGGGCTTTTCACCAATACCCAACCCTTAAAAGAAAAGAAAATTACAGCAGAAGCATGTGTTCATCATTTATGGTTTAGTGATGAAGATTACGCCATGAAAGGCAATCTAATCAAATGGAATCCTGCTGTAAAAACACGTGTGGATCGAGAAATGATTTGGAGCGCCGTACTTGATAATAGAATCGATGTAATTGCTACTGATCATGCACCGCATACCCTAGATGAAAAGGGTCAGAACTACCTTAACGCGCCATCGGGTGGTCCACTCGTTCAACATGCGTTACTTGCCATGCTTGAGAAATCCATTCAAGGAGTAATCACAATAGAGCGCATTGTAGAAAAAATGGCCCATGCGCCGGCAGATTTATTTCGCATTAATAATCGTGGCTATATCAAAGAAGGATACTTTGCTGATTTGGTGGAAATTAATCCAACGCATAAAACAGCTGTAAACAGAAACAACCTGTTATATAAATGTGGTTGGTCGCCTTTTGAGGGAATCACGTTCAACCATGAAGTACGCCGTACCTTTGTTAATGGTCGTTTAGTCTATGAAGACGGTAAAATTATTGAGGGTAGCAACGGGAAACGCCTTGTGTTTAATCGATTATGAGACTAGCCCTAAGTATATTTTGCTTTTTCATGTTATTCGCTTGTCAATCCACGAGTAATCAAACCCAAGTGATTGCGGAAAACAAAATGATTGAAATTATGGCTGATGTCTACGTATTAGAAATGCATTATCAAAAAACCTATGGGGCGCCCACACAATATAAGAAACACTTGGACCGGGCATTAAAAACCCTATTTGCATCCCACGGAATTAGCCGTGCTTCCTATGAGAAAAGTTTTACTTTTTATGCCTCTAAACACGAGCAGTTTATTCATATGAATGAAGAGGTGATTCAACGATATAATGCGGTTTTACTCGAAAAATAAATCGTGATCTTCTTGCATTTTCAATTGTTCAAGATGTTGAACTAAGCTAAAAATTAACTGTTGTTTTTGTGCCCCTTCATCCACTTGTTTCTTCACATATTCCTTTAATATAAGTTCTGATTCAAGCAATTGTTGCTCTTGAAAAGGACCTTCCATGTTCTCAATTAATGTCAAACACTCTAAGGTTCCTAGATAATCCAACTGCACGGCCAACTGAACAAAACGCTCCAATTCTGCACTAAAATCCAATCGAGTGTTCCAAAGAATATTTACAATTTGTGCATTAACCTGGGTGAATTCAGGCATTGAAAGCAGGGCAATCCACGCTTCCTTTGCGCCTTTAATAGTAATGGAGGACAGCAATTCATACAGTGCTTTTTTATGCGGCAATTCGGTATGTGTTAAATAGCACCTAAATAATTCGGGTAATTGAGTGGGTTTTCCTTTTTCTTCAATTAATTCCACACCATTTAATACCGTTTCCAAGTCGGCAGATTGCAGCATTTCCAGTGGGGTGAGTTTACGCGTTGACATAGGGTTGAATTAAATTTGTTAATTGAATAAAAGATTCTACGTTGAGTTGCTCGGGACGTCGTGATTCAAACTCCTCCGTTAATATTGCGTTGGGAAAAACGGCCCTGATTGAGTTTCGTAAGGTTTTTCGACGTTGGTTAAATGCCGCTTTTACTACCTTAACAAACAGCTTCTCATCGCAGCCTAATACGGTTCGGTTGTTTCTTACGCAGCGAATTACGCCAGATTTTACTTTTGGTGGGGGGTAAAAAGACCCTGGTTCTACGGTAAACAAATAACTTACCTCATAGTATGCTTGCATCAATACGCTTAATATGCCGTATTCTTTACTTCCTGGGGGCTCTGCAATTCGTCGCGCTACCTCTTTTTGAAACATGCCGAGAATGATCGGGATTTGATGTTTTGATTCCAGGCATTTAAATAAAATTTGAGAAGAAATATTATATGGAAAATTACCTACCACACAGAACTGATCTTCTTGAAAGTACTCACTAAAGTTTGCCTCTAAGAAATCTTGACTATATACCTTATTGAATTCAGGATGTGCTTTTTTTAGATACAGGATTGATTCTAAATCTACTTCAAATGCGCAAAAATCCAAGTCTGTTCGCTTGAGGAAAAAATCAGTAATCGCGCCCTTGCCTGGACCAATCTCAACCACTTTCATCGGCGTGTCAAATACCGGCAATGCCTCCGTGATTTTCTCACAAATGGCCGTATTTATTAAAAAATGTTGCCCTAAGTGCTTTTTTGCTTTAACATTCATGGGTTGAGTTCCGAGATTAAGTCCATGGTGGTTCTAAAGGCCACGAATTTACCTTCGTAACGCGTGGAATGTTCCATCTGTAAGGTTAACGCGTGGGTAGAAAGATACTGTTCAAAATCCTGTTTACTGATCGCCCAATAAAGCACGGAAAACGTACATTCACCAGCTTCGTTACCATGTACTTTAGAAAGTACGCATTTGGTAAAACACTTGGTTTGAAGGACGGCTGGAATATGAACGTTTTGCATCCAATGAACCCAATCGGTTTCAATGGATGGGTCAATACTCACGGTTACATTATACAACATAATTACGGATTCAATTTAAAACATTGGTATGGATTGGTAAATGAGAACTCTTCTCCCCAATCTCCGCGAAACACAACGGCAAAGGATAAACCTCCGCTAAAGGTATACACCTGCTGCATTGCTTGGTCGAAATTATAGTCCCACACATTAAAGGGGATTTTATTCGAACCGGCAAACTGTTTTCCTGGCAGAATAAGAATTTTTGCGCCTTTTGTTAGCTTAAATGTTTGTGTCGTTCCTGATCGAACCAAGCGGCTGTAAACGGGCGAACCGGTAAGGTCGTTAAAGGCAATTAAAAGCACATCATAAGCCGAGGAATTTTTACACTTTATGCTTGATTTTCCGTTAAATTCAGTGAGCGAAGCGGTGCCCTCCATGGTGTTTTCGGTGGTGCTGTCCCCAAGCGGTGTTGGATTATAGTAAAAATCGTTTAATGCATTGGTTAATGAACTATATAGCGCTTCTGCCTTTTTATTCACAAACGCTTGCCGGATTTGATAGCTAAGCCCTCCGGAACTTGAACTTAACGAAACGGTTGATCTAATTGGTTTTTCATTTCTTAAGGTGGTATCAATGTATATTCGTTCCCGTGGTGTAAAATAAATTAATGATGAATTCGGCGGAACGGCTAATACCGCATCTTCGACTGAAAACACCCAATTAAATAGAAAAAAGAAGGAAAGGATTCCCATTACACCAAGCGCTAGGCGAACCTTTAATGACCTGCTTATTTTAAGCTTCTTTGGTTCTTTTTTTTGAATGTTTAACTGGCCCTTTTGAAAACCATGCCACGCTTCATTAACGGAATGTTTTACCGCCTCCGGCAAATCTATGGACCTTAACTTAGACAGGATAAATCCTGCAGAAACAGCTGAGCAATGCGTATTCTGAATCAAGCGAAGCGCTTGTTCGATGAATTGAATACGTAAGACTTCCCATTCTTTTGGGAACATACTGTAAGCTGATATTTTTTCTGGAGAGAGAAATGCATGAATTACTTGGTTAAATGACTCAACAGAGGTGACATTTAAAGAAAGTTCTAGGTTGTTTTGCCGCGCAACTTGACTTGAAATATATGGCAATGTGGCTTTAACTGCAGCAGCATCCACCACACAAAAATAACTCATGTAAGCTGTTAAGGCATCCCAAAAGTCATCTTCCCGCGGTTCGAATTCCGGTAAAAAATGTCCGGTATAGCGTTTAAAATCGGGCAACAATGCGTTTTTAAGAAGCATCGAAGAATCTTTAAACCGGGTGATAACTTTGCCTTGTAAAAAGGATAACAAGGTTGAATTCGATTCAATCCACGCGTTAAAAAGTGCCGTTTGTTCAGATTGAATCTGCTCAAAACCAATCACTTCATCCAGTGTACTCAAAGATTTCCGTTCAGACTGAGTATAAAAACGCATGGTCAAAGGTACTGATTTTTAATTCCATGTCTTTTTGTTATCTTTGATTAAATTCTTAAACGATCAACTATGAAAAAACTGTTACTTTCTTTTGCTGCAATCGGACTTATAGCATTGTCGGTTGACGCACAATCATGTACCCCAGGTGCAAATTATGTGGATTCTACATACGGTGTATGGCCTGATACCACACAAAATTTTCCTCCAGCAGCGGCAAACGTTGCGTATTCTACAGACTTGAACTTTAAAGTGCCCGCAACGGTATCAGCTGAATTAGATGCCTCAGGACAATTTGTTGGTTCACCAATTCAAGGATTTACAGTAACCGGCGTTTTAGGATTGCCAAGTGGTTACAACTATGCGTGTAACATCGCAAGCTGTACCTATGCGGGTGGAGCTAATGGATGCGCCAATGTATACGGAACTACAGCGAATACAGGAACGTATCCGATTACGATTGAAGTAGATGCAACGGTAATGGTTACCTTAATCCCTGGTTTGCCAGCTACACCAGTTACACAAAGTGTTTCTTTTGGTGGATATAAAATCAATGTTGGTACTGCGGGATTGATTACATCCGTAGTAGAGCCCTTATCTATTTATCCTAATCCTTCAAACGGACAAGTTTCTATCAAAGGAATTGTTGCAGATGAACTTACCATTACAAACTTAAATGGCCAAGTGATTTTGACTAAAAATGTATCTGGTCAAACACAAGCAACCCTTGATTTATCTTCACTAAACGCTGGCGTTTACTTTGTAAACACACTGGGCTCTTTAGGTAAAGAAACGATTCGATTTATTAAGAACTAAGGTTCTAATACCACATTTAAAAGGCCGCAATTGCGGCCTTTTTTTTTATTCAATAGCTTGTTTTATCACCTGATATATTTCCCATGTGGTTTTATCATAAACGTAAACCAAGACATGCATATTAGATGCATTGTGGGTTCCATTCAGTTGATTTGGAACAGCGAAACTATAATTCACATAGTACTTATCCCCGATTAGATCAGCGCTAATAAGTGTGCGGCCAAACGGCGTATTATTCAAATTACCCCGATGGATATCGCGGTGGATGTAGGATGAATTGTGTGAGTTGTCACTCATTTTTTGATCACCAACTAAGGAGTCTTCAACCAAACAAGCAACAATGCCTAATTCTGAAGATATTGTTTGATCTATTTTTTCTACTTCCACGTGCAAAAATGCGCCTTTCGTACTCGGGTAATAATTAAGGGCTGATTGTATATTAACTTTTAACTCATTTTGTGCTAGTACATTCGAAACCATTCCGGTCCATGCCCCTGGACTTTGGAAAATCACACCGCCGTTATTAATTCTTGACACGGTTCCACGTGGGTTTCCAACAAAGCCGCCATCATTAATCCCAAAATACTGTGCAATTGCCAAGCCATCTGTTGTAGTGAAATCTAAAGGGTATTCTGGAAGGGTTATCGTTTGAAAATCACCAATCCCGGTTGGACCGGCATGAATGGACAAAGGAAAAACACGGCCCGGATTTGCTTCGTATAAGGCATGCGCAAGGTCAGCGGCGGCAGGACAATAAATACACTTATGCCCTGTGAAATCTTCTAACAGGATATTTCTATTCACATTCGTGTTTAGCGAAAATTGTGGCCACTCATTGGCTAGATAATCCGACCAATTACCGGGATACAGTGTGGTATCCAATCCATTCGTGGACCCTGGTGGATATGGATTAGTAACGTGATCGCAACTGTAGCTCACAATAAGTAGCGCCAAAAAACACCATAACAATCGATTCATTTCTTAAAAACTTTGAGTGAAACTTAAGGTAAGGCCATTGTTGGCGGGTACAAAACGACAAACGCCACCTACACAAAACAATCCGGCCCGTTGACGCCCATAGGAAAGCATAACACGTGTCGATTCATGAATATAACCGCAGGTGAGGTTTGGATAATTTACACGCTTATTTGCGTCTGGATTACCATAATTATATTGGTTGATGAAACTTACAAAATAGCTTGGTGAAACCGTATATTCTATTAATGCTGTAGCCCAATTCCCTTTATCATTAATCGCTCCATCATCTTTCTTGTTTACAAACATTCCTTGAAGTTCAACGCGAATGTTGTGTTTTGAATTGATTTTATAGGACGCTTCTACCACACCAATATGAGACGAAATAATACCCGTTGCATCATTGGAAACTTTAGCGATATCATTATTAATGGTAATATTAAAATAAGACACTAAAAGGAGGAGTTTCTTGTTAATTCTTCGCGTGATGTTTACATTAATGTCTCTCCAATATAAACTATCGCTTTTGTCGAATAGATGGGTTTCATATGCTACACGGCTAGAATCAAACTGATTAATACCACTGGTATGCTGCACTGGGCGATACGTTGTGGATGCATTAACTCCGAGCGTAGTTCCGTATTTTCCACCCAGTTTGGAACCTTTCTTAATGGTGTATAAAAAATCTGCTTGATATGCCACCTCTCCCAATGGTTGTGTTGCATAGGGATACAGTGTAGCCACCAAATTGTAGGTATGGGTTTTATTGAGTGCAGGAAGGTAATTGATAAAAACGTCTTGAAGTTCTTTATTCCGGTCTGAGCGATAGCTCATGTTATCGACTGATTTTGCAGATAGACTAAAGCCAATACCTTTCTTAGAATAGCCAAAGTTTACTACCGCCGCGTGGCCAAAATTGTAGATTTTACCATTATCCAACGAAGGGTCTTGTTCTTTTTGAATGTACTCCCCATCTAAACGAAAGTTCTTATACTGTAATTTCATTCGTCCACCGTAAGCACCAACATTCTCAGGTAAAACCAATTGATCATCGTCATCTATTTGGTATTTACTGACGAAACTTCCTCCTAGAATTACATCTAATGGAAATGCGCTGAGTTTAGCAAAGGTTTCATTTAAATGAATATCGGCATCTATACCGCGCACAATTCCATCTGAATTAACAACACGACCCGCTTCAAATGAAAGCCGTTGTTGACCATATACTCCCTTGATTTGAATTCCCTTGAATGGTTTGAAAATAATGCGGGCGCCGTCTAAAACATTATCATAGCCTAATGCGCGGTCTTCATAAGCTCTAAGTGCTAGGCCATTACCAAACTGCTCATAAAAATGTCCAAGGGTGACATCCACTTTTGAATTCGAGTAGCCCACATAACGCATACCGAGTCCCGTTCCGTCAAAGCGATTTGGATACCCTTGAATTCGGGGCAAATAACTCTCTAAGCGCATCCCTGCTTTAAAGCCCGCATTCGTGTAAAAAACATTCATATACGAATTCACCAATCCTTTTGATGGAGGTTGAATGGCATTAATAACGGGGTCGTCATTCAAATACTGAAACGTAGATTCAATATTCCCGGTAAAATTGCCTTGCGACCATATAAACTGTCCGAAAAAAACAGTTATAAGTAAAAGTACCCCGCTATTCGATGGTAAGTTTTTTAATTTCTTCATATAGTTTTTCTTCATCCCCTGGCGCGTAATTGTTGTGTGTGTACACAATGTTTCCGTTTTTGTCTAGTAAAAACGTATGAGGAACATTATTAACACCCATGCTTCGCTTGAAATCGCCGTTAGGATCTAACAATACCGTATAATCCCATGCCTTACCATTCACATAGGTAATTACATCGCGCTTTGTTTTTTCATCATCTATAGATACCGCCACTAAGTTTACACCGGTTTCTGTTTGCCATTCTTCATAAAGGTCATGAATTGCCATTAATTCTTTTTTACATGGCGCACACCATGTTGCCCAAAAACTAATAACCACGGGTCCGGTAAAACCAAAAGCAGCGGTATTAACCTCTTTTCCATTGATGTCCTTCAACAGCACGGAAGGGACTTTTTTCACGTCCAAAGAATCTGATTTTATAAGTTGCGTTTTAGCAAGAAAAGGTAAGCTTATCAAAAATGCTATTAATAAATGTTTCATACGTTGTTAAATTTTCGTGTGCTTAGCAAATACTTTGCCATTCCAAATTTACACGAAAAAAGAATATTTCTATGTTATGCATTTGGAAACCATCGTATTTTTCTTAACTTTGATAAGAATGAAATTCACTATATGACAAAAATTTACTCCCTCCTTTTTACTTTGTTTTTCATATCGTCTTTCTTTGCACAAGACAATCTTGTAATATATCTTGACGGACAAACCACGGACCTTTCATCTGGCGGCGGACCTCACATGGTTGCGGCACCATCTGCAGCAGCATTTGACGTTACCTTCAACGTATACAACAATGCGGCAAATACTCAAAAATGGAGAATTACTAGATCACACATATCTGTTCCAGCAGGCTGGGCAGACGGTTTATGTTGGGGGCATGCAACCGATCCGTTTGGCGGTTCTTGTTACTCAAGTACTCAAATGAACTCCTCGCCATGGACTTCACCAGGTGGTGCAGCCGTACTTTTTGATCTTTTACCCGGAGAGTATGGAAAAATGAAACCTGATTTTAATCCTGCTGACGGAATAAGCGGAACGGGTCATTATCGCTATTATATTACAAATGCATCGGGCACGACGTATTTAGATTCCGTGGATGTAATTGTTGATTATGTAGCGGATGTGAAGCCTCTAAAAGACCCAGTAACGGTTACCTTGGTTCCGAATCCTGCGGATGATTATATTAATATTACTGTAAGTGGTGCAGAATCTTTTCAGTTTAAAATATTGGATGCGATGGGTTCCACCATCATGCGCGACCAAGTGAGTTCAACAAAAAAAATAAATACGTCTGAATTCAAAAGTGGCGTTTACTTTATTTCTTTTGAAGGGCAATCAACTAAACCGTTCACTAGAAAAGTAATCATTCGCCATTAATTGGCCTTATAATGGCTAAAAACAAGCACCGTGGTTCGCATCATAAAAAATCAGAGCGAAAATCTAGCGGAGGATATAGGACTCTTGTGCTCAATGTTTTTGCAAAAAACCAAGGTGCGTCCTTAACCCACAAGCAACTGTGTTCTTTACTGTCCGCAAATGCCCCCAATGAACGTCAACATATATTTGACGCCCTCATGGCCTTAGTTGAAAAGCGGCAGCTAAATCAATTAAATCATCACAGCTTTACCCTCCCGATTCAAACCCCTGAAGAGGGAATCCTTGAAATGAATCCCAAAGGATTTGGATTTGTTCGAATTGAAGGATCAACGAATGACGTAATGATTCGCGAGGAAAACAAAGGAATGGCCATTGATGGAGACCGGGTGCAATTCACTGTGATTAAGGACAGAAACGGCAAGCGAGAGGGGGTCATCTTGAATGTACTGGATCGCGCTCGAATGCAGTTAGTTGGTACCATTCAAGTCCGAAACCATAAGGCTATATTATATCCTGACTCTGCAAAATTTGGGGTGCCTGTAGAAATTCCAGAAAGCAAACTGAATGGAGCGCAGCAAGGAATGCGCGCCGTTGTAAAAATAACCGTTTGGCCTGAACAACGAAAAATGCCTTACGGTGAAGTTGTTGCGATTCTCGGTTATGCCGGAACGAACGATGCTGAAATGATTTCGATCTTAATTAATCAAGGATTTGATCCCTTTTTTCCTGACGAAGTTTTACGAGAAGCCAGTTTAATTTCAACAGAAATCACGAACGAAGAAATAGCAAAAAGACTTGATTTAAGAACCATAACAACCTTTACAATTGACCCTGTAGATGCTAAAGATTTTGACGATGCGATTTCTTATGAGCCATTAGAAAACGGGAACCTGAAAATTGGCGTTCACATTGCGGATGTGGGACACTATATACAAGAAGGTTCCGCTTTAGATAAAGAAGCATTAAAGCGTTCGAATTCGGTTTATTTAGTTGATCGGGTAATGCCGATGTTGCCGGAACAACTTTCAAATGTGCTTTGTTCGTTGAGGCCTAATGAAGATAAGTTGGCATTCTCCGCGATTTTTGAATTCAATGAGCAGCATGAAGTTATAAATTCTTGGTATGGTAAAAGTGTTATTCATTCAAATCGAAGATATACCTATGAAGAGGTTCAAGAAATTATTGAAGGAACGAAGGATCAATATGCACAGGAATTACATACCATAAATAAAATCGCTAAACTCCTTCGTGCTAACCGCTTTAAAAAAGGTGCATTAAACATCGTCTCTGAAGAACTTCGGTTTGTGTTATCTGAAACGGGTGTGCCCATTGGCACACTTCTTAAAACCTCAAAAGAATCACATCAGCTTATTGAAGAGTTTATGCTATTAGCCAATCGGTCCATCGCCGCTTATTTGACTCCGAAAAAAGAGAAAGCGGAAACACACACTACCGTTTACCGGGTGCATGATTTACCTGATTTAGAAAAACTTGGTTTACTGACCCTGTTTTGTGAAAAATTTGGGCTAGAATTACATATTGATCAAATCCAAGAGGCCGCGTTTAAGCTTAATAAGTTATTAAAAGATATAGAAAACGAACCCTACTTCTCACTCATTCAGGGCATGGTGGTTAGGTCCATGGCAAAGGCTGTTTATAGCACGAATAATAAAGGGCATTTTGGACTGGCATTCAAGGAATATACACATTTTACATCGCCGATACGACGATATGCTGACCTCATTGTACATCGGCAACTTTTTGAAAAAACGGAAACAGGCAGTGTAAAACATAGAACTAATCTTGAAGAAGTTTGTAAACGAATTTCTGCGAATGAGCGCAAAGCCATTGAGGCAGAACGGGAATCCGTGAAGTACTTTCAAACACTCATGTTAATTGACCATATCGGAGAAACGTTTGAAGGTATTGTTTCAGGAATTTCAGAATATGGAATCTTTGTACGATTAACAGCGAATAATTGCGAAGGAATGGTTGCAATTTCCTCAATTACAGCAGATCGGTATTTATTTGACCCTGAACGCTATGCTGTGGTTGGTAAACGAAGTGGTAAAACTATTAATCTCGGGGATATCGTTTCAGTTACCGTTGACGAAGTAAGTCCCAGAAAACGCCAAATAGATTTAATTCTAACCTCGCACTAATCATTATTCAGGAGAAAATGGATTACCACTGGAAACACGCTGTAATTCGTGTCCTTTTCTGAACATTTTTTGTGTTATTGGCTTTCCGTTGCTGCCATAAACAATGAATAACCCATCTTTCAACCCGTTCTTATAGTGGATTTCATTCATTTTATTTCCCCGACGATCATTTTGATAAAATTCACCATGAAGCAGTCCATTTTTAAATGTTGAAACCACGGCGGGTACAACTCCTCCAGGATAAAAATTAATCCACTTACCAACCTTCTTTCCTAAATGATATTTTCCCGACTCTTTAATTGCAAAGTCAAGCTGAGAATATGCTTTATAGAACCCGTGCTCTACGCTTTGTTTTTCTTTAAACCCTAAGGCAACGACATCTTGTGACGCATTTTTTAGCGTTTTAACCTTGTAAGAAACCTCTTCTTTTTTCCTTCCATTGTTATAGAATTCGGTCCATTTCCCCGTCTTATTACCGTGCTTATAGCGACCAAATAACAGTAATTTTCCTTCTGGACTAAACGAATACCATGCGCCATGAAGTTTACCTTCCTTATAGAAGGACGTATTCTTAACCCTCCCATTTGGCCAAAAATTCTTCCACTCCCCCTCTTCTTCCCCGCGATTATACGCCCCTTGAAGCAATATCGTACCGTCTTCATACCATGTCTGCCAAAGGCCTTGTTTCAAATCGGATTCATATTTCCCTTTTTTAAAGGGCGTACCATCCTTGTAATAATAATTCCACTCACCCGCCTTTAATCCATTATCAAACGATGCAGTATAAGAAAGTTCCCCAGAGGAATAATAATAAGTCCAAACACCCTGTTGTAAATTAGATTTGAACATTCCCTTCATGTCTTCACCACCATCCAATCTTCTCCAAATCCAAGTCCCTTCCTTTTTACCCAATTGATAACTTCCTTCCGTTTGCAACACCCCGTTTTCAAAATACACTTGATAGGATCCGTCTAATGAATCTTGAATGAAACTTTGCTGTTTTTCGATGTTCCCATTCGGAAAATAGAACAGCCACTTGCCCTGTTTTTTACCACCAGAAAACGCGCCTTCAATCGACGGTCTTCCGGAGGCCAGTAATTCAAAAAAGGGGCCATCTCTTAATCCATTATTAAACGTATATGATTCTTTAATCCCACCATACGTATAATATGTATTCACCTGTCCTTTGCCGGCAACAACCGTCTGCGTGTGCAACGAATCATTCTCAAAATAATCCAACAAATACGTGGTGTCATTTCTGACTAATTCAGTTTTCCATCTTGACGCATCGCTGTAGTTATAATTCCATATGCCCTCAGGGGAGCCCAACTGATAATTACCTTGAATTAGCAAGATGCCTTTTTCATTATATTCTTTAAAGGTAGAATCGGGCACATTAAATTGAGCAAAATACTGTTGTTTAATTTGTTTGTTTGGAAAGTAGGTGGTTTGTTTGCCATGCATACGATTTCGATAAAAAAACCGCTCCTCTTCGATTGAACCATCAAGGGCATAGAATGTCCATTTTCCGTGTTTTTCGGTAGTTGTTGGATTGATTTCGTCCAAGTAATAGGATCCTGTAGAATGAATTCTTTTGTTATTAGCATCCCAAAACACCTTTGCTTTGGGGCCCAGATTTTCAGGTAAAACCCTTTGAGCGTGTAAGGCTTGGCTCAGGGACACAAGAAAAAAGAGCCACAAATACTTCATAAAAACAAAACGGAGAGGCTTATACATGTTACATCTATATTAACTGCCGAAGGATTAGGAAAACACCAGTGCCAGAAAAAATAACGCCGATAAGTACATTCAGGGCTTTCAATAAATTAACGGTGACTAATGGTTTTAGTTTGTTTGCCACATATGCCTTTAAACAATCAATCCCAAAAAAGGTAATTAATATAATCGCTAAATAAATAGAAATGTGGATGTCGCTTTCATATTTTGCCACTAAGTCGAACCCTTTTGCTACGATAGCCAACCAATAAATCACAACGCCCGGATTAAGCAGGTTCAAGGTAAATCCTTTGAGAACCAGCATCGTATTATCTTTTTTTCTATTGGGTTTGGCTTGTTGTTCTGGTACGTCAATCAATTCTTGTTCTAAATCTACTGGAGCCAACTGGACCTTTTTAAAAAACAGATTATACACCCCAAATGCAATAAACAAGGATCCTCCTACAAGGCTCAGTGCTAAGTTATTTTTAACATCACCAAGCCCTTTTAATTGATAAGCAAAAAACAAGGAAATGACGATATAAAACAAATCACTCAACAAAACACCCAAGTCAAAAATCAAGGCCGATTTGAATCCTTTTGTAATGCTAATCTCTAACAAAACAAAAAATACCGGACCAATCATAATACTCAACAGAAATCCTATTCCGATGGCTTGGAAAACATACTCCATACCTACAAAAATAATCAAAAGGTTCGGGTATGGTTAAATCTATTAGGTGCAATGAAATAAAAGTGGAATAATCCTTATCTTTGCGTAATTAAATCAGATTCATGAGAACGAAATTGGCCAATGATAAGCTAGATGCTATTATTAAAATGGTAGAAAAAGAGGGTGTAAACGCCCCAAAATTAATTGATGAATTAAAGTCACTGCGGGTTAAGGCCTTAGAAGAGAAAGACCCTTTAGTAGTAAAAATACTTCGGTTAACGTATGAGTATTTAGGTGAAAACGAGTCTTTTGGTGTTGAAGGTCAATTTGAAGAAGACGAAGAAGGCAATGAATATCCGCTTGAAATCGATGAGAAAGAGAACTTATTATATCTGTTGTCATTACTTCAAAATGCAGAACAAAAAGTAAATCGGGAAGAATTAAAAGATTACCGAGATGCGTTAAAATCAGAATTATATTAATCAAGAGGCAACGTGTCTTAACATCTTTACGTCTTTTACATACTCATAGGCGTAAGCTTAGATTTATTTAACTTGCAGAGAAAGCCGAAAAACCACCTTTTTCGGCTTTTTTATTTAACAATACCCACAATACTTAGCGGTTGTTGTATGAGTAAACGGAATGGTTTCATCAAATATTTGGGTAACAACTTCATTCATTAATTCCTGAAAATCTGATAAAAACTCAACCGTGCTTAGGCCATTTATATCAAGCGGGAAAAAAGCTTCTGTTTTACGTTGGATCGCATAAATCCCCATAGATTCAGGTAATTTATCGTAATTATAATTAAATAAATAGGTATAAACTGCAAGTTGTAGGGCATGTTTACAGCCTTTAAAAGATTCTTCAATGGTATCCTTGCGTTTATACGTCACGTCTTCCGTTTTAACTTTGCCGCTCTTATAATCAACCAGTCGAAATGAATCCCCAATTCGATCTATTCTGTCCACAAAGCCAACCCACTGTACGACCTTTTCTTCTTCACCAATCATTAGGCTCATTGGAGCCATTAGTTTTGCTTCTACGCGATGAATATAAACCGGCTCCGCTTGGTTTTTAATATACACCACATCGTTTTTTAATAGGTTTATTGTTAATTCTTTAGCCACGTTAAATGTGAGCCAATTCTTACCGGATTCAATCAGTTTTTCATCGTTATTTAAAAAAGACAAAAACTCTTGTTTTAATATTGCGGGAGCAATTAACAACATATTTTCTACATCCTGCACCGAAATTGCAGGAGGCGGTGGAGTTACTGGTTCACCGTGTTTGTCTACTTCAACAAATGGGGTGAAAAGTTTTTCTAGGGTATTGTGTATAAATCTACCCATGCTGCTGGTTTCAAGCTCTTCCTCAACGGAATCTTCTTCTCCAAATTCCGCTAAATACCGATAATAAAAGTCAAGCGGACAGGTTAAATACTTACCGATCGCGCTGGCTGAAATGCATTTTGAAAAATAATTTTCAAGTAAGAAATGAATTTGTGGGCGTTTCACAACAACAGCGGAATCAAATTCATTATTTTCGGGAAACGCGGTAGTATAAAAGTGTTTTTGAATGGAGCAATTTTTATTAATACGCGCCAATTCCATTTCAAGTTGAGCGATATATCGGCTTGACTCCGATGAGCCTAAGGAATCATTAGAAATTCCGTAGGTAATAATTACATCTTCAGCAGTATGCAATAAGCGATAAAAATGATGCGCAAAAAGACCTTGTTTCTCCCGGGCTGTGGGCAATCCAAGACCTCTGCGTAAATCCATTGGAATAATTGAGTCTATTGGGTTTGTTGGCGGAAGCATGCCCTCATTCATCCCAAGTACAATTAACTGTTTAAAGTCTAACATCCGGCTTTCAAGAAGACCCATAATTTGAAGACCTTGTGTTGGGTTTCCATGAAATGCGATGGCTTTTTTGTTCCAATGTTGATTAAAAAACGTTCTGAATGTTTTTATGTTCATTGGCGGTAAACCCTCTGATGCGAGTGCTGACATGGTTACTAATGCCTCTTGAAAAACAATTATTTGTTGATGCTCCAACTCAAATCCTTGCTGCATTTGTTGTTCTAATAAACTCATTACCTGTTGCATTAACGATATGCCAACTTGATAATTTGATTTCCATGTTGTAAACGCAAGCGCTGTTAGTTCATCTAACAGTGGATTAAACGATACGCGTTCCGTATTTTGAAATACTTTGTTTTGTTGTATTGTTTTGCGCTCCCATTCATTAATTTTATTGATTGTTGGTTTATCTAACCAGACTGAAATTAATGGATGCTGAAACAAGAGCATCAAATCTTTATAATACGCTGCCTTTGTATTAAATCTGATGTGGTTTTCTTGAATTGAAAAGAGTAAATCAATCAAAGACTTTATGGACGTTTGTTTTAAAGGCAATCCAATGGTTATGTTTGCTCGCTGAACGCTTGCCGGGATATTTTTCATTAACGGAACAATTAGCGTTTCATCGGCCAATAAAACCAACGTTTCGTTGAGTTCCGCTTCTGTTTTATTAGCCAACTCCGTAGCAGCTAACTTCACTTGCCCTGTAATTTGAGAACATGCAACAACGCGAATGTTCATTGCCTTTTCCAATAAGGTGTTATTCGTAAAAGGCGTCTCTTTTAAGCCGAAAAAGGCAAGGTTCTTTCGAATAAACGTTCCCGCTTCATGAAGGGGATTATTTAAATAATAATCATCTGCATCTACCCAATATGTTGCTTGTTTTCTCTGTTTTAAGGCATTAATCACAGTAAGTTCTCCTAACGAAAGGGCGTTAAACCCAATAAAATAGTAGTGTTTGTCATCTGTAATTAAGTCCGTGGTATTTTCTGCAAGATACTTAAGGGCTTGTCCCGAAGTTGATTTATTTAGGGCGCTCAACGCCTTATTAAACGCCAGATGAATGGCTGGGAGTTCATCCCAAAACTCCATAAACTTACGTTGGCTTTCCGAAAGCTCTTGAGATTCCTCAAGATTCCAACTTTCTAACTCTTTAATCGCGATTAAATTCGAAAATACTTGATTCGCATTTAGCAAATACCGATTTATGTCTTCAAAATCATCTATCAACATGGGACCCCAATTCAAAAACTCCTCAAACGACAAGCTTTGGAACTTTTCGGTATCTTTAATTACCTTGAATAATAAGAATAATTGTCTTGTTTTATCAATAATGGGCAGGTCATTCCAGCGGGAAGTAAACTCTTCTATGGTATAAATCGTAGGCAGAAAAATTGGTTTTTTATATGCCTTGGCCAAGGCTTCTAGAACATATTTTTTAGCACGCTTTGATGGGATAACAAGTACATAACTCGCACTATCGGCGTGAAGTGATACCAATTCTGTAGCGCATTGTTGAATAAAAGTTTTCATGTTAATTCAGTAGATATGACCAATAAAAATTAATGTACATCCTGGGACGAGATAAATCCAAATGCATAACGGTTCGTTCCGCACAATACTGCCAAATCATTCAAGCAGTATATTATTGAAAAAGCGACGCGGTCGATCCGAATTCATAAATTTATTTCCTCCGGAGCAACTTGCAACTAATACATAGGTTTCATTTATTAATATCCTTGTCCATTTTAACCCTTCGGGATAGGCGTCACTTAAACCTTGGGTGAATTCGGTACCGTCATCCAAGACCCCGAAAACATAGGGGCTTTGGGGAGGGCTTGCGATTAGAATTTCAGAATACTCCAATAAAGAAAGGCTTGTGTCGCGCTCAAAATACCTAACCTCATACGTGTTGCCTTGGCCCAATTCTTTATACGTTAAAATCGTCTCGACTTCTGTTGCACTTTGTGTTTCTCTGGGACGACCGGGAACAGAAAACTTAATCCATGAGTTTCCAAGTTCGCGCGAAAAATCATACGAACGTATTGATTTTATTTTTCGTTCAGAAGCGGAGGGGATGTCTCCTTTAGTTAGTTGAATTACCCTTAATTTATATCCTTTTTCACGCAAAAGACTTAATAAGCCCTTCTCTCCATATAGGTGTCCTGCACCAACGGCAAAAAACACAGGGCCATCCAAAGAATAACGTGCTATATTTGCCGCGATGGCGATATTTCTGTTTTCAATAAGCTTAATATAAGCTTCTTTATTGCCCGATAAGCCCCCTTTTATCAGGCGATCAATAAGGTCTATTCGTCCGTCTAGATAAAGTTCATGCAAGACTTGATTATCAGAACGTGCCAAGGAAATGCTGTTTTCTTTTTCTACATAAGGGATTTCTTCTATCGCTTTTGTTTGTTGTGCAATAGACTCTAAGGCAATTATTTCTTTATTCAGAAGTTCTGCTTTTTCTTGAAACCACGCATCCATAAACTGAGGCATTCCATCTTCATTTCCGTAATAGGTAAGAGTCGGTTCTTCGTTAGAGGTATACAGTTTGCCGCGTTTATCAAGTAAAAGTAAGGACCTGTTAGGGATCGGGTCCTTATCCATAAATAAATCAAATACGTTTACTTCAACCGCAAGTTTTTTGCAACTTAAAAAAGACTCGTAGACTGAATCAGGAAATTCAAAAAGCCTTTTATCGTTTGAGTGTAAGGTGCCAAATAAATACGAAATCCCATGTGGTGTACTAATTTCCCACAATAAATTCCCTTTCACATTATATGATTGTGAACATAGGGATAGGCTTATTCCTAGAATAAGCAAGGTGTGGAAATACTTCATTGGTTAATTTATCAAATTATATATATGATTGGTTGCAAATGCATAGGGGAAAAATGCCAAGGAAGGAACGGGGTTTGTAACGATTAGTTTGCCTTTATACCCCTTGAATATACATCCATGAGTCGATTCTATTCCCATCGCAAAAGCCGCGTTAATCGTTAAAGCATTTAAAGCCTCTTCAGGTGTTAACTTCATTTTTATACATGCTAAAGACCAAACAAAAAACAAATTTGACGTCGGCGATGAACCTGGATTATAATCACTGGCCAAGGCAATAGGAATTCCTTCGTTCATTAAATCCCTCGCCGGTGAAAAGGGAATATTTAAATAGAATGAACAGGCTGGCAATAGGGTTGCAATCGTTTTTCCTGATTTTAACGCATCGATATCTTTTGCGTCTAACACTTCCAAATGATCAACCGTTAATGCATTGTTTTTTACCGCCTCTTCAATCCCCCCAATCGCAGTGAATTGATTTACATGCACCTTTAGTTTCATGTGGGTGCCTTGAATAGCTTGAGCAATTAGTTCAATATCTACCGCATCAAAGTAACCTGTTTCGCAAAACAAATCTATATAATCTGCCAGGCCTTCCGATATTACCTTGGGAATCCACTGATCCACTACTGTTTGAATAAAGCCCTGTTTATTCGATCTAAACTCATCCGGTAAGGCGTGGGCAGCTAAAAACGTAGTTTTAATCGGTATATCAACTTGTGCTTTGATTCGTTTTATTACCCGTAGCATTTTTAATTCATCAGACAGTGTGAGGCCATAACCGCTTTTAATCTCCAACGCTCCTGTACCGCCAGCAATCAATGCTTGAACTCTAGGAAGGGAAATCTCAAACAGTTCATCTTCAGAAAGTGCTTGTATATGTCGCGCACTATTTAATATTCCCCCACCCTTTGCTGCAATTTCTTGATAACTTAAGCCCTTAATTTTATCTACAAATTCTGTCTCCCTTGGCCGAGCAAATACTGCATGTGTATGAGAATCACAAAATGCAGGTAAGACAAAACTGCCCGACACATCGATTAAATCATGGGCAGGATACAAGGCCTTGTCAAAAGAATCCATGTTTCCAAAATCAATCACCGTGTTGTCCTCAATAACCAAAAAGGCATTAGGTATTGAGGGTACCATTTGAAATTCATGTCCTGTGAGCGGAGTTAAGGCGGGCTGTCTAACTTGAACCAGTTCCTTAATATTTATATACACCTGTTTTGTCATCACAATCAAAGGTAATATTAATAGCCCAAGCGTGGGATAGCCCATTAGAAAATACCTTTAAAAAAAGCAATTAATGCTGACGTTGGCGTAGCGTAGAGGAAAACAAAATAACAACAGAAAGCGTATGATGCGAGAACAGAAGAGTACTGGAACAACTCGCTCTACACGAACTGTTGCTCATGCTGGTTTTTAGTACCAGTTAGGTTTCCGTTTGAGTTACAATAATTATTCGAGTGCGGGAATCAGAATGAAGAAAAAAAGCAGAGTCGTGTTTCGCTTTCGTTCTCACACTCACTCTGCTTTTTGTACCCCGGGCCGGAATCGAACCGGCACTCCCGAAAGAACAGGATTTTGAATCCAGCGCGTCTACCAGTTCCGCCACCGGGGC